>DATLEB010000124.1:0-39526 GCA_035525615.1 Kofleriaceae bacterium | reverse complement strand
AGGAAACAGGAAACAGGAAACAGGAAACAGGAAACAGGAAACAGGAAACAGGCAACGGGGAGACCCAGACCGAGACCCAGAATCAGGCCGAAAATGCGGAAGGCCTCGGATCACCCCGAGGCCTTCTTCAATTTCTGATTTCCTGTTTCCTGTTTCCTGTTTCCTGTTGTCCTAAGAAGCCGCGAATCAGGCCTTATCCTCGAACTCCGCGTCGATCACGTCATCCTTGGGCGGAGGACCACCCGCACCGTCTCCGCCGGGCGTCGTCTCCGTCGGCTCGCCCTCGCCCGCGCCGGCCGACTTGTACATCGTCTCGGCGAGCTTGTGCGCCACGGTCTGCAGCGACTCGAACGCCGCGCGCAGCTCGTCGGGCGCGGAGGCGTCCTTGTTGCGCTCGAGCACCTGCTCGGCGCGCTTGAACTCCTCCTCGGCCATGAGCTTGTCGGCGTCGGACAGCTTGGCGCCGTTCTCCTGCACCAGCTTCTTCGACCCGTAGAGCAGGTTGTCGAGCTGGTTGCGGGCCTCGATGGCTTCCTTGCGCGACTTGTCCTCGGCCTCGTGCGCCGCGGCGTCGTCGACCGCCTTCTTGATGTCGGCCTCGGTCAGACCGCCCGACGCCGTGATCGTGATGTTGCGCTCGACGCCCGTGGCCTTGTCCTTGGCCGTGACGTTCAGGATGCCGTTCGCGTCGATGTCGAACGTCACCTCGATCTGCGGCATTCCGCGCGGCGCCGGCGGGATGCCGGTCAGCTGGAAGCGGCCCAGCGTCTTGTTGTCCTTCGCCATCGGGCGCTCGCCCTGGGTGACGTGGACCTCGACCGTGGTCTGGTTGTCGGCCGCGGTCGAGAACGTCTCGCTCTTGCGCGTCGGGATGGTGGTGTTGCGCGGGATCTGGACCGTGGCCACCCCGCCGAGGGTCTCGATCGAGAGCGAGAGCGGGGTGACGTCGAGGAGGAGGATGTCCTTCACGTCGCCGGAGAGCACGCCGCCCTGGACCGCGGCGCCGAGCGCCACGACCTCGTCCGGGTTCACCGAGCGATTCGGCTCCTTGCCGAAGAACTCCTTCACCTTCGCCTGCACCATCGGGATGCGGGTCGAGCCACCGACGAGGACGACCTCGTGGATGTCGCCCACCTTCTTGCCCGCGTCCGAGAGCGCCTTCTTCAGCGGCTCGGTGCAGCGCGCGATGATGTCCTCGACCATGCGCTCGAACTGCGTGCGCGAGATGCGCTTGAGCAAGTGCTTGGGACCGGTCGCGTCGGCCGTGAGGTACGGCAGGTTGACCTCGGTCTCCTGCACGCTCGACAGCTCGATCTTGGCCTTCTCCGCCGCCTCCTTGAGGCGCTGGAGGACCATCTTGTCCTTCGAGACGTCGATGCCCGAGTCCTTCTTGAACTCGTCGATCAGCCAGTCCATGACGCGGTTGTCGATGTCATCGCCACCGAGGTGCGTATCACCGTTGGTCGAGATGACCTCGACGACCTTGTCGCCGACCTCGAGGATCGAGATATCGAAGGTACCGCCACCGAGGTCGAACACCGCGATGACGTGCTCCTTGGTCTTGTCGAGACCGTAGGCGAGCGCGGCCGCCGTCGGCTCGTTGATGATGCGCTTGACCTCGAGACCGGCGATGCGGCCCGCGTCCTTGGTCGCCTGGCGCTGCGAGTCATTGAAGTACGCCGGCACGGTGATGACCGCCTCGGTCACCGTCTCGCCCAGGTACTCCTCCGCGGCGCGCTTCAGCTTCATGAGCACGCGCGCCGAGATCTCGGGCGGCGAGTACTTCTTGCCGCGCAGCTCGATCCCGCAGTCACCGTTGCCGGCCGCGACGACCTTGTACGGGACGCGCTTGATCTCGTCCTGCGTCGCCGGGTCGTTGAACTTGCGGCCGATGAGGCGCTTGGCCGAGAACACCGTGTTCTCGGGGTTCGTGATCGCCTGGCGGCGCGCGATCTGGCCGACCAGGACCTCACCGCGGTCGTCGATGGCGACCACCGAGGGGGTCAACCGCGCCCCTTCCTCGTTGGTGAGGACCTTGGGCTCCTTGCCGTCCATGATCGCGACGACGGAGTTGGTGGTGCCCAGGTCGATGCCGATGATCTTGCCCATTGACGATGTCTCCAGATGACGCGCGGCGCGCAAGACGCGCGCCGATGATGGTTGCCCTTTGGTGTGCTGGGCAACCTAGTCATGGGTCAACTGAGCGTCAACCCACCCATTCGTCGCCAACCGACCAATGTCGTCAGCCAGACGATGAAACGACGGTCAGGAATTCGCTTCGGCCGTCGCCTGAGCAGCGAGATCCTTGATGCCTTGCGGCGGATCCGTCAGCGCGAGGACGAGCACTTCGTCCATCCGCTTCACGGAGTGGATCTCCATCTCCTTCTTCACCTCGTCAGGGACGTCGATGAGGTCCTTGACGTTGCGCTCCGGAATGATGACCCGCTTGATGCCGGCTCGGTGCGCGGCCAGGAGCTTCTCCTTGAGGCCGCCGATCTGGAGCACGTTGCCACGCAGCGTGATCTCACCGGTCATCGCGACGTCCGGCCGGACCGGGTGACCGGTGAGCAGCGAGACGAGCGCCGTGTACATGGTGACACCCGCCGACGGGCCGTCCTTGGGCACCGAGCCCGCGGGCACGTGCACGTGCAGGTCGACGTTCTCGAGGAAGTTGCCGCCGTCCAGACCGAGCGCACCCGCACGGCTGCGCACGAACGAGAGGGCCGCGGTGACCGACTCCTTCATCACGTCGCCGAGCTGACCGGTGAGCGTCAGCTTGCCCTTGCCGGGCATCTTGGTCGCCTCGATGAAGAGGATGTCGCCGCCGACCGCGGTCCACGCCAGGCCGGTCGCGACGCCCGGCTCGCTGGTGCGATCCGCGACCTCGCTGACGTACTTGGGCGGACCGAGGTACTCGCGCGCCTCCTCGGCGCCGATGACCTCGTGCTCCTTGGCGTTGCCCTCGGCCACCTTCACGGCGACCGCGCGGCACGTCGACCCGAGCTCGCGCTCGAGGTTACGGACGCCGGCCTCGCGCGTGTAGCTGTCGATGACCTCGAAGATCGCGTCGTCGGTGATCTCGCACCGGTCGTGGCCGAGGCCATGCTCCTCGAGCTGCTTGGGCACGAGGAACGAGCGCGCGATCATCTTCTTCTCCTGGCGCGTGTAGCCCGGGAGCTCGATGATCTCGAGGCGATCGCGCAACGCCCACGGGATGGGGTCGAGCTGGTTCGCCGTCGCGATGAACATCACCTTCGACAGATCGAAGGTGACCTCGAGGTAGTGATCGGAGAACGTCGAGTTCTGCTCGGGGTCGAGGACCTCGAGGAGCGCCGACGCCGGGTCGCCCCGGAAGTCGTGGCCGAGCTTGTCGATCTCGTCGAGCACGAAGACCGGGTTGTTGGTGCCCGCCTTCTTGATGCCCTGGATGATGCGCCCCGGGAGCGAGCCGACGTACGTGCGGCGGTGACCGCGGATCTCGGCCTCGTCGCGCACGCCGCCGAGCGAGATGCGCACGAACTTGCGCCCGATGGCGCGCGCCACCGAGCGACCGAGCGACGTCTTGCCGACGCCGGGGGGACCGACCAGACAGAGGATCGGGCCCTTCTTGTCGTCCTTCAGCTTGCGGACGGCCATGTACTCGACGATGCGCTTCTTCACCTTGTCGAGGTCGTAGTGATCCTCGTCGAGGCAGCGCCGCACCTCGGCCAGCTCGATGTGGTCCTCGGTCGAGATGCTCCACGGGAGCTCGACCAGCCACTCGAGGTACGTCCGCGTGACCGTGTACTCGGCCGACGACGGCTGCATGCCCTTCAGGCGCTCGAACTGCTTCTTGGCCGTCTTCTCGGCCTCCTCGGGCATCTTGGCCTTGGCGATCTTCTCGCCGAACTCGTCGAGGTCGCCGCCGCCGTCATCCAGCTCGCCGAGCTCCTCCTTGATCGCCTTCAGCTGCTGGCGGAGGACGTACTCGCGCTGGTTGCGCCCCATCTCCTCCTGCACCTGCGTGTTGATGCGCTCGCGGACCTTGAGGACCTCGAGCTGGCGCGAGAGGAACTGCAGCACCTTGCGGGTGCGCGTCTTGATGTCGAAGGTCTCGAGGATGTCCTGCTTCTCGGCGACCTCGAGCTCGAGGTTCGACGTGATGAGATCCGCGAGGTGCCCCGGCTCGGTGACCGAGTCGACGAGCGCGCCGGCCTCCTTGGGCACGGCGTCCATGAGCTTCACGACGCGCTTGGCGATGTCCTTCAGGTTCATCACGAGCGCGTCGAGCTCGACGTCCGACGTCGTCGGATCGGGGACGGCGCGGACCTTCGCCGACAGGAACGGCTCGTTGCCGTCGAAGCCGGTGACGTCGAAGCGCGAGACGCCCTGCAGGATGACGCTGAAGTTGTCCTTCGCGAGCTTGATCACCTTGAGGATGCGCGCCGCGCATCCGACGGTGTACAGGTCGCTCGACGCAGGATCCTCGGTGCGCGCATCGCGCTGGGTGAGGATGCCGATGACCGGACGCTCCTTCGCGATCGCGTCCTCGACCAGACGCACCGACTTCCGGCGACCGACGTCGATGGGAATGATCGATCCCGGAAACAGGACGGAATTGCGCAGCGGCAAGACCGGCAAGACATCTGGGATCTCGACGGGCTGGTCTCCACCAGCCTTGGCCTTGGACATGAACGAAACCTACTCACCCGCCGTCCTCAACGTCAAGGCGACCTGCCTCTAATGACGGGTACTTGCGCGGGAGGGTCGCCGGCCGAACGGGCAGGTGTGCTGCCGCGCTCGATCAATCGGCCGCGAACACGAACAGCGTATCGCCGAACGTCTTGATCTTGCCCGTGGCGTCCGTCAGTGGCGTACCGAGGGCGCCGTGCTGGAGCTCCCAGCCGGTGTCGACGGAGCGCGACCAGAGCTGGTTCGGCCCGAGGTTGATCGTGCCCTCGACCACGCCGAACCCGTCGCTACAGCCGCGCCGGTACGTCACGTCGACGCCCCACTTCGCCCTCATGCGCGAGCCGGCCTGGTAGCGGAGCGCGAGCCAGTCGGTGGCCGAGAGCGCGACCGATCCGTCGAGCGGTGCGTCGTACCAGGTCTCCGGAGCGTCGGTGCCCGACGCGCAGGTCTGCTCCTTGCCCTTCTTCCCGAGCGTCACCGCCTCGGTGATCTTGCCCGTCTTCGGGCCCGCCACGAAGGGGAGCGCCGGCGCCTTCGCGAGCTTCTTCCTCGTGTGCGGATCCACGAACACGTGCTTCGTGCAGAACCACTCCTCGCACTCCTCGGCGTCCGCGCCGCACTCGTCGCCCCACTTCTTGCAGCCGACGAGGATCGCCTTGGCGCCGTCGGTGGCGAGGCCGTACTGGTAACCCTCGGGCTCCAGGTCGCCGACCTTCGCCGTCGTCCACGTCGCCTTGGCGAGCGCGTCGCGTGGTGCGGTGAGCGGCGACGGGACCGCGGCCCAGCTCCACGTCTCGGTCCGGTTGACCACGTAGAGCGCGCCGTCCTTCGTCGGCCAGATGAGGTCCTCGATGCCCGCGCCGTCGGACTCCGTCGCGAGGTCCGGGATCTCGAGCTCGTTGGCGACCTTCACGACGCACGCGTCGCTGATCTCGAGGATCAAGAGGCAGCGGAGACCGTCCTTGCACGCGCCGAACGTCGCGGCGTGCGCGGGCGGACACGTGCGCGCCGGGAGCGCGGGCGCCGCGATGTCGACGACGTCGGCCGCGCCGGAACCGGCGGCGACCGGAGGCGTGGCGACGGCCGGCGCGTCGGTCCGTGGCGTGGCGGCGGGCTTGCTCTTGTCGCCGCCGCAGGCGACGAGCGAGCCGGCCACGAGCAAGGCGAAGGCGAGGAGACGCAGCTTCATGGTGCGTAGATAACGTCCGGAGTCATCAACCCCGTTCGTTCGCTCCATCGTTCTTTCCCCTTGCGTCCCGCCCCAGAATGAATAAAGTGGTCTTACCAGTTGGTAAGACCACCCATGACCCTCACCACCGACACTATCACGACCACCACACCCGGGGGCTCACATGGGACGGCGATCGAGAGCGTCCTCGAGACGCTCCTCGCCGACATCATGCGCGGCACGTACCCGCCGGGTGCGCGCCTCCCCGCCGAGCGCGAGCTCTCGAAGATCCTCGGGGCCAGCCGCCCGACGCTGCGAGAGGCGCTCCGCCGCCTCGGCGAGTGGCAGCTCGTCGAGCCGCGTCGCGGCTCGGGGATCGTCGTGCGTCCGCTCGCCGACTGGTCGATCGAGGTGCTGCCGGCGTACCTGCGCTACGCGCGCCCGTCGCCGCTGATGCCGACGACCGGCCGGCTGCTCCTCGATCTGCTCGCGCTCCGCCGCGTGATCATCCGCGACATCGCGATGCTCGTGACGCCGCGCCTCACCGGCGGCAATGGCACCGCGCAGGCGCGCGTCCAGCTGCAGCGCGCGTGGGGCGCACGGAACGCGCCGGCTCAGTTCGTGCGCGAGGACTTCCTGGTCATGCGCGCCGTCGTCGAGGCCGCCGGGTTCCTGCCGGCGGTGTGGATGCTCAACCGCGTCGCCGGCGTGTACGTCGAGATCGCCGCCGCCGTCACCAACCAGGTGCGCGTGCCCGACGACTACCTCGATTCGTCCTTCGCCTACCTCGACGCGATCGATGCCGGCGACGCCGACAAGGCCGGCGAGCTGGTGTCCGCGTACCTCGAGCGCCACGACGCCGCGCTGACGCGCGCGCTCGAGATGATCGCCTGAGGAGCCGACCATGACCTACGTCTACGAACACGCCCCGCTCACGCGGCGCATCCTCGAGAGCCTGGTGCCGGTGATCTGTCCGCCGGAGGCCATGGAGCTCGGGCTCGGCGCCGACATCGTCGATCACGTCGGGCTCACGATGAGCAGCGTGCCGCCGCTCTTTCGCCGCGGGCTCATCCTCGGGCTCACGACGTATGACCTCGCCGCGCTCGCGTGGCTGCCGGGTCGCGGCCGCCGCGCGCACCAGCTGCCGCCCGCGCTGGCCGAGCGCTACTACGAACGCTGGGAGCATGGGCTCACGCCGGTCGGGCACGAGCTCGCCAAGGCAGTGGGCCAGCTGCTCAAGCTCGGCTGCTACGAGCATCCGGTGATGCAGGAGCGGCTCGGCTACACGCCGACGCCGTGGATCGAGACGGTCAAGCGCCGCCGCCTGACCGTGTACGCCGACGACGTGCGCAAGGCCGAGGCCGCGATCCTCGCGCCCGATCCGCTGCGTCCGCCGGTGAAGAAGATGAAGGAGCGAGTCTGATGGTGGCGCTACCGAAGACGGCCGTCCAGCAGGGCCGCATCCCCGACCGCGTCTCGACACGCGCGACCATCCACGGCGACATCGTGCTCGACGCCGACGTCGTGATCGTCGGGTCGGGCGCCGGGGGCGCCACCATGGCCGCCGAGCTCGCCGAGTGTGGCCTCGACGTCGTGATGATCGAGGAGGGTCGCTACTACACGACGCGCGACTTCACCGCGGACGCGTCGGGCATGATCCGCCAGCTCTACCGCGACGGCGGCGCGTCGATGGCGATCGGCGATCCGCCGGTCTTGTTCCAGGAGGGGCGCACCGTCGGTGTCTCGACCGTCGTGAACGGCGGCATGTCGTGGCGCACGCCCGAGCGGATCCTCGAGCGGTGGCGGCGCGAGGCTGGCATCGAGCACATCGAAGCCAAGGACATGGAGCCTTACTTCGCGCGCGTCGAGAAGCGCATCAACGTGCGTCACCAGGATCCCGAGTCGATCGGTCACGACAACACGCTCCTCAAGCGCGGCGCCGACGCCAAGGGCTGGCGCGTGATCCCGAACCTGCGCAACCAGGTGCACTGCTCGGGCTCGAACAACTGCGCGTTCGGGTGCCCGACCGGCGCCAAGCAGTCGGCGCTCGTCAGCTACGTGCCGCGCGCGCTGCACTTCGGTGCGCGGCTCCTGTCCGACGTGAAGATCGACAAGATCCTGATGCAGGGCAAGCGCGCCATCGGCGTGCAGGGCCACGTCGTCGCCGAGGACGAGTCGCGCAGCCACCGCGTCGTCGTGCGCGCCAAGCTCGTCGTCTCCGCGTGCGGCGCGATCCAGTCGCCGGCGTTGCTCGCGCGCTCGGGCATCCGCTCGCCGTCGGGACGCCTGGGCCACAACCTCTCGCTCCATCCCAACGTCAAGCTGGTCGCCACGTTCGACGAGCCGGTGCGCGGCTGGGAAGGCGTGCACCAGGCCTACCAGGTGCGCGAGTTCGAGGGCGAGGGCCTCCTGTTCGCCGCGGTGAACATCCCGCCCGGGGTGCTCGCGATGACGACCAACGGCCGCGGCGCCGAGCTGGGCAAGCTCATGGCCGACTACGACAAGCAGGTCGTCGCCGGCATGCTGTGCGAGGACACCAGCACCGGCCGCGTGCGGTCGATCGGGGGCCGCCCGCAGGCGTTCTACCAGCTGGCACAGTTCGACGCGGAGAAGCTCATCCGCGGCGTGGCGCTGCTCAGCGAGCTCCTGTTCGCGGCCGGCGCGAAGTCGATCATCACGCCGTTCGCGCACGTGCCCGCGCTCACCAGCCACGACGACACGCGCACGCTCTACAACCGCACCATCAAGCGCTCGCAGATGGAGGTGGTCACCGTGCACATGATGGGCACCGCCGCCATGGGCACCGATCGCACGCGCGCGGTCACCGACGATCACGGCTTCGTGCACGACGCCGACCGGCTGATGGTGTGCGACGCGAGCCTCTTCCCGACGCCGATCGGCGTGAACCCGATGGAGACGATCATGGCGCTGGCCACGCGCTCCGCGGCGCACGTGCTCGACAACCTCTCGAGGTACCAATGACGACGCTCGCATCGTCCGTCCCCCTGGCCGCCCCCGCCGTCCTCGCGCTCGAGAAGCTGCCGTTCACGGAGCTCGAGAACGTCTTCCAGCGCGGCGCGACGCCGGCGCTGTCGTCGATCACCGGCTGGGAGTGGCGCGGGTTGAACACGCCGCCGTGGTTCCGCCTCCTCGGCATCAAGAAGTTCATGAAGGGCTTCTTCCGCGACGAGCGCGGGCAGGTCTACGGCTACAACTGCCCGGTCGAGCAGAACGGCCTCCACGATCCGTGGATCGCCAGGCCCGACGACGCCAACCCGAAGCGGTTCGGCTTCTACACGGTCGGGCCCGTCGATCCGACGGCGCGCGACAACCGGTACCTGCACGCGCTGCTCCTCGACTACGGCAAGGGCAACAACCCGCGCTTCGACGCGAGCGCCGGCCTGCGCGACTACCTGGTCCAGGTCGACGCGAACAACCCCGACGTGCTGCTCGGCAAGGCGTACTACGCGGCCGGCCCGCTCCGCCTGCCGACGTACTCCTTCTTCATCCTCGAGCGTCACCGCCGAGGTCCGGACACGATCGTCCGGTAGCGTCAGTTGGCGGCGAGCGCGTCGACGGTGTCCTCGATCTCGTCGAACGTCGTCTGCGCCTCGGCCTCGGGGATCTCGAACGCGTCGGCGATCTTGCCCAGGACGAGCAGCTCGTCGTCGTGCACCTCGAGGTCGCACAGCACGGTCACGCACGCGAGGATGTACGCGGCGCGCCGCGAATCCGCGTCGAGGTTCGCCGCGGCGTGCGCCAGGCGCTTCGCCATGCCCTGCTCGGCGAGCAAGCCCGCGAGCTCGGCGAAGGTCGCGACGAAGAAGTCGGCGTCGAGGTCGGCCTCGAGCCACGCCTGCAGGTTCGCCGTGAGGTTCCGGATCTCGTCATCGGCCAGCTTGCCGTCGGCCGCCGCCGCGATGAACGCGACCTCGAGAATGGTGTGCAGCCGCGCGGCTTCCGCAGCGATGCCGTCCGGCACGTGCTCGCCCAGGGTCTTCCGCTTGGTCTCGATCGTGACGCTCATATGCGGACGATACACCGAGCGGCGCGACTGAACCTCGACCTTGACCTTGTCGTCGAACCTTGACCTTGACCTGGTCGTTGACCTGATCGTTGACCTGGTCGTTGACCTTGACCTGAACCTGATCGTTGACCTTGACCTGAACCTGAACCTGAACGCACAACGTTGACCTTGACCTTGACGTTCAACCTTCTCGATCCGGATCCGGATCCGGACCGGACCCTGATCGTTGAAGGTCAAGGTCAAGGTCAACGGTGGGGTTCAGGTTCAAGTTCAGGTCAAGGTCAAGGTCGAGGTCAAGGTCAAGGTCAAGGTCAAGGTCGAGGTCAAGGTCAAGGTCGAGGTCGAGGTTGAGGTTGAGGTCGAGGTTGGATCACGCTGCGGGCTTGACCTTGGAGCCGGTGGGAACAGGAATCCGAGACACTTCTTGGAATGAGAGCTCGATATCGCCCGGGTCGTCGCCCGGAGTCACCCAGCGCCGCAGCACGATGAGCTCGGCGCCGCCGCGGTAGACGGCGCGGAACTCGGCGCCAGAGCCGTCGGGCTGGAGGCACCGCAGCGTCGTGATGATGTCGGCGCCGTTGCCGGCGGCCGGCGCGCACGGCGCCGGAATGTCGCCGAGCGGGTAGCTCTGCATCTGGCCGTGGTGGTCGGTGACCTCGAGGAAGACGTTGGTCTTCGGCGTCGAGGACTCGGGGTTGTAGCCCTGCGTGCCCCAGCCCAGCAGCATCTGCGCGGTCACGACCTCGCCGCTGCCGGTGCCGGTGCCGGTGCCGTCACCTGGCGTCGTCGACGTCTTCTTGCCGCCACACGCCGAGACCACCGAGACGAGGAGCCCGATCGCGAGCAACGAGCGCATGGGATCTGTGTAGCGCGATCCGACCTACGGCTCAATCACCGCAGGGGTCGCCCGCGCACGGGTCGTAGCCTTCCTCCTCGCCCTCGCCCTCACCCTCGTCGTATCCGCCTTCGCCGCCATCGCCGCCGTAGACGCCGGCGCTCTCGAGCACCGAGAGGTCGACGCCGTACGCGGCCGGCGCCGGGAAGTCCTCGGGGCCGTTGGCGACCCAGCCGTTGCGCCACGCCTTGGCGACGTAGCCCTTGGCGTCGTGGATGATCATGACGTCGCGCATCAGGCCGGCGACGTTGCTGGTCGGCGACGGCGAGGCCTTGATCGCGCCGAAGCCCTTGGTGTCGAAGTCAGCCGGCACGATGGCCGCGAGCTGCGATCTGGTGGTGACCCCGAGAAGGCCGAGCTCGTCGACCACCTCCTTTTCGACGCCTTCGCTACCGAAGTCCAGGATCAGCGTCCCGTCGGCGACCTGCGCCGGGAAGCGCTCCTTCATGAAGGCGAGGAGGACGTCCGTGGTGAGCGCGACCTCCGGTTCCTTGGGGGCCGCCGGACCGGTCGACTTGTTGCTGCACGCGGACGTGACCGCGACGAGCGCGAGCATGAGCACCAGAGCGAGTCGTTGCATTCGTCCATGGTAACAGCCTCTGCGCGACGAATCCCTGCGGTACGATGTCGACCGTGCCCCCGGCTCGCCTGATCGTCATCGACGGTCCCGACCTCGGCCGCGAGTTCGACATCCCCGCACGCGGCGGCGGCATCGGGCGCGGCGACGACAACGCCGCGCAGCTCACCGACCCCGCGGTGTCGCGCTCGCACTGCTCGATCGAGAGCCGCGACGGCGCGCTCTGCCTCGTCGACGAGGGCAGCCGCAACAAGACGCTGGTGAACGGCGCGCTGGTCGCGGTGCATCGCCTCGAGGCCGGCGACGAGATCGTGGTCGGGAAGACGCGGCTGGCGTTCCTGCCGTCCGACGGCGTCGCGATGACGCGTCCGGCGGCGCCGGCGCGCGTGACGATGGAGATCGGGACGCGCGAGCTGATGTCCTTGGCGGGCTCGCCCGGCGAGGCGCGCGCGCGCCGTCACCTCGCGTCGCTGGCCGGGCTCGGCGAGCGGCTGCGCAGCGAGATCGCGCGCGGCAAGGAGGCCGTGGCGCGCGCGACGGCCGAGGCGTGCCTGACGACGCTCGGCGCCGATCGCGGCTTCGTGATCGTGCGCGATGCCAGCGGCGGCCGCGCGCAGCCGATCGCGACCGCCGTGACGCAGGGCGATCCCGCGGGGTCGAGCCTGGCGCTGCCGCGCGACATCGTCGACAAGGTGCTCGGGCACGGCAAGGCGATGGCGGTCGAGTCGTCGAGCGGCGGTGCTCCGCGCGCCGCGCTCGCCGTGCCGCTCTCCGTCGGCGACGAGACCGCGATCCTGTGGGCCGAGCGCCGCGGCGCCGCCCCGTGGGACACGCTCGACGTGATGGCGGCCGGGTGCCTCGCGCAGATCGCGGGCGCCGCGCTCGCGGCCGCGGAGACGCAGGGCGTGCTGACGCGCGGCCAGGCGGCGCTCCAGGAGACGCTCGACAACGGGCTCGGCGGCAGCGAGCTCATCGGCCGATCGCCGGCGGCGCTCGCGCTGCTCGACCTCGTGGCGCGCGTGGCGCCCACCGACGCGACCGTCTTGCTCGGCGGCGAGTCGGGCTCCGGCAAGGAGATGGTGTCGCGCGCGATCCACCGCGGCAGCCGGCGCGCGCAGGGCCCGTGCGTCGCGGTCAACTGCGCCGCGCTCACCGAGACGCTCATCGAGAGCGAGCTCTTCGGCCACGAGAAGGGCGCGTTCACCGGCGCGACCGAGAAGAAGGTCGGCCGCTTCGAGGCGGCCGACAAGGGCACGCTGTTCCTCGACGAGATCGGCGAGATGCCGCTCGCCCTCCAGACCAAGCTCCTGCGCGTGCTCGAGGAGCGGCGCTTCGAGCGGGTCGGCGGGACCAAGCCCATCACCGTCGACGTGCGCCTCATCGCAGCGACCAACCGCGACCTCGGCGACATGGTGCGGCGCGGCCTCTTCCGCGAGGATCTCTACTACCGCCTCTCGGTGGTGCACACCGTGGTGCCGCCGCTGCGCGATCGGATCGACGACATCCCGCAGCTCGCGGATCACTTCCTGGCGCGGATGCGGAGCCAGGTCGGCCGGCGCGTGCTCGGGTTCCGACCCGATGCGCTGCGCGCCCTGTGCGCGCACACGTGGCCGGGCAACGTGCGCGAGCTGCGCAACGCGATCGAACGCGCGGTCGTGCTGGGGCGCGGCGAATGGATCGAGGAAGGCGACCTGCCGCCCAACCTCGGGGGACGCGTGCAGGCGACGCAGCGGCGCAGCGCGACGCCGACGCCCCCGCTGGGATCGATGTCGATCAGCAATCCTGCGATCGCGCCGCCGCCGCCGCACGGCGCGTCGGCACCGAGCATCAGCGCGGCGGCGATCGAGCCGCCTCGGGATGAGGAACCGGTCGCGGTTCCCCCCGGGTTGATCGGATCGTCTGGCGCGAAGTCGCTTCGCGAGCTCGAGCGCGAGGGCATCATCGCCGCGCTCGCGGCGACCAGCGGCAACAAGGCCCAGGCCGCAGCGATTCTCGAGATCGATCGGTCGACGCTCTACAAGAAGCTGAAGGAGTACGGAATCGGATAGGCCCGGCGTGGGGCTCGGTCGCCTCGGGCCGCGGGCTAGCGCGGATTCTTGCGCGGGCGGCCGCGGCGGCGAGGCGCATCGCCGTTGCCACCGAAGTCGAGCTCCTCGGAGAACCGCTCTTCGACCATGTCGGAGACGGAGGTGTGGAGCGAGTCGAGCTTGCGAAGCTCTTCACGCTCGAACTCGGTGAACGAAGTGTAGACGCGCGGAAACGAAGACATTTTCTAGCCTCCCGAAGGACAGGAACTACATGTCCTACATCTGCACCCAAAGTAAGTGATGGGATCACAGATCCCAAGTTTTTTGCGCACAATCGCAAGCGGCTCGATCGCTAGCCCCATGGCCGAGAGATCAGACGAGCGTGTTACCCGGGATCGCATGACTCGGATCGTTGCGGTCGCGAACCAGAAAGGTGGAGTCGGGAAGACCACGACCGCCATCAATCTGGCGGCGTCGGTGGCGTCGAAGGGCTATCGCGTGCTGCTCGTCGACTTCGACCCGCAGGGCAACGCGTCCTCCGGCGTCGGGTATCCGCGGGCGCGGGTCGAGCTGTCGGTGTACGACGCGCTGGTCGGCGACGTCGCCCTGGCGGACGTCATCCGACCGACCGACATCACCACGTTGTGGATCGCGCCGGCCACGACCGATCTGGTCGGCGCCGAGATCGAGCTCATCACGGCGGACCGGCGCGAGCGCATCCTCGCCGACGCCCTCGACGAGGTGCGGTCGCGGTTCGACTACATCGTCATCGACTGCCCGCCCTCGCTCGGCATGCTGACGCTGAACGCGCTGGTCGCGGCCGACGGCGTGGTGGTGCCGATGCAGGCCGAGTACTTCGCGCTCGAGGGCATCTCGTCCTTGTCGTCGACGATCGATCGCGTGCGCGCGGCGTACAACCCGCGGCTCACGATCGACGGCGTCATCTTCTGCATGTACGACGCGCGCACCAACCTGGCGCAGCAGGTGCGCACCGAGGTGCAGTCGTTCTTCGGCGAGAAGGTGTTCGACACGCTCGTGCCGCGCAACATCCGTCTCTCGGAGGCGCCGTCGCACGGCAAGCCCGCGCTCCTCTACGATTTCCGCAGCCCGGGTGCGAAGAGCTACCTCGCCGTCGCCGACGAGCTGCTGCTCCGCCTGGGTGCGCCGCCGCCCGAGCTCCCTGACACGACTCAAGGCGCGGCGTGACCGACGGGAAGGACCCCAAGGACGCGAAGAAGCGTGGACTGGGCCGAGGGCTCGGCGCGCTCATGCCCGGCGCGCCGAGCGAGCGCGCGCCGGCCTCGGCGCCTGCTGCGACGACGACGAACGCGCCCGCGGCGAGCGAGCGCAGCCGGACGTACTTCCAGGCGCAGATCGAGGACGTGTATCCGAGCCCCGAGCAGCCGCGCCGGCACTTCGGCGAGAGCGAGCTCGACGAGCTGGCCGCGTCCATCCGCGTGCACGGCGTGATCATGCCGCTCGTGGTGCGGCCCCGGGGCGGCAGCGGCTACCTGCTGATCGCGGGCGAGCGGCGATGGCGCGCAGCCCAGCGTGCGGGGTTGATGCAGGTGCCGGTCGTCATCCAGGACGTCGACACGCGCGAGGCGTTCGAGCGCGCGCTGGTCGAGAACCTGCAGCGCGCCGACCTCAACCCGATCGAGGAGGCCGCGGCGTTCCACCGGCTCGTCGAGGAGTTCGGGCTGACGCAGGAGCAGGTCGCGGGGCGCGTCGGCAAGGACCGCTCGACGGTGGCGAACGCGCTGCGCTTGCTGCGGCTGCCGTCGGCGGTGCGCGGGATGGTCGAGGAGGGCAAGCTGAGCATGGGCCACGCGCGCGCGCTGCTCGGGCTCGAGGACGAGCAGTCGATCGAGACGCTGGCGCGCATGGCGATCGGCCGCGGGCTGAGCGTGCGCGCGACCGAGAAGCTGGTGCGCGACCGCATGGACGCGCCGGAGCGCGGCGGCGACGACGACGGCAAGCGCAAGGTGAAGGCGCCGCCCGCCAAGAGCGCGTCGGCGCTCGACCTCGAGGAGCGGCTGACCAAGGCGCTGGGCGGGCCGGTGACGCTCGACGAGGACGAGCAGAACAAGTCGGGCACGATCACGATTCGCTACCTCGATCTCGATCATCTCGACCGGTTGCTCGAGAAGCTGCTGTAACGACCCCGAGACGCGGGCGCCGATGGCGACCTTGCGGCTCCAGGCGCGCTAACATTCCGGCATGGGGATTCGCGCAGCGCTGTTTGCGGTGATCATGCTCGGTGGGTGCGGCGGCGGCGGGAAGGCCAAGACAACGGCCACGCCGGAGCCCGGTGGCGGCTCCGACTCGTCGACGGCGACGAAGCCGGTCGGGCCGCCGCCGATGCCACAGCCGGTGCCGGTCGACGTGGCCGAGCTCGAAGCGTGGGAGGGCAACGTCGAGGAGGGCCCGGTGAAGGTCGCGGCCGCCGACGTCGACGGCGAGGTGCTGCGCCGCGTGCTGGTCCCGGCGGCGATCGAGATCATCGCGGTGCGCACCGACGGGCTCGTCACCGGCCGCGTGACCGGCAGCCGCGTCGGCGCGCTCTCCGCGCTCACCGCCGTGAGCCCGGGGCTGAAGCTCGGCCCGCGCGCCAGGCTGAGCGGCAAGGGCCCGGCGATGACGATCGACGCCGTCGGCATGGACAGCCGCGAGCTGTTCCAGAGCTTCGCCGACAGCCTCAAGACCAACGTGGTGGTGCTGGGGCCGGCCCAGAAGCTGACGGTGAGCGCCAAGGCGCCGTCGGTGCAGAAGCTGATGGACGAGGTGGCGAAGACCGCCGGGCTCGTGGTCGAGAAGCCGGTCGCGGGCGTCACGGTGCTGCGCCCGAAGGCGTCGGCCAAGATCGGCAAGCTGCCGGCCAAGGGCGAGAAGCTCGATCTCGACGTGCGCGGCGCGCGCCCGGGTCACGTGATCGCGCTCGTCCACGGCCTGGTCGGCGCGGAGTCGCCTCCGGGGGACTGCAGCGCCGGCGAGCCCGCCACGGTGCGGCTCAAGGCCGTGCCGGCAGCGGCGGCCGAGAAGCTGGTCGCGCGGCTCGGCGGCGACACCAAGGTGACGGCGTGCAAGCTGACGCCGGACAGCAGCGCCGACGTCGGCAAGCTCGAGCTCGTCGCCAGCGCGACCAGCAGCAAGGAGACGCTGTGGCTCGCGATGGACGGCGAGACGGCCATCGTGACCGACAGCAAGGACGCTCACTGGTCCGACGCCGTCAACGCGACCGTCGCGGTGGAGAGCGACATCCCGTCCGATGCGCGCCTCGCCGCGACCGTCCTGGGCGTCGGGAACGGCGTCGCCATCGTCGAGATCCACGGGCAGTTCCACGTGATGGAAGCGCTCGCCGCCGACAAGACCGGGCCCGGCGTGGTTCGCGTGGCGGCGGGCGAGGTCGAGATCGCGGACGCAGCCGGCACCAAGCGCACCCTCAAGCTTTCGAAGCGCCCCTAGCGCGCCCCTGGGGCGTGGCGCGAGCCGCGCTTCGTGGCGGCGGCGCTCAGCCGCCTTCGCTGCCGAAGGCGAGCGCGGCGGCGAGGCGGCGATCGAGGATGCGGCGCAGCGCAGCGTGCTCGGGGCGCGACAGCGTGGGATCGGCGTCGAGCACCTGCTCGGCCTCGTCGCGCGCGGCGAGGAGGAGCTCCGTGTGCGTGCGGAGATCGCCAAAGCGCAGGCGCGGCAGGCCGGCCTGGCGCGCGCCGAGGAGCTCGCCGGGTCCGCGCAGCGCCAGGTCCTCCTCGGCGATCCGGAAACCGTCGGTCGAGCCCGAGATGACCTCGAGGCGACGCTTGCCGTCCTCGGACTGGCCGCCGCGCGTCACGAGCAGACACCACGACGCACCGCCGCCACGGCCGATGCGCCCGCGCAGCTGGTGGAGCTGCGCCAGGCCGAAGCGATCGGCGTCCTCGATCACCATGACGGTGGCCGCCGGCACGTCGACGCCGACCTCGATCACCGTCGTCGCGACCAGCACGTCGAGGTCGCCGCGCGCGAACGCGCTCATGGTCGCGTCGCGATCGGGACCGGTGATCTTGCCGTGGACGAGCCCGACGCGCAGCGGCGCCAGCTTCTCGCTGAGCGCGGCGTGCACCGAGGTCGCGTCGGCCCAGCCCTGCCGGCTCTCGTCGGTCGACGCCTCGACCAGGGGACACACCACGAAGGCGCGCTCGCCGGCCTTCACGCGCTCGACGACCTTCTTGTACGCCGCGGCGCGCCCGCGCTCGCCGTGGTGCACCTCGGTCACCGGCGGCACGCGCCCGGGCGGCATCTCGTCGATGACGGTGGCGTCGAGGTCGCCGTACGCCGTGAGCGCGAGCGTGCGCGGGATCGGCGTCGCCGTCATGACCAGCAGGTGCGGCGCGCCACCGGCCCCGTCGACATCGCCCTTCTCGCGCAGCCGCACGCGCTGCGCCACGCCGAAGCGATGCTGCTCGTCGATCACCGCGAGCCCGAGGCGCGCGAACCCGACCGACTCGGCGAGGAGCGCGTGCGTGCCGACCACCAGATCGAGGTGACCACCCGCGATCAGCGCGAGCGTCGACTGGCGCACGCCGCGCGGCGTCGACGCCGTGAGCAGCGTCGTGCGCAGCCCGAGCGTCGCCGCCCAGCGCGAGAACGTCGAGAAGTGCTGCTCGGCGAGGATCTCGGTCGGCGCCATCACCGCGACCTGCGCGCCGGCGCGGATCGCATGCAGCGCCGCCGCGAACGCCACCGCCGTCTTGCCGGCGCCGACGTCGCCCTGCAGCAGGCGGTTCATCGGCACGTCGCGCGCGAGGTCACCGCTCAGGTCCGCGATCGCGCGCCGCTGCGCACCGGTGAGCGCGAACGGCAGCGCGCGCGCCACCTCGTCGCCGAGCGCGGCCGCGGGCGCGAGCGGCGCGGCGCGGTCGGCCTGGTGCTCGCGGCGCCGACGCACGACCACCGCGCCGAGCGCGAACAGCTCGGCGAACGCGAGCCGCTTGTGGTGCACGCTCGTGCTCGCGTTCAGCGCGGCGACCTCCTCCGGCGAGATCTCGAGCGACGGCGCGTGCAGCGCGGTCAACGCCTCGTCGAGCGAGCCGAGCCCTTGCCGCTGCGCCACCGCCGCCGGCACACCATCGTCGACGTGCCCGACCGCGCGGGCCACGGCGGCCGCGCACGCGTTGCGCAGCTTCGCGCCCGGCACGCCGGGGATGTCGGGATACCGCGGCAGGATCTTCGCGTGCGCGCGCACGTCGCCGCCACCCGTGTCGATGCCGAGCACGTCGGGGTTCGCCATCTCCCAGACCGTGCCGCGCCGCTTCAGCACGCCCGAGAGCGCGACCTCCGCCCCCACCGGGAACCTCTTGTCGATACCGCCCCACACGTTGAACCAGCGCACGGTCAAGATCGGCGCGCCGTCCACCTCCGCCGCAAACCTCACCTCGCCCCAGCTCCTTCCTCTCGCCCTCACCATCCTCGCGGTCTTCACCACCGCTCTTGCCGCGATCCGGTCACCCTCGCCGCTCGCCTCGCGCAGCGCATCGCCCAGCTGCTGCAGCTCCCTCGCATCCAGCCACCGCCTCGGCACCAGCC
Source organism: Kofleriaceae bacterium (assembly GCA_035525615.1). Classification (GTDB taxonomy): domain Bacteria; phylum Myxococcota_A; class Polyangia; order Haliangiales; family Haliangiaceae; genus UBA2376. The sequence continues at coordinate 20,596 of DATLEB010000124.1, read as the reverse complement.
ACAACAGGTCCTCCAGCGTCTGGATCCCGCGCTCCGCCATCGCCGCCCCCAATGCGGGTCCGATGCCCTTCACGCTCGTCACCGGCTCCCCCAACGGATCGCCCGTCTCCTTCTCCTTCTTCCCCTCCCCCGTTTCCTGTTTCCTGTTTCCTGTTTCCTGTTTCCTGTTGCCTGCCTTCTCCCTCTCCCTCTCCCTCTTCTCCTCCACCGCCCGCACCACCTCCCCGGTCGGCGCTCCCGCCAGCGTCTGCACCAGCCGCAAGCCGCGCGCGACTTCCACCGCCTGGCCCTGCTTGTCCATCGCGTCGAATCGCCCGAGGTTCTCCCGCCACGCCGTCAACGCCCCCACACCCTCTTCCCGCCCCATCTCCCGAGCCGCCGCGATCAGCCGATCACACCCGGCCCGCAGCGCGTGTCCGAGCCCGCTCACCCGCGTCAGCCCGGCGAAACGATCGGCGGCGGCGAGGAGCAGCGGCCGCTGCAAGTCCATCGCTGCCCTGCGCACGGCCGGCGAGATCACGCACCACACATACACCGAAACCTCCGGCGTTCGGCGATACTGCCAGGACGTGATCGAGCGGGAGCATCAGCGCGTGCCATACGCCGTCGCGGTTCAGTTCCGCTCCGCGTCTTCGTTCCTCATCGCGTACTCGGTCAATCTCTCGCGCGGTGGCCTCTTTCTCGAGACGCAGCACGATCTGCCGATCGGCACACCGCTCGAGCTCTCGTTCGAGATCCCGGGCGCCGGATCGGTCGGCCTCGGCGGTCACGTCGCGTGGCGACGCGGCCCGGAGAGCCCCGAGGGACCGGCTGGCCTCGGCGTCGAGTTCCTCGACATCACCGCCGCGCTCTCGTCGGTGATCGATCGCCTCGTGGGCGGCTACCAGGGCATCCAGATCCTCATCGTCGCGCACGACGGCAAGGACCGCACGTCGCTGTCGCGCATGGTCAAGTCGATCGTCGCGTCCGCCGAGATCCTCATCGCCGCCGACGCCGCAGTCGCCGAGACCCTGCTCACCGACGACGTCGATATCGCCGTCATCGATCTGGACGGCGATCCCGAAGGCGGCCTCGCCGCGATCCGGCTCGCGCGCAGCCTCGCCACGCCGGTGCCCGCCATCGCCCTCGCCTCCACCAAACGCCTCCGCGATCACGCCCGCGCCGCCGGTGCCGACGAGCTGACCGGCAACCCGCCCGCGTTCGAGGAGATCCAGATCGCGCTCGTTCGGGGCCTGAGCCGTCCCATCGCCGTCCGCTGACGCCGCAGACATGCGCGCGTGAGGTGGGCGGATTCATCACCCCCGGCGGGTGATGGGCATGTCAGAATCTCTCCGTGGGAGACGTCGTCCCCGCGCAGGCCCTCGCAAACGGTCGCTTTCGCCTGACCCGACTGGTCGGTGAAGGCGGCATGGGAGTGGTGTACGAGGCGTTCGACAAGGATCTCCGCCAGGCGGTCGCGCTCAAGATGATGCGCAAGCCGACCGGCGATTCGATCCTCCGTCTCAAGACCGAGTTCCGCTCGCTGGTCGACGTGCGCCACGAGAACCTGGTCCGGCTGGGCGAGCTGTTCGTCGACGGCAAGACCTGCTTCTTCACGATGGAGCTGGTCGAAGGCGTCGAGCTGCTCGATCACGTGTGGACCGGCACCAAGTCGACGCGCGAGAAGAAGCAGCTCACGCGCACGACGCTGTCGGGCGGCATGAGCCTCGAGCGCATGCCGTCGCCAGGTACCGGGGGCGAGACCGGCGAGCGCACGCTGTGGGACGCCGACACGCTGCGGCTCGAGGTGATCTTCGACGAGACCCGGCTGCGCGCGACGCTGCGCCAGATCGCCGAGGCGCTCGCGGCGATGCACTCGCTCGGCAAGGTGCACCGCGACGTGAAGCCGACCAACATCATGGTGTCGCGCACGGGCCGCGTCGTGCTCCTCGACTTCGGGCTCATCGCCGAGCACGGCGACGGCGTCGCGGTCGGCAACATCGAGGGCACGCTCGAGTACATGGCGCCCGAGCAGGCCGCGGGCGCCCCGGCGCAGCCGCCGGCGGACATGTACGGCCTGGGCGTCGTGCTCTACGAGGCGCTCACCGGGCGGCCGCCGTTCGTGGGCGACGCGCTCGAGATCCTGACCTGCAAGCGCACGCTCGATCCCATGCCGCCGTCGGCGATGTTCACCGGCATCCCCGCCGATCTCGATCAGCTCTGCCTGTCGCTGCTCGCGCGCGATCCGGCGAAGCGGCCGACCGCCGCCGACATGACCGGCATGCTCGTCGACCCGATGACCACCGACGCGATGCCGAAGCTGGCGCCGGCGCCGGCGGTGTCGTTCGTCGGGCGCGGCCAGGAGCTGTCCGAGCTACGCCGCGCGTTCCAGGACAGCCGCACGCACCCGGTCGCGATCCTCGTCGACGGCGAGTCGGGGCTGGGCAAGAGCACGCTCATGCGCCAGTTCGCGCAGGAGCTGCGCTCGAGCGGCGCGCTCCTGTTCTCCGGCCGCTGCCACGCGCACGAGAGCGTGCCGTTCCGCGGGTTCGACGGCGTCGCCGACGCGATCTCGCGGTACCTGATCTCGCTGCCGGTGGAGGAGCGGCAGGCACTCCTGCCGGCGGACGTGGCCGGGCTGTCGCGGATGTTCCGCGTGTTCGAGCGGCTCGCGCCGCAGGTCGGCGAGCAGCAGGCGACCGGCGCCGACGTGCGCACGCGCCGGCGGCGCGCGTTTGCGGCGCTGCACGAGCTCCTGTGCAACCTCGCCTCGCGCGGCCCGATCGCGCTCGTCATCGACGACCTGCAGTGGGTCGACGCCGACACGATGCTGCTCTTCGAGGGCATCCTCGCGTCGAAGCCACCGCCGCTCTTGCTCGCGGGAATGATCCGCCCGATCCGCAAGCGCGTGAACGAGCTGAAGACCGGGCTCTCGGGTCTCGAGATCGAGCTGCGCGAGCTGTCGCTGCCGCCGCTCACCGTGCCCGAGTGCACCGAGCTGGCGCGCGCGCTCCTCCGTGACGAGACCGACGAGCGCGCCGCCGGGATCGCGGCCGTGTGCGAAGGCAGCCCGCTGTTCCTCGAGCAGATGGTGGCGGCGCTGCAGAGCGGGCGAGAGGTCGGCGGAAGCTTCGAGCAGGTGGTATGGGAGCGCATCGGCGATCTCGACGACACCACCAGCGACGTGCTCGAGCTGGTGTGCGCCGCCGACATCGCGATCGATCAGGCGACGATCGCGCGCGCCGCCGGCATCGGGCGCCAGGAGCTGATCGCGTCGGTGGCGACGCTCGAGAAGCTGCGCCTGGTGCGCACCACCGGCGCGCGCCGGCGCGACATGATCGAGCCCTATCACGACCGCGTGCGCGCCGCGACGTGCGCCAAGCTCACGCCCGAGCAGCTGCAGAACCGGCACCACACGCTGGCCGAGGTGCTCGAGAAGCGGCAGGCCAAGCCCTGGCTCATCCTCCATCACTGGCTCGCGGCGAACCAGCCGGCGCGCGCGGCGCCGTTCGCGATCGATGCCGCGGTCGGCTCGCAGCACGAGCTGTCGGCGCGGCGCGTGGCGCGGCTGTGCGAGGTCGCGCTCGAGCTCCTGCCGCCCGAGCACGAGGCGCGCCGCCACCTGTGCCGGGCGCTCGCGGTCGCGCTCGCCAACGCCGGCCAGGGCGTCGCCGCCGCCGGCTGGTACCTGCGCTCCGCCGAGCAGAGCCAGGGCGTCGAGGCGCTCGAGCTGCGCCGCCTCGCCGGTGATCACCTGCTGCGCGGCGGCCGTGTCGACGAGGGCCTGGCCGTGCTGCGCGACGTGCTCGCCGAGGTCGGCGTGAAGCTGCCGACCACGCGGCGCGACGTGCTCACGTCGCTCCTGTGGCGGCGTGCCCGCCTCGCGCTGCCGTACCACCGGAAGATCGACAACGACAGCGAGGGCGCCGACCGCCATCGCCTGCGGGCCGACGTCGCGCTCTCGTGCGGCGCCACGCTCGCGATCGTCGACAGCATCCTGGGCGCCAGCCTGCACGCGCTCGGCCTGCTCGAGGCCAAGCGCCTCGACGATCCGGCGCGGCTCGCCATGGCGCTCAACTACGAGGCCGGCTACGCCGCGATCGCCGGCTCGACGGGCGCGGCGCGCACCGAGCGCGCGCTCCAGGACGCCGCGGTCGCGGTGAAGGCGGCGGGCACGCCGCTCGCCGAGGCGCAGCTCCAGTGGATGCGCGGCATGAACGCGTTCCTGAGCGGGCGCTTCAAGGACGCGATCGTGCTCCTCGACGGCGCCGCGCGCGCGTTCGCCGAGCGTTGCCCGGGGCGCGTGTGGGAGCAGGCGCAGGCCGAGCTGTTCGCCGCGTGGGCGGTGTCGCACGTCGGCGATCTGGGCGAGCTCGAGAGTCGCCTCGAGGAGCTCGTGCGCGTGGCGCGCTGGCACGACGACCGCTACACCGCGACGCAGGCCGGCGCCGGCAACAGCGTGCTGGTCCCGCTCGCCGCCGACGATCCGACGGTCGCGCGGCAGCGCATCGCCGCCGCGATGGAGGGCTGGAGCACCGACGGCTTCCACATCCAGCACGTGCTCGCGCTGCAGGCCGGCTGCGAGATCGATCTCTACGCCGGCGACGGCGCCGGGGCGTGGAAGTGCATCTGCGATGCGTGGCCCGAGCTCGAGCGCTCGCTGCTCCTGCGCATCCAGCACACCAAGGTGTTCTCGCTCGACATCCGCGCGCGCGCCGCGGTCGCGTCGGGCGATCGCGCCGGGCTCGACGACGCCGCCGCGTGCGTGAAGAAGATGCAGGCCGAGAAGCTGCCGTGGGCCGACGCGCTGGCCCACGCGCGCCTGGCCGGCATCGCGGGTGCGCGCGGTCAGAGCGACGAGGCGAAGACGCTGCTGGCGCGCGCCGCCGACGAGCTCGACGCGATCGACGTCTCGCTGCACGCGCTGACCGCGCGCCTGCGCCTCGCCGCCCTCGAGGGCAAGACCATCGAGCAGACGCCGGCGTGGCAGGCGCTGCGCGATCGCGGCATCGTCCGCCCCGATCGCTGGATGGCCTTGTTCCAGCCGTGGCGCGAGCTGCGACGCGGCTGATCAGCGCGCCGTCGCCGCAGCTTCGGCGGACAGCACGGTGTTCGAGAGCAGGCACGCGCGCGTCATCGGACCGACGCCACCCGGCACCGGCGTGATCGCGCTCGCGCGCGCCGCGGCGGCCGCGTACTCGACGTCGCCGATGAGCTTGCCGTCGGGCAGCCGGTTGATGCCGACGTCGATGACGACCGCGCCCGGCTTGATCCACTCGCCGCGCACGAATTCCGGGCGACCGATCGCCGCGATCACGACGTCGGCGGCGGCGACGACCGCGGGGAGATCCTTCGTCTTCGAGTGGCAGAGCGTGACCGTCGCGTTCGCGTTCGACAGCAGGTACGCGACCGGCTTGCCGACGAGCACGCTGCGGCCGAGGACGACGGCGTTCGCGCCCTCGAGCTTCGCGCCCGCCAGCTCGAGCAGCCGCATGCAGCCCTGCGGCGTGCACGCGACGTAGCGCGGGCGGCCCTGCGCCACGCGCCCGAGGTTCTCGGGGTGGAGGCCGTCGACGTCCTTGTGCGGCGGGATGGCCGCGATGACCTCGTCGGAGTCGAGGTGCCTGGGCAGCGGCAGCTGCACCAGGATCCCGTGCACCACGGGATCGGCGGCGAGCTTCGCGACCAGCGCGAGCAGCGTCGCCTGCGAGACATCGGCGGGGAGCTTGTGGTCGAACGCCTCGATCCCGCACTCGCGCGCGTCCTTGGCCTTCGAGCGCACGTAGACCGCCGACGCCGGGTCGTCACCGACGAGGACGACGGCCAGGCCCGGGGACACGCCGCGCGCCTTCACGGCCGCGACGCGCGCGGCGACCTCTTGCTTCACCTGCGCTGCCAGCGCCTTGCCGTCGAGGAGCTTGGCCGTCACGAAGCCGCCGTCGTGGACGTACCGCCGCCGCTCGTGCCGCCGCCGCTCGTGCCGCCCGACGACGAGCCACCGCTGTCGCCCGACGACGAGCCGCCGCTCGCCCCGCCGCCGCCGCTCGCCCCGCCGCTGTCCGAACCGCCGCTCGTGCCACCCGGCGTACCGCCGCCTCCGCCGCCACTGTCACCGCCACTGGTGCCCGCCTTCGGCGACGCGTACAGATCCTTGTACCAACCGCCACCCTTGAACGCGAACGAGGTGCGGGAGATGAGGCGCTCGAGCTCGCCGCCGCACGCCTCGCACACCGTCTTGCGCGGGTCGCTCATGCGGTGCTCGTACTCGAAGTCCTTGCCGCACGACGTACAGTGATACTCATAGACCGGCATGGGATTTACCGCCGTGTGGCTACCACGGCCGGCGCCGCGTCGACAAGCTCGGTGATCCGCACCCCCAGCTCCCCGTCGACCTCGACCAGCTCGCCGCGCGCCAGGGTCCGCGCGCCGGCGCGGAGCTCGACCGGGCCGCCCAGGGTCCGGCCGAGCGAGAGCACCTGACCGGGCGTCAGCTCGAGGAGCGCGCGCGCCGACATCGTGACGTCGCCCGCGACGACGGCGAGCGGCAGATCGAGATCGCTGGCGAGCTCTTCGCTTGGCATGGCGGACACGGTCCTCTCGTACGGCTGCAGCACGGTAATCCCCGCGCGCGCGCCGTCAATGGCCACGGCGATCGCGCCGCGGCCCACGAGCAGCGCGGGTGCGGATCTGCCGACGACGACGACATCACGCGCCGCGATGTCGCGCCAGCCCGCGACCCGGCCGCGCGCCAGCGCGAGCGACACGCGCAGGTCCGGCAGGCGGTCGCCGCGGGTCGCGCACAGCGTCGCGAGCGGCGCCGGCTCGACCGGTGGTACGGCGGCCGGCATCGCGATCAGCACGTCACCGACGATGGGCGCGCCAGGGAAGAGCGCGACCGAGAGCTCGACGAGCAGCACCGGACCACGCCACGCCGCCGCGCCTTCGTCGCCGAGCTCGACCTCGCCGTCGATGTCGCCGCGCACGAGCGCGTCGGCGACGGCGGCCGCGGCGAACGCGCGCTCGGCGATCGTCGGCGCGCGCGGCGCCGCCAGCTCGCCATCCGCAGCCGGCCCGAGCGCCGCGACCGCGAGCGACCGCCACGCGCCCCACGACAGCGCGACCACGACGACGTGCTCGCCGCGCCGCACGCGCACGCGCGCCAGGCTGGGCTCGTTCAAGCGCCGCCGCGCATCGACCAGCTCCACCACGCTCGCCCCGCGCCACCGCACCCCCGCGATCGCCCTCTGCGCGCCCACCCACGCCGCGGCCCGCGACGCGACCCAGCTCGCAGAACGGAGCTGATTCCACGGGAATGGCGCGACCGGCACCGAGCCATCCTGCCAGAACCGCCAGAAAGTGGCCCCGGTCCGCGGCACGGGTACTCTCGTTACCTACATCGCCCCACCAGGAGCCCATGATGCGCGACCGACGGCTCGGATACCGGATCCCCTTCTCGACCATCCTCACGTCGTTCATCCGCGACCGACCGGTTCGCGCGCTGGCCGAGGATCTCTCCGACACCGGCGTCCGCCTGTGCGCGGTCTCCGCGCGCGCCCCGGCGCCCGGCACGATGATGGCGATCGAGATCGAGCTGCCCGGCCAGCCCGACACCATCTGGGCCAAGGGCGAGGTCTGCTATCGCAAGGGCGACGACCTCGCCAGCGGCATCGGCGTGCGCTTCATCGCGATGGCGCAGCTGCACGCGCGTCAGCTTCGTGACTACTGCATCGAGAGCCGCCGCGACCAGCTGGGCGGTCTCCTCGCCCGCATCCGCGGCGCGACGGCATAGCGCACGCTACACTTCGGGGGTGCGCCGCCTCGCCGCTGCCGCCGTCGCTGCACTCGTCGCTGCTCTTCTCGTCGCCACGCCCGCGGTGGCCGTCGCCCAGGGCGACGACTGGGGCGTCACGCGCGACCCGTTCGACAAGAAGGTCGTCGCCAAGCTGAAGGGCATCCTGGCCCGCAACCCGAGCGACGCCGACGCGCTGGCGAAGCTCCTCACGATGTACCGGCGCTACCGCACCGTCGCGCAGCTGCGCGACGAGTACGACGCGGTCCTCGCCAAGAAGCCCGACGACTGGGCGTCCCTGGTCGTCCTCGGCCGCATCGCCCGCGGCCAGGGCGACGACGGCACCGCGCTCGGGCTCTTCGAGCGCGCCGCGAAGGTGAAGGACGACGCCGCGGTCTCGGTCGAGCTGGGCGCGCTCTACCGCACCTCGGGCAAGGCCGCCGAGGCGCGCGCCGCGTTCGACAAGGCGCTCGCGGCGGCCGGCACGTCCAAGCCCGTCAAGATGAAGGCGCTGCGCGCGCTCGCCGACCTGGCGCTCGGCGCCAAGGACATCGACGGCGCGCGCAAGTACTTCGATCAGTACATCGCGCTCGACCCCGGCAACGCGTCCTTGCGCCTCGAGCTCGGCGACGCGCTCGCGCAGGCCGGCCGCCACGACGACGCCCTCGCCGTCTACGAGGAGACCGAGAAGCGCCTGGGCAGCGACCCGGCCCGCCGCGTCGAGGTCGTCGCACGCATCGGCCAGGCGCTCGAGCAGAAGGGTGACGACACGCTCGCCGTCGCCGCCTATCGCCGCGCCATCAAGCTCGTGCCGCGCGGCTACTACCTCGAGGTCGAGCTCACCGCGCGCATCGTCGACATCTACCGCCGCAAGCAGACGCTGCCCGAGCTCCTCGCCTTCTACGAGAAGGAGTGGCCGGACGGCCGCCGCGGCCACTTCGAGTGGGACACGCTCGCGCGCCTCTACGAGGAGACGGGCGATCAGGAGAAGGCGGTCGTCGCCTACAAGAAGGCGGTCGCGAAGGCGCCGTACGAGCTCGAGACCCAGCGCCGCCTCATCCAGCTCCTCGAGGCCGTGGGCCGCGAGAAGGAGGCGCTCGCGCAGTACGAGGTCGTCGTGCGCGTCGCGCCCGGCGAGGCGCGCTTCCAGATCGAGCTGGCCGAGCGGTACTGGCGTTCGGGCGAGGAGAAGAAGGCGCTCGACGCGCTCAAGCGCATGGAGAGCCGCTTCCCCGGCGACGCCGGCGCGCAGTCGGCGATCGCGGACATGTACCTGCGCTGGGGCAAGGACGACCTCGCGATGGCCGCGCTCGAGCGGCTGGCGCGCCTCGAGCCCGACGACCCCGCCCACCTGGTGACGCTCGGCGAGCAGTACCACCAGAAGGGTCAGAAGGACAAAGCGATGGCGACGTGGAAGCGCATCGCCAACACCAAGTCCGCGACGGGCTACGCCAAGCTCGGCGACGTGCTCGCCGAGCACGACGCGCCCGCCGAGGGCCTGGTCTACTACGCCAAGGCGATCAAGCTCGAGCCGAACAACGCCGAGCTCTACAAGGGCCGTGCGCAGATCCACGAGCGGCAGAAGCAGTTCGACGAGGCCGTCTCCGACTGGGAGAAGGCGCTGTCCCTCTGGACCAAGGCCAGCGATCGCTCGGCGCGTCGCGAGGCACGGCGCCGCATCGTCGCCGTGCTGCAACGCTGGGACAGCGGACGCAAGGCGACCGAGTACGTGAACAAGTGGAAGGCGGCGTTCGCGAAGACGCCGCCCGACCTGGAGGCCGGCTACTTCCTCGTCGCGGTCTACGAGCATCCGACCCGCGCCATCAAGGGCGAGCCGCGCGCCACGCTCGAGCGCCTGCACCAGATCGACCCGAACGATCAGGACACGATCCAGGATCTGGTGAAGGCGTACGTCGCGGCCCAGATGTGGGACGAGGCGGTCACCAAGCTGAAGAAGCTGGCCGAGCTCGCGCCGGCGCGCGAGCGCGAGGTCTACGGCCAGATCGCCGAGATCATGACCAAGGCGCGCCGCGACGCCGAGGCGATCGAGTGGGCGCAGAAGGCGCTCACCAAGAGCCCGAACGATCCGGTCGCGTACGAGCGCCTGGCCGAGCGCTACTTCGAGATGAACCAGTTCGAGCAGTCGGCGACGGCGTACGAGAAGGCGATCCAGCTCGACCCGCGCAACTTCAAGGCGCACTTCGCGCTCGCCGACATCTACGACCTCCTCAACCAGCACGACAAGGCGATCGACCTCTACCGCCGCATCCTGCGCCAGTCGACCGACGACGATCAGCTCTTGCGAGCCGGCAAACACGCCATCGTGCTGGCCGAGGCCGAGGGCTCGCTGGGCGAGCTCGAGAAGGTGGTCGCGCCGCTCTCCACCATCCTCGGCCACAAGCCGGTCTATCGCCGCATCCTCGTCGAGCTCTTCGATCACTACGTCGAGCCGCTCGAGCAGCGCACGAGGCGCGGTCCGCCCGAGGTGCGCGCCGCCGCGAAGGCCGAGCTCGAGCGCCTGGGCCGCGGCGGCATGAAGGCGCTCCTCGACGCGCTCGCCGACGAGAGCGATCCGGCGCAGCGCGCCGTCGCCGTCTCCGTGCTCGGTCACCTCGGCAACAAGGCGGCGGCGATGCCGCTGGTGCGCGTCGCGCGCGAGGAGCCGCCGGCCGTCGATCCCGCCGCGCCGCGATCGATCGGCGCGCTCACGCAGTCGCTCGATCTCGAGTCGCGCGTCGCCGCGCTCGTCGCCGCGGGCCGCCTCGGCGATCCGCGCGTCGTGACGGAGACGCTGCCGATGGCGAAGCACACCGACATCTCGCTGCGCGAGGCCGCGGTGTTCACGCTCGGCCGCTCCGGTGACATGCGCGCCCTGCCCGCGCTCCTCGGCGCGCTCTCCGACGGCAAGCCGTCGGTGCAGGCGCTGGCATGCCTCGGCCTCGGCCGCCTCTCCGACGCGCGCGCCCGGGCCGCCGTCGAGAAGCGCGTCGCCGACGTGCGCTCGCCCGACCAGGTGCGCGCCGCCTGCGCGCTCGGCCTCGCCGATGACGGCGCCGCCGCGCTCGCGCCGCTCACCGCCGCGCTCGCCGACAACGCGGGCGAGACCCAGCGCATCGCCGCCTGGGCGCTCGGCCAGCTCGGCGACAAGAAGGCGCTGCCCGCGCTGTGGGCCGCGTACTTCCGCCGCGTCGGCCAGGATCGCTCGACCATCGCGTGGGCGATCGCCCGGCTCGGAGGCGGCAGCGCCGTCCTGGGCGCGGCGCCCGACGGATCGACGTATCCGATGCGCGCCGGCAAGCTCGACCTCGCCGCGATGGTGCGCGACCTCCCCGGCGAGCTGCCGGACGCCGAGATTCCGGCGAGCGCCATCGTGGGTCACGAGGCGGAGATCGCCCAGGCGATCGAGGTCGGCCTCGACGCGCACCGCGACGAGGCGCTCTCCGTGCTCACCGATCTCGACGCGCGCGACGAGGGGCTCGGCCTCGGCACGATCGTCCCGGCCACGCCGCCGCCGGCGGTCGCGGCCGCGCTCGAGACCATCGGCAAGCGCATCCTGCCCCGGGTCATCAGCCGCACCAGCGACGACGACCTCAAGGTGGCGGCGCGCGCCCTGGCGGTGTCCGCCAAGATCGGAGGCCCGACGGCGGCCGCCGCGGTCGAGAAGGCCCTTCATTCGCCGTCGCGCCTGGTGCGCGCCACCGCGACCAGCTCGATCACCCTCCTCCACCGTCGCGGGGCCATGACCCCGGCGCTGCGGACCGCGCTCGTGGCCCAGCTCGCCTCGACCGACTGGGAGGACCGGCAGAACGCGGCAATCGCCCTGGGCAGCCTCGGCGCCGACGCCGACGTCGACGCGCTCGTGAAGGCGCTGAAGGACCCGTGGTCCTTCGTGCGCGACGCCGCGGCCCAGTCGCTCGGCCGCCTGCGCGCCCGGCAGGCCGTCCCCGCGCTGCGCCAGGCCTCGAACGACATCAACCCGGCGGTCCGAGCCAGCGCCGAGAAGGCGCTGGCAGAGATCGGCGGACCCGCGCCTCACTAAACTAATCCTTTCGCTTGTTTGACGGGGATCGCGCCGACGACTATCCTGCGTGTGCATGGACGTCGGCCTGGTCTGCGACCAGTGCAGCACTCTCGGCGCGATGGGGACCGCGCGCTGTGGTCGCTGTGGCACCGCGCTCTCGCTCGATGACGAGACGCGCGTCGGCACGCCTACGCCGAGCAAGAAGCCCGCGCAGCCCGATCCCAAGGCGTCGGTGCCGTGCCCCGAATGCGGCGCGGGCGTGCTCCCCGGCAATCGCTTCTGCGGCAACTGCGGCGCGCGCATGGACGTCCCGCGTCCGCGTCCCGTCGTCGGCGCCGAGAAGTCCGGACGCCGGACACAGTTCTTCGGCGCGATCCAGGCCGCGCGCGCCAAGCTGACGCTCATCCGCGGCGACGGCCTCGACGGCGTCTCGTTCACCCTCGCCGGCGAGGATCACCTCGCGGGCCGCATCGACTGTCCCATCCTCTTCGCCGAGGATCCGTTCCTGTCGCCGGTGCACGCCAACTTCTTCTACCGCGAGGGCCGGCTCGTGGTGCGCGACGAGCAGTCGACCAACGGCGTGTTCGTGCGCGTCAACGGCTCGGTCGAGATCGCGCTGGCCTCGAGCTTCCTCGTCGGCGAGCAGATGCTGGCCGCCACGCTCGTGGCCGACGTCGCCGACGAGGCGATCGAGGACGGCACGTACTTCTTCGCGAGCCCGCGCCGCGGCGCCAACCTGCGCGTGGTGCAGACGCTGCGCGGCGGCGAGAGCGGCGTCGCGTTCTGCTCGGCGACCGGAACCGTTCGCATGGGCCGCGAGGGCAACGACATCGACTTCCCCGACGACCCGTTCATCTCGGGTCACCACGCGCAGGTCGCGTGGGAAGGTGGCCGACTCGTGCTAACCGATCTCGGTTCCAAGAACGGCACCTTCGTCCGCATCGCCGGCGAGCGCACGCTCGATCACGGCGACTACGTCTTCATGGGGCAGCAGCTCCTCCGCGTCGAGATCGTGTAAAATCGGCGCGTCCCTTTCATCCCCGGGGTTCGAATGATCGTCTGCAATCGGTGCGGGAAAGAGAATCAGGACCACTACAAGTTCTGCCTTGGTTGCGGGGCCGAGCTCAGTGCGCCCGGCAAGGGCGGCGGGGACATGGCGATGATGAAGACGATGATGGCGGACACGTCCGGCATCGGCGCGCCCACGGCGCCGCCGCGCCCGGGTGGTCTGCCAGGCGTCGGTCCTGGCCCTGGTGGTCCGCTCCCCGGCATGCCGATGCCGCCGCCCGGTTTTGGCCCGGGCCCTGGGCCTGGACCGGGTCCGCTCGGTCCGCCGCCTGCGGGACCGGGCCCGATGGGTCCGCCGCCCGGCATGGGTGGCCACATGGCGCCGCCGCCGCATTTTCAAGGGGGCCCGCCAGGTCACGGCGCGGGTCCGCTCGGCCCGCCGCCTCCGGGCCCGATGGGTCCGCCGCCGGGTCTCGGAGGTCCGCTTCCACCGCCGGGTCCGCTCGGCGGCATGGGTGGCATGGGCGGCATGGGCGGGATGGGTCCGGGCGCCACGGGACCCGGTTTTGGTCCGCCGCCCGGCGCGTCAGGCGGCCTGCCGCCGCTGAATCCTGGTCCGGGGCCGATGGGTCCGCCGCCCGGCATGGGCGGAGGTGGACCGCCGCCCGCGGGTCCGCCGCCTGGCGTTCCGCCCGGCGTTCCGATGGGCGGGTTCGGTGCGCCCGCGCCCGCGCCGCCGGCCGCGACCGGTCCGCGCGGCTGCCCGCAATGTGGCTCCGCGGTTCCGCCCGGCTTCCGCTTCTGCGGTTCGTGCGGTTTCCGCATGGACGAGGTCTCGCAGCCGGCGATCATGCCGGTCGGTCCCGGCCCGGCGCCGTCGCCGTCGATGGCGCAGCCCGCGGCGCGCCCGCAGCCGCGCGCGCTGCTGACGCTCATCCGTCCCGACGGTAGCGAGGGCGGCACTCACGAGCTGCGCCAGGGCGAGAACAAGATCGGCCGCCAGTTCGGCCCGGTGTTCGAGACCGACGGCTACCTGTCGCCGGTGCACGCCGAGATCACCGTCACCGGCGTGACGGCGACCGTGCGCGACCTCGAGAGCTTGAACGGCGTGTTCGTGAAGATGACCGAGGCCGAGGAGATCCGTCCGACCCAGATCCTGCGTCTCGGTCAGGAGCTCCTGCGCTTCGATCTCATCCAGGCGCCGGAAGCGGTCGCCGATGGCACCGAGGTCATGGGCAGCCCGAACCCGGGTTACTGGGGCAAGCTGACGGTGATCATCGGCCGCGACGTCGACGGCGCGTGTTTCCCGCTCCTGGGCGAGGAGATCACGCTCGGCCGCGAGCGCGGCGAGATCAACTTCCCGGACGACGGTTACGTGTCCGGCCTGCACGCCCGCGTTGCTGCGCGCGACGGTCGCGTGTTCCTCGAGGACCTGGGCAGCTCGAACGGCACCTTCGTGAAGGTGCAGGGTGAGCGCGGCCTCGTGAACGAGTCGTTCGTGCTGATGGGCCAGCAGCTCTTCAGAATCAATCTGTCCGCGTAGCGGACAGATTGGCCGGGACCGCAGCCGCTACTTCTTCGGCTGGTCCTTGGCCGTCCCGAGGTCCTGGACGTCGATGGCCTTCTTGTCGACGTAGGTGAAGCCCTTCGTGATGAGCGGCAGCTCACCACCGGGCTCGAACACCACCAGCACGTCGACGGACTCACCGGCGGTGCCGCCGGGCGCCTGCACGATGAGCTCCGAGGCGTCGTTGTTGCCGCTGAAGCGGACGACGTTGCCCTGGTTGTTGCCGAAGAAGACCTTGGCGGTGCGCGCCTGCTTCTGGAAGTTCTGGCCGCGGATGACCACGTACTGACCACCCATGGCGTCGCCAATGTTGGGCGACAGGCCGAACACCTTCAGCTTGCCGTCGTTGCCGCCGCAGGCGGTCGCGAACACCGCCAGGAGGGTCAGGACCAGAGCTGCCTTCATGCGGTCGATCTTTATCATTTTTCGGGCCTGCTCGCGCTACCGCGCTCGGTCCGCTTCGTCGTGGGCGCTACCCCGGTCCTCGCTTCGCTCGTGGCCCCACTCCTCGCGGACCGGCCCTGGGTTACATCATGTCTTTGCGCTGCAAAGCGCGGCGCATCTTCGACAGGGCCTGCTCCTGGAGCTGGCGGATGCGCTCGCGCGAGAGGTTGTACTTCTCGCCGATCTCCTTGAGGGTCAGCTCCTGCTCGGTCTCGAGGCCGAAGCGCTGGCGCAGGATGTCGGCCTCGATGGGCCGCAGCTCGCGCAGCAAGTTCTTCACCTCGTCGGTGAGCGCCAGGAACTCGAGGTCGGCGGTCGGCGACAGGTCCTCGCGCTCGGGGTCCTCGAGGACCTCGGCCAGGTTGCGGCCGTCCTCGTCGCCCACCGGGCGATCGATGGACACCGACTGCTCGAGCACCCACCGGCGCATGTTCTCGACCTTGTCGGCCGGCATCTTGGTCGCCAGCGCGAGCTCCTCGACCGTGGGCGGACGCTGGAGCTTGGAGGTCAGCTCGCGCCGCGCCTTGGTCAGGCGGTGGTGCGCGTCGATCATGTGCACCGGGAGCCGGATCTCGCGACCCTTGTCGGCGAGCGCGCGGCTGATCGCGTGGCGGATCCACCAGCTCGCGTAGGTCGAGAAGCGGAAGCCGCGGCGGTAGTCGTAGCGCTCGACCGCCTTCATGAGGCCGATGTTGCCCTCCTGGATGAGATCGGCGAGCGACATGCGGCCGTGGTTGAAGCGGCGCGCGATGCTGATGACGAGGCGGAGGTTGGCCTTCACGAAGTCGTTGCGTGCGTCGTGCGCGGCGCGCGCGGCGGCCTCGACGCGGCGCAGCCACTCGGCGTACGCCTTCGACGCGCGCACCTGGCGCGGCAGCGGGCGGTACCCGCGCTCGATGCGATCGACGGTGCCCAGCACGGCGTCGACGAACAGGCGATCGGCGTCGATCTCGCGCAGCTTGATCGCGGCGCGGTTGACGGCCTTGGTGAGCCGCGGCCCCGTGTCCGACGCCGTCATCTTGCGCAGCGCCTTCACCTCGGCGACGCCGGGCGTCTCGGTCTCGACGGTCTCGAGCAGCATCGGCAAGGCCGGCGCGAACGCGAGCAGCTGCTCCCAGAGCATGATCTCGAGCGATTCGATCTCGCGCGCCGAGGTGAATTCCTCCTCGGGGCGGAGGACATGCAGCGTCTGCATGTCGCGGAAGTACATCCCGAGGTATCCCGAGCCGTCGGTCTTGCTCGACTTGTCGCTCGCGCGTTTCGGAGCGCTCTCCTCGGCGGGCTCGTTCTCGTTCGCAGTGGCCGTCCTGGTCTGGGTGGGCTTCTTGCGGATCAGCGCCCGCAACCGCGTCGCACGACGCGGCGCCACGGCGCGCCGCGAGGCATCGTTGGTGGGTCGGACAAGAGTGACAGCGCTCGTCTTCAAAGTTCTTCCTCCCGGCCGATTGGCGCCAGTTGCGGCTTCGGTCGCTCACATACAGACGTCGGGCGAACCGAAATGTTTTGCTTGCTGTTCAACAGCGACGACACGGCTCTAGTTCCAGAAACCGTCACGGGTATCTGGTTGCGCATGCGCGCACCGCGCCATACGCGCAAGAGACCGGAATCTCGGCCTCGGTTGACGTTGCCTACATGCGTGTCACAGCGGACCTGACGTCCAACTGTGACTGCGTGGCAACAGTAAGAACTCCGTCAGGACTTGTCGGCGGGCCGTCGCTCGGCGACGACGATGATCTCGCGCGAGCGGTTTCCGAGGAATCTTCCACGCGCCGCCATCCCGCCCGAGACTTCCAGCACACGCAGACCGGCGGCGTGCAGCATCTTGCCGACCTCGTGGAGGGAATAAACGCGGACCGAGATCTCTTGCTCGACCTGACGCCCGTCGTCGAACACGACGGAGCGCTTGGACTGCACGCGCGACGAGAAGTAGTTGAACTCGACTTCCTCGAGGACGACGCAGCCGTCGCCTTCCCACCACACGCGCGCCGGCAGATCGCCGATGACGTAGTCGCGGTTGAGCATCTCGAGGATGAGCTTGCCGCCCGGCTTGAGCGCCTTGCCGATGAGCGTCGCGACCTTCTTGTTGGTCTCGTCGTCGAAGTAGCCGAACGTCGAGAACAGGCAGTACGCGCCGTCGAACTGCTGGTCGAAGTCCATCTCGCGCATGTCGGCGTGGACGAAGTTGATGTCGAGGCCGCGGCGCTGCGCCTCGTCGGCGCCGCGCAGGAGCAGCGGCAGCGAGAGGTCGACGCCGACCACGTGGAAGCCGCGCGCCGCGAGCTCCATGGCGTGGCGGCCGTAGCCGCAGCCGACGTCGAGCACCGACGCGCCGGGCTGGATCCCGAGCCCGTCGATCGCCATGAGCGCCTCGGCTTGCGTGGCCTGCGGCGTCAAGAACGGCAGCGTGCGGAGGTAGTCCTCGTCGAAGACCTCCTCGAACCACGGCTTGCCACGGCGCTTCTTGCGCGCCTCGGCATCGCCTGGTGACGCGGAGGCCGCGGCCGCGGCCGCGTGTTTCGCGGCGATCGACTTCTTCGCCGGCGCCGGCGGCGCGGCCTTGGGCGGGGACGGCGGGGACGAGCCCTGCGCGGGGAGCTTCAGCGACGAGGCCGGCGCGGGCGGCGGTGCGGCCGCCGTCGGGCTCGAGGTCACCGGCGCGGCCACGGCGGGCGCGCGCGACTCCTGCTCGACCTCGACGATCTCGTCGGCGAGGATCTCGCCCGAGTCACCGGCGGAGGACGGCGTCGCCACCTCCTGGATGTCGTCGTCGGCGAGCGCGACCTCGGCGCCGGTCGAGTTGCCAGTCACGGGCGCGTCGGGCGCGGCCGAGGGGACCGCCTTCGCGGCGTCGGTCTGGATCGCGACCGGGGTCGCGACGGCGCCGGTCGCGATCGCGGGTTGAAGCGGTGCTTTCTGCGGCGGCGGCGTGGCCTCGAGCAGCTCCTCGAGGTCGTCCTCCGAGAGCGCGACGGTCGCGGCGCGCGGCATCCGCGACGCGACGACACCGTCGCCGCCTTCGACGCGCAGGTTGCGCTCGGTGGTGCGATCGGCGATCGGCGCGCGGTCGGCGCTGCGATCACCGGTGCGGTCCCCGGTCCGGTCACCGGTGCGGTCCCCGGCGCGGTCGGAGGTCTTGTCACCCGTGCGATCGCGATCGGTGTCGCTGCGCTCGCTCTCGCGCTGCGCGTTGCGACGCTCCTCGGCGCGCTCGTCGACGTCGGTGATCGCGCGCTCCTTGGCGTCGTCAGCGCGGAGCTCCGGCCGGGCCTCGGCGCGGATCGTGTCCATCGGCTTCGTCGTGGCCGCGAGCGGCAGCGGCGGCGGGATCGTCGCCGGCCGGCGCTGGATGTTGCTCTCGCTCTCCCCGAAGTCGTCGCCGTCGCCGTCGTCATCGAGATCGACGTCGACGGTCTCGGGCGACGCGCCGTTGCCCGACGCGAGCTCCTCCTCGAGCGAGGTGAGGCCGAGGGCCTCGAGGCTCACCGCCGCCATCTGGCGCGTGCGGCCGTCGGGCACCACGTCCTCGACGACCTGATCGGGCGAGCCCGGCACCGAGCCGTCGGGCTTCACGTCGGGCGGCTGCGCGATGCTGGTGGCGTCGTCGAGATCGCCGAGCCCGTTCACGTCGACGACGCGGTTGGCCCCCGACGGCTCGTCGGTGAAGGCGTACGCGATCGACATCGCCAGCGACGGATCCTCGGGCACCGGCGTGTTGACCGGTCCGCTGCGCGACTGGCGCGGCACGTTATCCGACGGGATGCGCAGGCCCGCGCCACGGCGGCGACGACGCCGCCGTTCGGCGGTGGTCATCCCCTCTTCCATGTCCGAGGTCTCGTCGTCGGCGCCCTTGCTCATGGTTGCACCAACGCTTCCCCGAAACGCATGACCTCGCCGTCCGGCATCGCGCGCAGGCGCGGCGCGCCCGGCGGCAAGAGCATCACCACCGTGGAGCCGAGGAGGAACGAGCCGAGCTCGTCACCGGCCGCCAGCTCCACCGGCGGGAACGTGATGTGGCGCGGCTCGCCGCTCTCGTGCCAGATCCGCGTGTCGCGCTCGAGGTTGCTGAGCCACATGTTGCCGACGCCCGACGCGGCCACCATCACGACCGCCGCCGGCCCCCACGCGGTCGTCAGCTCGATCACCACGCGCTCGTTCACGGCGAGCAGGCGATCGACGTTGCGCATGAAGCGCTTGCTCACCGGCCAGCGCTGCCCCGGAACGTAGTGGTAGCCGACCAGCGAGCCGTCCACGGGCGTGTGCACGCGGTGGTAGTCGCGCGGCGAGAGATACGTGGTGACGAAGGCGCCGCCGGCGAGCGCCGCGGCGAGGCTCGGCACCGTGACCAGCTCGGCGACCGAATACGTGCGGCCCTTGGCCTGCACGAGCGTTCCGTCGACGATCGGCCCGGCCGCCGCGACCACGCCGTCGCACGGCGCGACGACCGGCGAATCGCCGAGCGGCCGCGCGCCGTCACGCAGGCGGCGCGCGAAGAAGTCGCCGAAGCTCGGATACTCCGACAGCTCGTTCGCCGCCTCGTCGACGCGCGCGTCGACGGCGCGCGCGAACGCACCGTAGAGCGCGGCGCGCAGCGGCCTCGGCACTGGCGCGCGGGCGCAAGCCCCGACCACTGCTGAATACAGCCCAGTCGGCGCCCTGCGAAAGGAGTCGACCGTCAAACGTTCGGCAATGGCGGTGAAGTTCACGCCTTGAGGTTTGCCATTCCCCGAGTGGGCCTCCCCCCTCGGAAACCTCAAGAGTATAGGCCATGTGCAAGCGAACGCACAAGGCCGGGCGGGGATGACCCGTCCGGCCTTGTTGGATTGGGGCGAAGTGGCCCCCGCGCGACCCCTTTGGGGGCCGATCAGCAGTCGTAATACAGGTAGAACTCGGACGGCGACGGCCGCAGGCGCACGTGGTCGACCTCGTTCTCCTGCTTGTAACCCTGCCAGGCTTCGAGGAGATCGTGGGAGAAGACGTCGCCCCGGAGCAGGAACTCGTGGTCGGCGCGGAGCGCCGCCAGGGCCTCGGGCAGCGATCCCGGGCTGGTCGGGATGAGCTTCAGCTCCTCCGGGGACAGGGAGTAGATGTCCTTGTCCATCGGCTCGCCCGGGTGGATGCGGTTCTCGATGCCGTCGAGGCCGGCCAAGAGCATGGCCGAGAACGCCAGGTACGGGTTGCAGCTCGGGTCCGGCGACCGCAGCTCGAGGCGCTTGGCCTTCGGCGACGGCGAGTACATCGGGATGCGGATCGACGCCGAGCGGTTGCGCGCCGAGTACGCGAGGTTGACCGGCGCCTCGTAGCCCGGGACCAGGCGGCGGTAGCTGTTGGTCGTCGGGTTGGCGAACGCGCAGATCGCGGGCGCGTGCTTGAGGATGCCGCCGATGTAGTAGAGCGCCATGTCCGACAGGCCGGCATAGCCGTCACCGGCGAAGAGCGGCTTGCCCGCCTTCCACAGCGACTGGTGCGTGTGCATGCCCGAGCCGTTGTCGCCGAAGAGCGGCTTCGGCATGAAGGTCACGGTTTTGTTATGCTTCCGCGCCACATTACGGACGATGTACTTGTAGTACTGCATGTAATCGCCCATCACTTTGAGCGGTGCGAAACGGATGTCGATTTCGGCCTGACCGGCGGTGGCGACTTCATGATGTTGGCGCTCGATTGGGATGCCGGCTTTCTCGAGCTCGAGGCACATCTCGTTTCGGAGGTCCTGCTGCGTGTCGGCTGGCGAGACGGGGAAGTAGCCTTCCTTTGCTCGGATTTTGTAGCCGAGGTTCGGGAACTCTTCCTT
>DATLEB010000112.1:0-46972 GCA_035525615.1 Kofleriaceae bacterium | reverse complement strand
GGCGTCGTCGTCGGCCTGACCTTCTTCTACCAGTCGTGGAACCATCGCCGCTCCGAGCTGCCGGTCAACGCCGACTACTGGCGCCGCGGCATCGTGCTCGCGCCGAACGCCAAGGACAAGGAGGTCTCGCTGGCCAAGCGCGCCGGTCACGCGATCGAGATCGTCGGCTGGGACGACGACCTCGAGGTCCCGACCGTCGACGAGAAGGGCGAGGTCGTCAAGGACGCGGCCGGGAACCCGGTCGTCGAGAAGGGCTTCTGGATCTTCAAGAACTCGTGGGGCACGGGCAGCTTCGGGGCCGGCAACCCGCACGGTGACGGCTACGGCTACCTCTCGTACGCGTACGTCGAGGAGTACGGCACCGCGTACGCCTCGGACGTCCCGACCTTCACACCGACGCCCGCGGCCGAGACCTGCGACAACGGCGTCGACGATGACGGCGACACCAAGGTCGACTGCGACGACTCGCAGTGCACGGCCCACGCGTCGTGCCAGACGTCGCCGACCGAGCGCACGTACGCGTCGACCACGTCGGCGGCGATCCCCGACAACGCGCCGGCGGGCGTGGCCAGCACGATCACGGTGCCGGACACCGGCACGGTCGGCACCGTGAAGGTGCAGCTCGACATCTCGCACACGTACCGCGGCGACCTGAAGGTCGTGCTCGTGCACGACGGCCGCACCGTGACGCTGCACGACCAGACCGGCGGGTACGAGGACGACCTCAAGGTCACGCTCGACGCGGCGGCGCTGGCCGGATCCGCGCTCGGCGGCGCGTGGACGCTCACCGTGAGCGACAACGCGAGCTACGACACCGGCACGCTCAACGGCTGGTCGGTGGAGATCGTCACGCAGTAGCCTCGACGAGCGTGGTGGCGACGCTATAATCGCCACGATGGGGATGTTGCAACGTGTGCCGCGCAATGCCGTACGCGCACTTGCCGCTGGTCTCGTCGGCGCCGCCTTGATCGTCATCGGTCTGGCGGCGCTCGACGCTCCGGATCCCGGCTCGCAGCTCGGCGTGTTTCCGCTCTTGACCGTGGGAGGAACGCTGAGTGCGACAGCCTGCGGCGTCGGCGTTGTCGCATTGATGAGATTGCGTCGCAGCCGAAAGTTGCCGAAGGCGATCGTGGTGCAGAGGTAGGCGAGTAGGCTGCGCGCATGTCGCGCGCCGCCATCGCCTCCTCGGCTGTCGCACTGTCGCTCGTCGCCTGTGGTCCGCCGGCCGCGCCGCGCCGGAACGAGGTCGACCTCGTCACGACCGCCGAGACGTCGGGCTGGATCGAGACCGGCCGCCACGACGAGGCGGTCCGGCTGTGTCGCGACCTGGCCCGCGTGTATCCGGGCGCGGCGCGGTGCGATCGCTACGGTGAGACGCCGGAAGGTCGCGACCTGGTGGCGCTCGTCGTCTCGCAGGACGGCGTGCTCACGCCCGACGAGGCGATGCGCCGCAAGCGGCCGGTGATCATGGTGCAGGCCGGCATCCACGCCGGCGAGATCGAGGGCAAGGACGCCGGGTTCGTGCTCCTGCGCGACATCCTCGACGGTTCGGTCGGCGGCGAGCCGCTGAAGGCGGTGACGGTCGTGTTCGTGCCCGTGGTGAACCCCGACGGGCACGAGCGCTTCGGCCCCGACCATCGCGTGAACCAGCGCGGCCCGGCCGAGATGGGCTTCCGCACGACGGCGCAGAACCTCAACCTGAACCGCGACTACGTGAAGGTCGACGCGCCCGAGATGGCGGCGCTCCTCGAGCTCTACGATCGGTGGGACCCGGTCGTGTACGTCGATCTGCACACCACCGACGGCGCCAAGTTCGAGCACGACGTCGCCGTGCTGGTGTCGCCGCTGGGCGCGCGCCCCGACGGGCTCGACCGGACGGCGAAGACGCTCTCCGACGCGCTGCAGGCGCGGCTCACGGCGATGGGCCACCTGCCGCTCGACTTCTATCCGTCGTTCGACAAGCAGGACGATCCGATGAGCGGCTTCTCGACCGGCGATCCGCCCGCGCGCTTCTCGCAGGCGTACGCGGCGGCGCGCGATCGCATGGGCATCCTGGTCGAGACGCACTCGTGGCGCGTGTACAAGGAGCGCGCGCAGGCGATGCGCGATCTCCTGCTCGCGCTGTTCGAGCGCGCGGCGAGCGACGGGCCGGCGTGGCGCAAGGCGTGCGACGACGCGAGCGTGGCGGCGACGCGCCTGGGCGGCACCGAGGTCGCGCTCTTGACGCAGTCGGGGCCGGAGGCGCGCACGATCGACTTCCGCGGCTACGCGTTCGAGAAGAAACCGTCCGAGATCTCGGGCGGGACGTGGATCGTCTACGACGAGCAGACGCCGCAGATCTGGAAGGTGCCGCTCCACGACACGGTCGGGCCCGCGATCACGGTGCGCGCGCCGCGTGGCGGCTACTACGTGCCGGCGGCGTACGCGACGCTGGTCGCGCCGCGCCTCGAGCGGCACCGCGTCCGCTTTTCGCGGCTGGAGCAGGCGGTCACCGTCGACGACGGCCAGGTGTTCCGCGCCGAGGCCGTGACGTATGCGCCGCCGTTCGAAGGACGCACGCGCGCGACCCTCAAGGGTGCGTGGCAGCCGGAGAAGGTCGCGCTCGGTGCCGGCGCGCTGTGGGTGCCGATCGATCAGCCGGGCGCGCGGCTGGCGCTGCACCTGTTCGAGCCGGCCGGCCCCGACTCGTTCGCGGCCTGGGGCTTCTTCAACGCGGTGTTCGAGCAGAAGGAGTACATGGAGGACTACGTCGCCGAGGAGGTCGCGCGCGAGATGCTGCAGGACGCGGCCGTGAAGGCGGAGTTCGACGCGTGGCTCGCGGCGGACGCCGAGCGCGCGAAGTCGCCGGCGGCGCGGCTCGACTTCTTCTACCGACGGCACCCGTCGTGGGACGCGCAGAAGGACCGACTTCCGATCGTGAAGACCGACACGGTGCCCGCCGAGATGATCGTGGACTAGAGTCGGACTAGAGTGCGCGGATGGTCGTGGCCTCCTCCGCAACCGAGTACCTCGACGCGCTGTGGCGCGACTACACCGCCATCACGCCGCAGGCGGCGCGCATCCATGCGCTGTTCGCGGCGCGCGGCGAGACCATCGTGAACGATCACGTCGCGCTGCGGACGTACGGGCGCGCGGGAATCGGGCTCGACGCGATGGCGCGACCGTTCCTGGCGCGAGGCTGGGAGCCGCGCGACGACTATCGCTTCGACGACAAGCACCTGCGCGCGCGGTATTTCCAGCACGCGGACCGGAGCTTGCCGAAGGTGTTCATCTCCGAGCTGTGCGTCGACGAGATGTCGGCAGCGACGGCGGCGGTGGTGGATGCGCTGGTCGCGAGCCTGCCCGGCGGGCCGGTTGCTTTCGGCGAGCGCGACGACCTGCCGTACGCGGGCCGGCCGTGGCGGATCACGCACGCGACGTACACGCAGCTGCTCGCGGAGAGCGAGTACGCGGCGTGGGTGGCGGCGTACGGCTTCCGCGTGAACCACTTCACCGTCGACGTCGGGCGACTGACGACGCTCGGTGGTCTCGAGGCCGTGAACGAGCTCGTGGCTGGGGCCGGGTTCGAGCTGAACCGCTCGGGCGGCGTGATCAAGGGGACGCCGGCCGAGCGCCTCGAGCAGTCGTCGACGATGGCGGGTGAGTTCGACATCGCGTTCGACGACGGCGTGTTCCGCGTGCCGTCCTGCTACTACGAGTTCGCCCGCCGCTACCCGCTGCCGACGGGCGAGCTGTTCCAGGGCTTCGTTCCGACGTCGGCGAACAAGCTGTTCGAATCCACGGACGTGCGTCGCTAGGCCCCGGTTGCCGGGATCTCCCCGCGCAGAGACCGAGCGCTACCGCACGGGAGTGACGTCCGAATCGGACGGGTAGCGGCGCGAATCCGCCCGCATTCCGCCCGCAACCGTCGAGATCCGGGAGGTACAGTCCTGGTGTGGGGACTGACGCGGAAGCCCAGCGTCCTGGGGCCGACGAGCGCTTCGTCGTGCGCGGGAAGCTCGGCGCGGGCGGAATGGGCGTGGTGTATCGCGCGCTCGATCGCGCCCAGCAGCGTGAGGTCGCCCTCAAGACCCTGAAGGCGCAGAGCGCCCGCGACCTCTACCGCTTCAAGCGCGAGTTCCGCTCGCTCTGCGACCTCGCACATCCCAACCTTTGCTCGCTCTACGAGCTTCACACCACCGGCGACGAGTGGTTCTTCACGATGGAGCTGGTCAAGGGCGTCGGCTTCATCGACTGGGTGCGCCCGTCGAACGGCAGCGACGTCCCGCACTTCGACGGCGAGAGCGGCGACGACACGGCGTCGCTGACCGGCGAGGTGGTGCCTCGCTCGCGCACCGAGATCCTCTCCGCGACGCCCAAGGTCGATCGCATCGAGCGCGGCATCGGCCAGCTCTGCGACGGCGTGTACGCGCTGCACGCCGCCGGCAAGCTGCACCGCGACCTCAAGCCGTCGAACGTGCTCGTCGAGCCGACCGGCCGCGTCATCCTCCTCGACTTTGGCCTCGTCGCCGACGTCGACACGCTCGGCGTCGACCAGACCCACGAGCGCGCCGCGGTCGGAACGCCGGCGTACATGTCGCCCGAGCAGGCGGCGGACACGCCGCTCACCTCCGCCAGCGACTGGTACGCCGTCGGTGTCATCCTCTACGAGGCGCTCACCGGCCGCCGCCCGTTCGAGGGCCGCCCCGACGAGGTGATGCGGCGCAAGCAGCACGAGCAGCCGCCGCGACCGATCGTGCTCGCGCCGGAGACGCCGCCGTACCTCGACGAGCTGTGCATGACGATGCTCTCGCCCGATCCGCGCGCGCGCCCCGACGGCCGCGCCGTGCTCGAGGCGCTCGGCCGCGAGCCGTCCCTCGCCACCGCCACGGTCGAGCGCGTCACCGGCGGCACGCCGTTCGTCGGCCGCGACGAGCAGCTCGCCGCGCTCAACCAGGCGCTGGTCGACTCGCGCCGCGCCGGCGTCGCCGTGCTGCTCGCCGGCTCGTCGGGCATGGGCAAGTCCGCGCTGGTCTCGCGCTTCCTCGCCGGCCTCGGCAAGGAGCCGCTCGTCCTGTCAGGCCGCTGCTACGAGCGCGAGACCGTCCCGTTCAAGACGCTCGACACGCTGATCGACGTCCTCACCAGCGCGCTTCTCAAGCTCGACCCGATGCAGCTCGCCGACGTCCTGCCGCGCGACGTGGCCGCGCTGGCGCGCCTCTTTCCGGTGCTGCGCCGCGTGCCGCAGATCGCCGAGCCCGAGGTGCGCCGCTTCCAGCCCGCCGATCCGCAGGAGCTGCGCCGCCGCGCGTGGAGCGCGCTGCGCTGGATGCTCGGCCGCCTCGCCGTGAAGCGGCCGGTCGTGATGTGCGTCGACGACCTGCAGTGGGGCGATCTCGACAGCGCCACCTTCCTCGCCGATCTCATCTCGCGCGGCGATCGCCCCAACATCCTCGTCGTCCTCATCTATCGCGCCGAGGAGGCGTCGAGCCCGGTGGTCGCCGAGATCCACAAGCGCTCGGCGACGACCTCGCTGGTGCCCGACGTGCGCACCCTCGAGCTGCCGCCGCTCGCCGTCGACGAGGCGCGCGAGCTGGTGCGCAAGCTGTCGGGCTTCGACGGCGACGTCGAGGACTGGGCGGCGAGCCTGGTGCGCGACGCAGGCGGCAACACGCTCTTCCTCGCCGAGCTCGCGCGCTCGGCCGGCACCGCGGGCGGCTCGGCGACGCTCGACGAGCTCCTCCGCGGCCGCATCCAGAAGCTGCCCGGCGAGGCCCGCAGGCTCCTCACGGCGTGCGCGGTCGCGGCGCGGCCGATGGCGATCGAGGTCGCCGCGCGCGCCGCCGGCCTCGCCGATCCCAACAGCGCGCTCGCCGTGCTGCGCGCCGAGCGCCTCATCCGCGCCGGGCAGGGCGAGGAGCGCCTCGAGCCGTTCCACGATCGCATCCGCACCGCCGTCGTCGACGATCTCGCGACGGGCGAGCTGGAGGCCGTGCACCGCGGCCTCGTCGACGCGTACGGCAACGCCAAGCCCACCTCGCACGAGGCGCTGGTCGAGCACCTCCTCGGCGCCGGCGAGAACGAACGCGCTGCCGGCCACGCCATCGAGGCCGCCTCCGCCGCCGAGCAGGCCCTCGCGTTCCGGCGCGCCGCCGACCTCTACGGCGTCGCGCTCGAGTACGGCGACTTCGACGACGCCGAGCGCCGCCATCTGCAGCGGGCGCGCGCACAGGCGCTGGTCAACGCCGGCCACCTCCTCGAGGCCGCGGCGATGTACGACGAGGCCATCAACGGCGCGCCCCCGGACGATCGCGCCGAGCTCGAGCGCCTGCGCCTCGAGCAGGTGCTGCGCTCGGGGCAGCTCAAGGACGGCATGGCGCAGGCGCAGCACCTGCTGGCGCAGATCGGCTACGACCTGCCGCGCTCGCGCCGCTCGTCGTTCATCAAGCTGCTCGCTCAGCGCGCCGCGCTCCGCCTGCGCGGCCTCGCGTTCACCGAGCGCGCGGAGAGCGCCGTCTCACAATCCGACCTGCGCACCGTCGACGTCCTGTGGTCGATCTCGAGCGGCCTGTCGTTCGCCAACCCGGTGAGCGGCCGCATCGTGCAGATGTGGCACCTGCGCCGCTCGCTCGCGCTGGGCGAGCCTCGTCGCGTCGCCGCCGCGCTCGCCGTCGAGATCGGCTACGTCGGCTCGGGCGGCGTCGCCAACGCGGCGCGCGTCGAGAAGCTGATGGCGCGCGCGAGAGAGGTCGCCGAGAAACACGGCGACCCGTATCACATCGGCCTGGTCGAGGCGTGCAGCGGCCTCGGCCACTTCCTCCTCGGGCGCTGGCGCCTCGCGCACGATCACATCGAGGCCGGCCTGCGCCTCATGCGCGATCACGGCGTCGACGCGCGCTGGGAGATCGACATCAGCGAGATGTTCTATCTCGCGTCGCTCTACTACCTGGGCGAGATCGGCGATCTCGTGAAGTGGACGCCGATCCTGCTCGCCGAGGCCACCGATCGCGGCGACGTCTACGCGCAGCACGGCATCCGCGCGTGGCGCTCCAACCTGGCCTGGCTCGCCATGGGCAAGCCCGAGGACGCGCGCGCGCACGTGCTCGGCGTCGCCAACGAGCGTGGCGACCTCGGCGGCGAGTTCCACCTGCACGACTACTACCAGCTCATCGCCGCGGGCCAGATCGATCTCTACGTGCGCGACGGCGAAGGCGCGCTCGGGCGCATCGAGGAGGCGTGGCCGCGCCTCGAGGCGTCGCAGCTCCTGCGCGTGCAGTCGGTGGCGATCGAGGCGTGGTTCCTCCACGGCCGCGTCGCGCTGGCGTGCGCGTTCGCGACCCGCAAGCAGAAGGCCGACCGCATCGCGATCGCGCGTCGCTGCGCGCAGCTGCTCGCCGCCGTGCCCGTGGCGTGGAGCCAGGCCTTCGCGGCGCAGCTCACCGCGGGCGCGGCGCACGCCGAGGGCGACCTCGAGGCCGCGGTCGCCGGCTACACCGACGCCGAGGTCCGCTACCGCGGCGCCGACATGCGCGCGTTCGAGCGTTCGGTGCGCCTCGCCCGCGGCGAGCTCATCGCCGGCGGCGGCGGAGCGGCGTTGCGCGCGGACGCCGTCGAGTGGATGCGCGAGCAGTCGATCGAGGATCCGAGCGCGTTCAGTCGCGTGCTGGTGCCGCGCTAGGCGCTGCGCCGAGAGCTGCGCCACGAGCTGCGCCAGGAGCTCCGATGACCCCGATGCGCCGCGCCACGAGCACGTCACCGCGCCGCGCGCCCAGCACCCACACGCGATAGCCGGGCCCCGCGATCCGCGGCCGCGCCAGCGGACCGCGCAGCTCGACGGCAAACCCGTCACCCACGACCCACAGCGCACGCCCGCGCCGCTCGACGACGCCGATCAGCGGCTGGCCTTCTCCGGCGACGTCCTCGATCACGAGGTCGCCATCCACGATGCGCGCCGTGTGCCCTTCGAGCCGCGACAGCATCTCCTTCGGCGAGCCGAGCACCGCCACGACGGCGATCACGAAGGTGATCACGGCTCGGCGAGATCCGTGCCCGTGAGCGTCGCGAGGTAGCTGTTCAGCTCGAGGAGCACGTCGATGTCGACGTCGACGAACTGCACCCCCACGCCGAGCGGATCCTCGCCGTTTCCGTCCGCGTTCCACCGCACCTCGCCGCCCAGCCGCAGCGGCGTCTCGCGTCCCGCGATGTCGATCTCCACCTCGATCTCGGACTTCACCGCGAGCGTCGCGCCGAGAATGAACGCGCCTCCGACGCCGATGTTCCGCGTCTCGGCCGCGCTCCACTCGCCGCCGCGCGACCGGTAGCGCAGGCGAATGCGCCGCCCGGCGCGTGCCTTGCCGCGAAAGTGACGTCGTCGCTCCGGGGTAGAAGGTTCTCCCATGGGACCCGAGGTCGGGGATCCCAGCTTACCGCGGTGTCGGACCCCGTCGCAAAAGTCCGCAGGCCGCGTCTTTACGCCCCGGGCCTCAGCGTATACGTTCCGCCGGCTGTGAAGGTCCACTTCATCGGGATCGGAGGCACCGGCATGGGTGCCGTGGCCGGCTTGCTCCGCGCGGCCGGGCACGATGTCCGTGGATCGGACACCGCCGTCTACCCCCCGATGAGCGAGCAGCTGGCCGCCCTGGGGATCCCGGTCTTCGAGGGGTTTGCCCCCGAAAACCTGGCCTGGAAGCCGGACGCAGTGGTGGTCGGCAACGTGAACAGCAGGGACCACGCCGAGGTGGTCACCGCCCAGCAGATGGGCGTGCCCCTGACCTCGTTCCCGGCCGTCCTGGGGGAGCAGCTCCTCGCCCAGCGCCACTCGATCGTCATCACCGGCACCCACGGCAAGACCACCACCACCTCCATCCTGGCCCACATCCTCCTGGATGCCGGCCGCGACCCGGGCCTGTTCGTGGGCGGCGTGCCCATCGCGATGGGCCAGGGCTGGCACCTGGGCAAGGGCGCCGAGTTCGTGGTCGAGGGCGACGAGTACGACACCGCCTTCTTCGACAAGGGCAGCAAGTTCCTGCACTACCGGCCCCGCACGGCCGTGCTGACGTCGATCGAGCTCGACCACGTCGACATCTTCGAGTCGTTCGACGCGGTGCGCGACGCGTTCCGAAAGTTCGTCGTGCTCCTCCCATCGGACGGCCTCCTGGTCGTCTGCCAGGAGTCGGCCGAGGCGATGGCCGTGGCCAGGAGCGCCACCTGTCGCGTCGAGACGTACGCCGTCATCGATGACGGGAACGAGGCGCCGCCCGACCTCACGTGGCGCGCCGAGAACCTCGAGTATCTGAAGAGCGGGCGCGTCGCGTTCGACGTGGTCGGCCGCGGCGAGCATCTCGGCCGCTTCGAGACCCTGCTCGTCGGCCGCCACAACGTCGGCAACGTGCTCGCCACCATCGCCGTCGCGCTCGATCGCGGCGTGCAGGTCGAGATCGTGCGCCGCGCCGTGGCCAGCTTCGCCGGCGTGCGCCGTCGCCTCGAGCTGCGCGGGATCGCCAGCGGTGTGTGGGTGCTGGACGACTACGCACACCACCCGACCGCGGTGCGCGAGACGCTCAAGGCCGTCCGCCGCCGCTTCCCCAAGCGCCGCGTGATCGCCGTCTACGAACCGCGCTCCGCGACGTCGCGCCGCCGCACCTTCCAGGAAGAGTTCGTCCCCGCGTTCTCCCACGCCGACGAGGTCGTGGTCGGCCGCCTGTACGATCCGACGCGCATTCCCAAGGAGGAGCGCTTCGATCCCGAGCGCCTGGCGCTCGACCTGCATCGTCACGGCACCAAGGCCAGCCACCTGCAGGAGACTCCCGCGATCGTGAAACACGTGGCGGGCGCCGCCGCGCCGGGTGACGTGGTCGTGGTGCTGTCGTCGGGCAGCTTCGAGGGTCTGCACGACAAGCTCCTCGACGAGCTGGGCGATCCGGTCGTGCCGGCGCGCCGCGCCGACATGGCGGGCGTGCGCGAGCTCCTCGACAAGGTGCAGCTGTCGAGCTCGAACGCCACCGACGACAACTACGGTCACTACTTCTACCTTCGCAACGAGCGCGGGGTGGACGGCGTGGTCGCTCTCGACGTCACCGGCGAGGACGCGATCCTGCACAGCCTCGCCATCGCGCCCGAGTCGCGCGGTACCGGCTTCGGCTGGCTGCTCGCCGACGTCGCCGTGCAGTGGGCGCGGCACCGCGGCTGCCGCCGCATCTACCTGCTCACCGAGACCGCCAGCGACTTCTTCGGCGCCAAGCTCGGCTTCCGCGTGGTCGATCGCTCGACGGTGTCGCCGGCGGTCGCCGACACCGCGTCGTTCCGCTCGTCGACGGACTCCAAGTTCGTCGCGATGCGCCTGGATCTGTGATGCCGGAGCTGGTCGACGACCTCGACGACGACCTCGTCGAGGCCTTGGCCATCGCGCGGGAGGTCGCGAGCGAGGCCGCGTCGCTCCTGCGAGGCGTGCGTCCCAGCGACGTGCGCGGCAAGAGCAACCCGCGCGACCTCGTCACCGAGTGGGACACGCGCACCGAGGAGCTCATCCGCGCGCGCCTGGCCACGCTCACGCCCGCGATCCCGATGGTGGGCGAGGAGGGCGGCGGCGACGAGAGCGCGCCGCGCGCGTGGATCGTCGACCCCATCGACGGCACCGTGAACTTCGCGCACGGCCTGCCGCTGTGGGCGGTGTCGATCGCGCTCCACGGTCCGGGCGGCGGCGAGGTCGGCGTCGTCACGGCGCCCGCGCTGGGCTGGACGTTCTGGGCGCGGCGCGGCGGCGGGGCCCGGGTCGATCGCGGCGGCGAGGTCACCGATCTGGCCGTGAGTGGCGTGAGCGACCTCGGCAGCGCACTCTTGGTGACGGGGTTTCCCTACGACCGCGCCACCAACCCGATGAACAACTTCGCCGAGTGGGAGCACTTCCAGCGCCGTGCCGGGGCTTGCCGCCGGCTGGGCGCCGCGTCACTCGATCTGTGCCTGGTCGCGAGCGGCGCGTTCGACGGATACTGGGAGCGCTGGCTCAAGGCGTGGGATGTCGCCGCCGGCACGCTCATCGTCGAGGAGGCCGGCGGTCGTGTGACCGATACACGGGGTGGGCCGTTCGTGGTCACCGCCGGAGATGTGGTGGCGAGCAACGGTGCTATTCATGACATGATCGTCAGCGAGCTCGCCGAGGTCCGGTCATGAAGCGATTCGCAGCCATCTTCCTCCTCGGGACGTTCGTCGTCTCGGCTTCTGCCGCGCACGCGCAGCCGGCTCCGGTCGATCCGTACGCGGAGCCCGAGCCCGCGAAGCCGCCCAAGGGCAAGGGGAAGAAGCCCGCGGCGAAGCCCGACCCCAAGAAGCCCGACCAGGGCGCGGGCGTCCTCGATCCGTACTCCGATCGCGGCGCGGGCGTCGGCATGGCACCGCCGACGCCGCCGCCGCCGACGCCGCCGACGCCGCCGACCGGCACCGGCGCCGCCGGCATCTCCGTCAGCGACTTCGAGCCGACCGGCCGCTTCGATCTCGCCGCCGTGCAGGGCCTGCTCGCGGTGCAGAACCTCGACGGCTGGCTCATCGTCGACCACGGCGGCCAGAACCCCGTCGCGCGCAGCCTCGTCGCCGTGCAGGGCAACTCGACGCGCCGCTGGTTCTACCTGGTGCCGCGCAACGGCGAGCCCACGGTCCTCTGCCACACGTCCGAGGTGGCGAGCTTCGCCAACGTCCCGGGCATGAAGATCACGTACACCGGCTATCGCGACCTCGACCGCATCCTCAAGGCGATGCTGAAGGGCAAGAAGTCGCTGGCGATGGAGTACTCGCCCAAGGGCTCGCTGCCGTCGCTCTCGCGCGTCGACGCGGGCACGGTCGAGCTGGTGCGCGCCGCCGGCGTGATCGTGAAGCCGAGCGACGGTCTGGTGCAGTTCGCCAAGGCGACGTGGGGCCCCGAGGGCCGCAAGAAGCACTACATCGCGGTCCATCACCTCGTCGAGCTGCGCAAGGACGCGCTCGGCTACATCACCAACAAGCTCATGGCCGGCTCGGTCGTCTCCGAGCGCGAGGTGCAGCAGCGCATCGAGAAGGGCATGCAGACGCGCGGCCTCGTCGGGCCGGCGCCGGTCGTCGCGTTCGGCAAGAACACCGCCGACCCCGACTACGTGCCGAGCGCGCAGCGCAGCGCCATGCTCGCGCAGGGCGACGTCATCATGATCTCGCTCGCCGGCAAGATCGACGGCGGCATGTACGCCGCGCACACGTGGGTCGCCGTCGCCGATTCGGCCGTCGGCCCGTCGCTGCAGGTCGCGTTCGAGACCGCCTCCAAGGCGCGCGACGAGGCCCTCGCGTTCGTGAGTGATCGCGTGAAGCGCCGCCGCGCCGTGAAGGGCTGGGAGGTCGACAAGGCCGCGCGCGACAGCATCACGCGCGCCGGCATGAACGAGCGGCTCCAGCACCGCACCGGGCACTCGCTCGACAGCGACCTGTTCGGCTCGGGCACCGACCTCGACGACATGGAAGTGAAGGACCAGCGCTCGCTCGTCGTCGGCACCGGCTTCACCGTCGGTCCCGGCGTCTACGCCGCGGGCGAGCTCGGCGTGCGCGCCGAGGTGAGCGCGTACCTCGGCAAGGACGGCCTCGAGGTGACGACGCCGGCGCAGGAACGCGTCGAGACCCTGCTCGGCACGAAGTAGATGGGCTCCGCGCTCGGGCGCGACGACGTCACCGCCTGCATCCTCGCGGGTGGGCGCGCGCGTCGCCTCGGCGGCGCGCTCAAGCCGCTGCTCGTCGTCGACGGCGAGACGATCCTCGCGCGCCAGCGCGCCGTGCTCGCGCCGCGCGCCTCGGAGATCGTGATCGCGGTGGCGGGGCCCGGCCCGCTCGCCGAGCAGGGGCTGCGCGCCGTGTTCGACCTCGTCCCCGACGCCGGCCCGCTCGCCGGGCTCGCCGCCGGGCTCGCCGCCAGCGCGCGCCCGTGGCTCCTCGCCGTGGCCGGGGACATGCCGCACCTCGCGCCCGCCGTCCTCGACGCGCTCCTCGCGGGCGCGAGCGACGCGGTCGACGCCGTGGTGCCGCGCGTCAACGGCTATCCCGAGCCCCTGTGCGCCCTGTACGGGCGGGGTGCGGCGCCGGTCGTGGCGCGCTACCTCACCGATGGCCGTCGGCGTACCCAGGGAATTCTCGACGATCTGCGCGTCTCGTGGCTCGATGAGGACACGCTGCGCGCGCTCGATCCGGGGCTACGGACGTTCACGAATGTCAACGAGCCGGGCGACGTCGGTCAGTCGTACTGACGCTCACACACACTACGACTTGCTTCGCGTAGGCGATCCATTATGTTCGGCAGCCCCACCATGCGCGTCGGTCCTGTCGTCGTCGATCCGCCGGTGCTTCTCGCACCGATGGCCGCGGTCACGGATCTGCCGTTCCGCACGGTGGCCGAGGAGCACGGGGTGGGCCTGACCATCACCGAGTTCCTCTCCGCGCACGCGCTGGCCGTGGGCGATCCCAAGACGCTCGGCAAGATGACCGCGTCGCTCGGCGGCCGCGAGTTCGGCGTCCAGATCTTCGGGCGCGAGGAAGCCGCGATGGCGAAGGCCGCGGAGATCGCGGTCCAGATCGGCGCGTCGCTGGTCGACATCAACATGGGCTGCCCGGCCAAGCGCGTGGTCGCGGGCGAGTGCGGCTCGGCGCTCATGCGCGAGCCCGAGATCGCGCAGCGCCTCGTGCGCGCCGTCGTCGGCGCCGTGCCCGCCAACATCCCGGTCACCGTCAAACATCGCGCCGGCTGGGACCAGGCGCACCGCAACGCGCCCGAGTTCGCCTGCGCGCTCGTCGACGCCGGCGCCAAGATGATCACGGTGCACGGCCGCACCCGCACGCAGGGCTTCTCGGGGCAGAGCGACCTCGAGATCATCCGCCTCGTGCGCGACGCGCTGCCGCGCCACATCCCGCTGGTCGGCAACGGCGACGTCGTGGACGTCGCGGGATTTGTCCGCATGCGCGAGGTGACCGGCTGCGACGCCGTGATGATCGGCCGCGGCGCGCTCGGCAACCCGTGGCTGTTCGCGCGCTGCGCGGCCATCGCCGCCGGCAAGCCCGACCCGGGCCCGCCGACGCTCGAGGAGCGGCTCGGCGTGTTCCGCCGTCACGTCGAGCTCATCCACCAGCTCAAGACCGGCCCGCGCATGCTGCACGAGGTGCGCAAGGCGTGTGCGTGGTACGCGCGCGGCCTGTACGGCTGCAACCGCCTGCGCCTCGACGTGTGGGCCGCTCCCGACCCTTCAGCCGCCGCCAAGCTGGCCGATGACTACTTCACGCAGTTGATCGAGCGCCGCGCGCGTCTCGGCCTGACGCCCGAGGGCGATCGGACCGAGATGGACGCCGTGGCCGCCGCGTAACGCAAGCTGACGGATTCCCCTGGGCATGTTCCGCAAGACCGCCGATCCCGAGAACTACCTCGTCGCCGAGAGCGCTGCGATGCGCGCGGTGGTCGACGCCGTCGAGCGTCACGCCGAGACCGACGGTCCGGTGCTGATCTGCGGCGAGCACGGCACCGGCCGCGAGCTGGTCGCGCGCGTGCTCCACCTCAAGAGCGCGCGCCGCGAGGGCCGCTTCGTCGCCGTGCGGCCAACCTTCGACGGTCCCGACGTGGCGGCGCAGCACGGCGAGGTCACCGACGACCGCTGCCGTCGCGCGCTGCGCGCCGCGCAGGGTGGGACGTTGCTCGTGAAGGATGTCTGCGACGTGCCGGCGTCGGGCCAGCGCCAGCTGCGCCGCGCGATACACGCGCCGGATCGGAGCGATCGCGGCGAGAAGACCGAACGTCCCGAGCGTGATCGCCGCAGCGACACGCCCAGCACCGAGGTCTACGACGTGCGCGTCGTCGGCTCCGCGGATCTCGATCTCGAGCGCGCCGTGCAGGCCAAGATCCTCGCGCGCGATCTGTACGAGCAGATGGTCGAGCGCCGCATCGACGTGCCGCCGCTTCGCGATCGCGGCGGCGACATCCCGACGCTCGTCGAGCGCTGGGTGCGCCACTACGCCGACGAGGTCGGCCGCGGCAAGCTCACCGTGTCCACGCGCGCGCACGAGCGACTGGTGAAGTATCCGTGGCCCGGCAACGTCGCCGAGCTGAAGAACATCGCGCGCCGCCTGGTGATCAACTCGAGCGGCAGCAAGGTCGAGGCCGGCGACGTCGACGAGGTGCTGCCGACCGTCGCCGAGCGCGTCCCGCTCGAGGACCTGTCGTTCGAGGAGATGGTGAAGTCCAAGCTCGCCGGCTTCCTCTCGCGTATGGACGGCTACGAGGTCAGCGACCTGTACGAGAAGGTGCTCGAGCGCGTCGAGCGCCCGCTCTTCGACCTCGTGATGGCCAAGACCGGCGGCAACCAGGTGAAGGCCGCCGAGATCCTCGGCCTCAACCGCAACACGCTCCGCAAGAAGCTCGAGACCCTCGGCGTGACCAAGCGCGGCAAGTCCAAGAAGGCGCGCGACGAGCGCGCCCTCGACGACTGAAGCCGCGATCATTCGCGAGGTTAGGCGCGCGGCAGGCGACGCGCCGCCCCCGGGCGAGATTCCTCGGAACCATTGCCCCCGTTCATGCGTTCGACCGGAGATGCACCACGCGTCGGCCGTCGCCGGAGTCATCCTGTTCTCGTGCGGCCTCGTCGCCGGTCAGCTGCTGCGACCGGCCGCGCCGCAGGTCGTCTTCGTCCAGGCGCCTCCGCCCGCGCCGGCGGATGTGATGCCGGCGCTCGCGTTGCCGCCGCCGCCGCCGCCGCCAGTCGCGATGATCTGGAGCTCGAAGGTGCGCGCGGTGTCGTCGCAGTGGGGCGCCGACGACTGGTCCGCGAAGCGCGCGCTCGGCGCACCCGACGTCTATCCGGCCAGCGGCGACCAGGTGAACGCGTGGGCGTCGGAGGGCGCCGACGATCGCGCCGAGTTCCTCGAGCTCGGGTTCGAGCGCGCGGCGCGCGTCTCGGCGGTCGAGATCTACGAGACCTACAACCCGGGCGCGGTCACGCAGATCGAGCTGATCGGCGCGAGCGGCGCGCGCACCGTCGTGCATCGCGCGCGCGCCGAGCAGCTGGGAAGCGCGGCGCACCTCACGCGCACCGACGTCGGCTGCACCAGCGAGCCGATCGTCGCGGTTCGCGTCACGATCGACTCGCGTGCGGTCGAGGGCTGGAACGAGATCGACGCCGTCGGCGTCGCGCCCTGCGCGGAGTGATCAGTCGGCGTCGGGCTTGGGGTACGTCTGCGCGTCGGTCGGCTCGGCCGGCGCGTCGGACTTGGACTCCGGCTTCGACTCCGGCTTCGTCTCGGCGGTCGACTCGGCCTTGGCTTCGGGCTTCAGCTTGGCGACCGAGTCGCGCAGCTCGTCCGCGAACTGGCGGAGCCCGGTCGCGAACACGGCGACCTGATCGCCGACCACACCGACCGCCTTCTCACCGCCGTCCTTGACGTTCTCCTTCACCTTCTGCTCGAGCTCGAGCATCTTGGGCTCGAGCTTCTTCCACTGCTCCTTGGCCTCCATGCTGGCGAGGTGCAGCTTCAGCTTCACCTCGTCGGCGATGCGCTTCACGTCGGCCCACGCGGAGGAGGTCGGCTTCGGGGTATCGGTGGTCATGGGGATCCCTGTAAGTCCCCTGCCGCGCTGCGCAAGGCCAGGAATGTCGCGGCGAGTCGATCCACGGCGATTCCGCCCGCATCGCGGCGCCGTAAGAGCTGATAGGTGACGGGAGCGAGCCCCTCGAACGGTACGGCCACGGTGCCGGCCGGCGGGCGGCACATATCGTTCACGATGCAGACGCCGGCGCCGAGCGCCGTGAGCTGCATCATCAGATCCCAGTCGGCCGCCTCGACGGCGACGGCGAGCTCGGCGCCCGCGGCGGCGAACGCGGCTGCGATCGCGGCGCGATGGCGAGATGCCGACGGGGCGATGACGAGCGGTTCGCCGTCGAGATCGGCGGCGCGCACGCGCCTGCGACGGGCGAGCGCGTGGTCGCGCGGCAGCACCGCGACATGTCGCGTGACGCGCACGGGCTCGGCGACGAGCGGCGCGCCCCTCGTGCTCGGCGATGGCGCCACCGCTGCGACCGCGAGATCGGCCCGCGCCTCGGCGACCATCGCCACGGCCTCGTCGCCGCCGGCGACGACGAGGCGCAGCCGCCCACCCGCGCGCTGGAAGCGGCGCAGCGCCGGGGCCAGGAGGTAGAGATACGCGCCGCGTCCCGCCGCCAGCACGACCGGCGCGTCGCCGCGCTCGCCGCGCAGCTCCGCCAAGAGCGCGCCGCCGCGCCCGAGCGTGTCGCGTCCGAACGCCGCGAGCCGCTCGCCGTCGCGCGTGAGCACGAGCCCGCGCCCGCTGCGCACGTAGAGCGGCCGCCCCACCGCCTCGGTCAGCTTGCGGATCTGCACGTGCAGCGCCGGCTGCGACAGCGCCAGCTCGCGCGCGGCGTGCGTGAAGTTCTTGTGCGCAGCGAACACCACGAACGACCGCAGGTGCTCATAGTTCACTCCCCATCTATAACGCAGATGAATAGCCCATCCAAACCCGATCGTTCTCGTCTACGGTGGTGATGCGTAGAAGAGAGCCACCATGACTCGACTCCTCGACAACCCCGCCTTCGCTTCCCGCTTCCGCGACCTCGCGCGCGTCAGCCTCAACCCGCGCCGCCACTCCATGGCCGACGCGCTCACCCACTCCGAGGCCGTCGCCGCCCGCGCGGCCGCCCTGGCCACCGCCAGCGGCTTCACCGGCCCCGAGCGCGACCTCCTCGAGGATCTCGGCCGCGCCCACGACATCGGCAAGTGCCTCGGCACCGCGCGCCCCGAGAAGTCGCTCGTCATCCTCGACGAGTGCGGCGTGACCGATCCGGCCCTCCGTGCGCTCGTGCGCTGGCACGACACGGCGCTCCCCTGGTGGAATTCGTCGCGCAAGGGACAGCCACCCGGTGACGCCGCGTGGCGCCGCCTCGCCGGCGAGGTCGACCTCCGCCACCTCGCGCTCTTCATGGTCGCCGACCGCGTCGACGCGCCGGGCGGCTGGCGTCGCAACGTGCCCACGGTGTGGTTCCACGAGCAGGCGCGCCGCCGCAGCTTGCTGCCCGCCGGCCTCGTCTTCGATCTGCCCGGCGTCGCGAGCGAGATCTCGGCCGGCGCCGTGCTCGTCGACGGCGCGGGCGACGCTCGGCGCGCGCTCGTGATCCGCACCCGGGCCGACGTCTTCGAGCTCGCCAAGGGCGGCATCGAGTGGGACGAGCTGCTCGAGGAGGCCGCGTGTCGCGAGCTCGCCGAGGAGGCCGGCGTCACCGGTCCGCTCGACGTGGTCGCGCCGCTCGGCCGGCTCGCCTACGACTTCGTGTGGGAGCACGAGACGTGGCACAAGCACGTGCACTACTACGCGGTGCGTGCGCGCGGCGGCGACGTCGCGCTCGGCCCGCTGCCGGAGGGCACGCGCGAGCGGCGCTGGGTCGATCGCGCCGAGGCCGCGTCGCTCCCGCTCGTCGCCGAGTCGCTGCGCCCGATCCTCTACGCCGCGCTCAGCTCGTGACCGCGAGCTCGGCGTTGGTGACGGCGCCGATCACGACCGCGAGCGACACGACGTAGAACCAGAGCAGCACGATCATCGCGCCGCCGAACGCGCCGTAGAGCGAGCGGTAACCGGCCAGCTCGGTCACGTAGTACGAGACGCCGAACGAGGTGAGAAGGCCGATGGCGGTGCCCACCAGCGCGCCGGGGACGATGTGGCGCAACCGCCGCTTCGGCGCTCCCAGCGCGTAGAACACGGTGAGGCTCGACACGCCGATGCCGATCAGCACCGGCCAGCGGAGCGTGAAGAGCGCGCTGCGGTCGGAGCGGCCGAGCGTCGCCGACGTCGCCGGCACCGCGACGACGACGGCGATGAGCGTGACCAGCGCGACCAGCGCGCCGAGCGCGATCAGCACGGTGAGGAGCACGCGGCGCCAACCTCGCCAGCGCGGCGCCGCGCCCTCGACGTGCTCGATCGCGGTGAGCACCGCGTCGGCCGACGCGCGCATCGAGTAGACCGCGACGACGACGGCGCCCGCCGCCGTCAGGCCGAGCTCGTTGCCCGAGCGTTTCGCCGCCAGCTGCAGCTGTTCGACGACGAGGTCGAACACCGCGTCGGGCACGACGCGATCGAGCCCGGCCATGTGGTGCTCGATCGCGGACGGGTCCGCGACGAGCGCGTAGATCGACACGACCGCGGCGAGCGTGGGCAGGAGCCCGAGCAGCAGGTACAGCGCGACGCCGGCCGCGAGGAACGTCGCGTCGTCGCGACGCGTGCGCAGCGCGATCCGCACCGGCAGGCTGCGGATCGCAATTCGCCATATCGCGCTCCGGCTACGGGCCACGTGCGCCGAGTATCGATCACATCGCGGCGGACCTGTTCGCTTGCGCGCTCCAGTTCAAGTACTGAATCCTGGAAGCAAATCAGCCCGGCAGCGGATCGCGGTTCGTGGCCCGTGTTCGTGCGCCCCTTCCGGCTTAGCGCACACCCTCACACATCGACGGGAGGGGGGCACGGTGCGTTAGAGTGCGAGGCATGAGGGCGCGCTTCGTCGTGATCGCTTGTCTTGCGTTCGGGCTGGCTGCGTGTGGACCGACGAGCTCGGGTCAAGCCGACGACGTCGTCGACGACGATGACGGCGGCGGCCTGAACGTCGACGCACCGCAGATCGACGCGCTCGTCGACGCCGTCGACGACGCGGCGACCGCATACCCCGACGCCGCCGGCTTCGACGGCACGCCCGCGTGCAACGACTGGATGTGCACGACGCCGGTGAACGACAACTGCGCGCTCGGCACGTCGGACGTGTGCAACGACGGCCTCGACAACAACTGCAACGGCGAGGTCGACGAGGGCTGCACCTGCGTCGCGGGCACCGTGCAGCAGTGCTTCCTGGGCCCGCCGGGCCGCCGCGGCCAGGGCGCGTGCGTCGACGGCATGATGACGTGCATCGAGGGCGGCGAGTTCGATCGCTGGGGTCCGTGCAACGGCGGTATCCGCCCCGGCGCCGAGGCGTGCGACTCGGTCGACAACAACTGCAACGGCTGCGCCGACGATGACCCCGCGTGCTGCGTGGTCAACCTCGCATGTCCGACGTCCATGCCCGACGGCGATCCCTTCACGCCGTACGTGATCAACGGCGCCACCTTCTACTCGGGCGCGGTCACGTCGTGGCAGTGGACGGTCACCGGCGGTCCGTGCGACCAGCTGCTCCTCACCACGACCAACCCGGTGCGGCAGTCGTTCACGCTGACCGGCGCGAACACGTCGATGCTGACCCTCAACCCGACGCTGTCGGGTGACTACACGGTCACGGTGCGCATCACCGCCGCGGACGGCACGGTCTACACCTGCACGTTCATCGTGCACATCCGCGGCCCAGGCCTGCGCATCGAGATGTGCTCGGACCGCACGGCCAACACCGACATCGACACGCACCTCCACCGCCCCAACAGCACCGGCGTCTACTGGGGTCCCGACACCTGCTACTACGGCAACTGCGCGGCGTCGGGAACCCTCAACTGGGGCTACGCCAACAGCCCGCTCTCGGAGTGCCAGGGCGGACCGCAGGGCGCGGCCTGGACCACGCTCGGCTACTGCCGCAACCCACGACTCGACATCGACAGCATCTTCAACAACGGCACACCCGAGAACATCAACGTCGACGTGCCGCAGAACGCGAACACGTACCGCGTGATGATCAACTACTTCAGCGGCACCGGCGTCGCGCACCCGCTGGTCAACATCTACTGCGGCGGCCGCCTGCGCGCGACCTACGGTCAGGCTCCGGACCTGGTGACCGGCTTCGACGTCTCCGGCGGTGGCTCGTCGGGCGACATGTGGCGCGTCGCCGATGTCACCACGACGGTGGTCAACGGCGTGACCACGGACTGCACGATCACGGCGCTTCACCCGCCGGGCCAGAGCTCGGGCTACTGGGTCAACACGACGCCGCGTACCTATTGACGGAGGCTCCATGCGCGTTCGCTTGACGGTTGTCCTCATCCTCGGACTCCTGGGAGCGTGCGGGCCGACACCGCAAGGCGGTGACGACGACGACGTCGGCGACGACGGCGACGGTGGTGGGGGTGCCGACGCGCCGACCATCGACGGCCCGCTGCCCGACGACGCGGCGGTCGATGCG
The DNA here is from genome assembly GCA_035525615.1 of Kofleriaceae bacterium. Taxonomy (GTDB): domain Bacteria; phylum Myxococcota_A; class Polyangia; order Haliangiales; family Haliangiaceae; genus UBA2376. Next base: position 25,853 of record DATLEB010000112.1, on the reverse strand, counting down.
GTCGACGACGCGGCGACGGCGTACCCGGACGCGGCGCCGTTCGACGGCAACGGGTCGTGCAACGACTGGATGTGCACGACGCCGGTGAACGACGGCTGCATGATCGGCACCTCCGACATCTGCAACGACGGCTTCGACAACAACTGCAACGGTCAGGTCGACGAGGGCTGCGCCTGCACGTCGGGCGCGGTGCAGCAGTGCTTCCTCGGTCCGCCGGGACGGCGCGGGCAGGGTGCGTGCGTCGACGGCATGATGACGTGCGTCGAGGCGGGCGAGTTCGACGCCTGGGGCCCGTGCACCGGTGGCATCCGCCCCGGCAACGAGGCCTGCGACTCGGTCGACAACGACTGCAACGGCTGCGCCGATGACAACCCCACGTGCTGCGTGGTCGAGCTCGCGTGTCCGACCACGATGCCCGACGGCGATCCGTTCCAGCCCTACGTGATCAACGGCGCCACCTTCTACTCGGGCGCGGTCACGTCGTGGCAGTGGACGGTGACCGGCGGACCGTGCGACCAGCTCTTCGCGACCACGACCAACCCGGTGCGGCAGTCGTTCACGCTCGCCGGCGCCAGCACGTCGCAGCTGACGTTCACTCCCAGCCTGTCGGGTGACTACACGGTGACGGTGCGGATGACGCTCGCCGACGGCACGGTCTACACGTGCACGTTCATCGTGCACATCCGCGGTCCGGGCGTGCGCATCGAGATGTGCTCGAACCGCAGCGGCTCGACCGACATCGATCTGCACGTGCACCGCCCGGGCACGACCACGCCTTGGTTCACGACGCAGCCCGGCGGCTTCACGATCAATCCCGACGATTGCTACTACATGACGTGCAAGGCGACGACGACCACGAACATCGCCAACTGGGGCTACGCCAACAGCCCGCTCGCCGAGTGCCAGGGCGGGCCGCAGGGAATGGCGTGGCAGACGCTCGGGTACTGCCGCAACCCGCGCCTCGACATCGACAGCATCAGCGCCAACGGCGTGCCCGAGAACGTGAACATCGACGTGCCGCAGAACGCCGCGACGTACCGCGTGATGGTGCAGTACTACAGCGGCACCAACGCGGCCCAGCCGCTCATCAACATCTACTGCGGCGGCCGGTTGCGCGCGTCGTACGGCACGCCGGCCGATCCGGTGCCGGGCTTCGATCTGTCGGGCGGGTTCGGCGGCGGTGACATGTGGCGCGTCGCCGACGTCACGCCGACGGTGACCGGCGGGATGACCACCGACTGCATGATCAACCAGCTGCATCCGCCGGGGCAGACCAACGGCTACTACGTGACGACGAACGACCGCAGCTACTGATGATGACCTCGAGCGCCGGCGGCGACGACACGCCGCTGCGACTGCGCGAGACGCCGGCGCGCCTCGTGCTGCGCGCCATCGGCGGCCCGCGCCAGATCGCCGGCAAGCTGCGGCGCGTGGCGGCGACCGCGGCGCTGTACGCGTCGCCGCGCGAGATCCCCGACCGGCTCGAGCGCCTGCGCCAGCGCGGTTACGTCGACCTCGCGCCGACGCGGGCGCAGCTCGTGTTCGGTGGGCTCGACATGGTGCGCTTCGTGATCGAGCCGGCGGCGCGCGACTACTACCAGCACAAGGGCATCTCGTTCCGGCTCCACACGCTCCTGCGCGTGCTCGACGATCCGGTCTCGATGATCGATCCCACGGGCTTCCTGTCGGCGCGCGACACGATCATCGGTCACCTGATGCAGGTCGTGCACCTCAACCCGATCTACGATCTCCAGCTGCTCGAGTGCTTCGACGACGGGCTCGACCAGCTCGAGACGCAGGTGCGGCAGATGGTCGACGGCGTGCATCCGCGTCACTCGACCATCAGCGCGATCGTGGAGGACCGCGGCTACCACCTGCGGCTCCTCGACTACGTGGTCGCGTTCAAGGCCGACCGCGGCGCGCGGCCGCCGGTGCGCCAGGAGCAGAGCCTGCGAGCCGACCCGGTGTTCGCCGCGGCGGAGCGCACGTTCGCGACCCTGCCGGGATTCCTGCGCTACTGCGTGCGGCTGCCGCGCTCGCCGGCGGCGCTGGCGCGGCGGTTAGCGTCGGTGAAGACCTTCCCGGTCGAGCTGTGCGAACCAGTTTCATGACCCGGAAACCGAGCGGAAACATGGTCCGGGCAGACTGAGAGGATGCCGCCCGACCATGCCGTTCACATCCACCATGCGGGGGATGCGCGCGTCGACGGCATCCTCCGGCTGATCGAGATCGCCGGGGAGGACACGCCGCTCGCGCCGCGGCTCTCGGCGATGTGCGACGAGATCGCGACGATGACCGGCGTCGACGTCGTCAGCGTCTACGTGCGCGAGGCCGACGACGAGACGCTCGTGATGCGCGGCAACCACGGGTTCGCGCCGTCGGCGATCGGGACGGTGCGGCTGGCGGTGGGCGAGGGCCTCACGGGACTGTGCGCGGCGTGCCTCCGGCCGGTGTCGGTCGCGGTCGCGGCGCACGAGGTCGGGTTCAAGCTGGTGCCGGGCCTCGGCGAGGAGCGATTCCCGGCGTACGTCGGCGTGCCGCTGCTCGGCGGCGGACGCGCCATCGGCGTGCTCGTGCTGCAGCGGGCCGAAGCGCGCGCGTTCTCGGCGGCCGAGGTGGCGCTGGCGACGGCGCTCGGTGCTCCGGTGACGCTCGCGCTCGAGCGCCGCAGCGAGGACGAGCCGGCGCCGCGCAGCGCGCGCCTCGACGGCGACGTCGTCGTGTCGGGCGCGTCGGTCGCGCGCGCGTCGATCCTGCCGACGCTCGCGTCGCTCGAGACGCGCAAGCCGATCGACATCATGCGCGGCCTGGACCTCATCCCCGAGGAGCTCGACCGCGCCATCAAGCGCATCCGCAAGTCGGGCGACGCCGCGGCGATCCGCGCGGTCGCCGAGCTCGAGCTCCTGTGGCTCGACGCGCGGCTACGCGAACGGCTGGCCGCGGCGCCGGCGACCGTGACCGGCCTCTACGCCGTCGCGCGCGAGTACGCGCGCGCGCCGTTCCGCATCGCGGCGATGACGGGCAGCGGGCCAGGCGCGGACGCGTCGACCGAGCGCGCCGAGGAGATCGAGGATCTGCTGGCGATGGCGTGGACCCTGGCGGCCGACGGGCCGCTCTACCCGCACGGTGGTCTGTGGGTCGGCGACCGCGTCGGCGGGCTGGTCTCGCTGCTCGCAGCGGCGCGCGATGCCGGCGCGCTGGTGTCGGCGGGCGCGCCGACCGCCGGCGCCCTGGCCATCAATCGCGTCGAGGAACGGCCGCTCCTCGCGAACGTGCGCGGCCTGCACGCATGGATCCGCAACGGCGACCGCTGCGCCGTCGATGCGCCCCAGGCGGCTGCGAGCGGCGGCGATCGGCGAGCGGGAACGCTGTGGGTGAATCCGCCGGCGAGCGCTATCGAGCGCGCCCGTGCGCGTCGATCCACGCCGTGACCTCGGGGATGAACGCCGGCGAGAGCGACGGCACGTGACCGGCGCCCTCGATCGTCCACAGGTCCGACGCGCCATCCGACGGGCAGCCACCGGTGACGTTCACGACGGTCTCGTTGCCGGGGAGCTGGCTGTCGAGATCCTTGGGCTCGGCGGTGGCAGGCGCGCCGGTGCAGCCGTTGCGCGTCGCCATCTGCGCCACGCTCGCGACGGCGCCGGGGATGGGCACGCCGCGGACCTCGCCGCCGGTGTATGGCACGACGGCGTCGGCGGTGCCGTGCATGTGCAGCGAGTGCACCGGCTCCGCGGGCGTGCACGGATCGACGGGGCCGAGGCCGGCGAGGCCCACGATGGCGGTGACCACGTCGGCGCGGTCGCAGCTCATCCGGTACGACATGAAGTGGCCGTTGGAGTGGCCGAGCAACGTGACGTGCGTGGTGTCGACCGGCCACGTCGCGATGACGTCGTCGAGGACGCCGCCGAGGTAGCCGACATCGTCGGGACAGCCGGCGCCCTCGCACCACGCGTCGCCGGCCTTCCAGAACGGCTTGCCGGTCGGATCGTTGGTGCCGTCGGGCGCGAGCACGAGCGCGTCGTGCGTGTTCGCGAGATCGCCGAGCCCGAGGAACGTCTGCTGGATGAACCCGCTGACGCCGTAGCCGTGGAGGATCATGATGATCGGGTACTCGCGGTCCTCGGAGAAGTCCGACGGCACCTGGAGCTGCACCGGGCGATCACCGCCGAACGTCATCGGACGATCGGTGGGCGCGTCGGAGCCGCCGCAGGCGCCGGCGAGGAGAAGACCCGTGAGGATGGCGCGGTGCATATGACCTTCTTGGTTCCTGGCTTCCCGGACGCGCGCTACGCGAGCGGTTTCTGCATGGGGCCGGGCATCGCCGGCGGTGGAGGGTCGTTCGACGACGAGCCCGTCGACGACGGCGCGTCGTAGCGCGTGGGCGCGGCCTCGAGCACGGAGCGCCCGAAGATCGCGCCCTGGACCACCCACGCCGTCGTGTAGACCAGGATGCCGGTCCACGCGATGCGGCCGAACTCGCCGCTCGAGCCCTTCTGGAACATCGCCTGGAACCCGGCGGTGAGCGCCGCGAAGCCGATGAGCCCGCTCACCATGAGGTTATAGCCGTTGAAGAGGCGCCCCACCGACGGGAAGTGGTGGTTGTTGGTGCGCGAGAGGACCGCGGTCGCGACGCCGAACACGATGCCCGACGAGACGATGAACGCCATCGCGGGCCGCCAGATGTACTCGCGTAGCTCGCCTTTCATCTCCTTGGTGAGCATCGAGTAGAGAAGCATGGCGGTGCCGAAGAGCAGCAGCTGGTAGCTCTGCGCGCGAAAGAAGTGGAGCGCGAACTTGAGCCCGAGCTGCTCGTCCGGCACCTCCGACTTGTGGTCGCGCCAGCGCGCGATGACGTACAGGAGGATCGGGAAGATGGTGCTGACGAGGCCGATCACGAGCGCGGTCGGCCGGACCACGTCGAGGATCGCCTCCATCATGTAGCGTCGTCCGTAGCCTTCGTAATCGTCGTCCATGGTGTCCCCCGGTTGAGGCGGGCGCCATGCTACCACTGCGGTCATGGCGGACGCGCCAGCGTTTCCCGCGATCGGTGCGGCGATCGGTACGGCGATCGACGCGGGGGTCGAGCTCCTGCCCGACGTCCCCGTCAGTCGTTCCGACGAGGACCTGCTCGGGCGTGCGCCGGTCGCCGCGCGCCTGTGCGAGCTGGCGTGCGCCGAACCGGCGGGGACGCCGCGCGTGGTCGCGCTCGCGGGTGGCGCGGGTGCCGGCAAGAGCTCGGTGCTGAACCTCGCGGCGGCGATGCTTCAGGATCGGGCGGGCATCGCGTTCGTGAAGCTCGACGGCACGGGTCACGCCGGCGCGCGCGAGATGATCGAGGCGCTGCTCCTCCAGCTGATGGAGTTCTTCAGCGCGCAGGACGTCGTCGACACCACGGATGCCGTGCGTGACACGCTGGCACGTTACGGCGGCGTCATCTCGGGCGTGGCGCGCATCGCCGGTGTGAAGGTCGACCTCGGCGGCGCGCTGGCGCGGTCGGCCGACGACGTGCGCGCCGAGATCGCGGAGATGACGCAGGAGATCGGCACGCGCATCGTGATCCTGCTCGACCACATCGATCGCCTGCCCGGCAAGGAGATGGCGGGCATGCTGGTCGCGCTCCGCCACATCGCGGCGATCCCGTACGTCAGCATCGTCCTCACCTACGACCGCCGAGCGGCGGCGATGCTCCCCGACGACGTGCTCGATCAGAGCGGCTTCGAGCGGCTGGTGCCCGTCGAGCTCGGCCTGCCGTCGGCCGATCGCGTGCTGCTGGCGCGCGTCCTCGCCGGCGGCCTGGCGCGCCTCGCCGCGCGCACCGGCAAGAACCTCGACGACGTGCTCCCGCTCTGCGACCCCGACTCGCCCGACGGCTCGCCGCTCCTCGACCTCTGCGAGACCCCGCGCGACACCAAGCGCGCCATCAACGCGCTCGCCGCCTCCCTTCCGCTCGTCCCGGCCGACGCCGACATCGGCGCCGCCGCCCTCGACATCGTGCTGCGCCTCCAGGTCCCCGTCCTCGACAGCCCGCGCCTCGACCAGCGCACCCGCGTCCGCGACACCGCCCGCGCCATGCTCCTCTCCGAGCTCGACGCCGCCGTCGCCGGCCACCGCCTCGCCGGCCCCGCCCGCGCCGCCCTCCGCGCCCTCTTCTCGGGGACGGTGTAAAGTTTGTCAAGTTTGCAAAATTGACAAACTTGACAAACTTGACAAACTTTACACCGTCCCCTTACGCGGCGGCCGTGGCGGCGACGTGGAGCCAGCGGCCGCGGTCGCGGCGGTAGGTCTTGTGGGAGCCGTCGACGAAGACGACGCCGTTCCAGAGGCGGTGGATGATGGTGAGCTCGTCGCCGTCGAGGCGAAGGTGGTTGTAGCCGTTGGGCTCGCCGCGCGTGCGCGACGAGATGCAGGTGCCGGCGTGCACGGCGAGGATCTCGCGGGTGTCGTCGCGGAAGCCGCCCGTGTCGGAGGCGAACGCGGTGTGGAGGTGGCCCGTGCAGAACACCTCGACGCCGGCGTCGTGGAGGATGGGGAGCGCGTCGTCGGCGCCGTCGACGCGCTCGCGCGCCGGGCGCGAGGCCGGCACGATGAACGGGTGATGGCACACGAGGATCTTGAAGCGATCGGGATGCGCGGCGAACACGGCCGCGGCGGCGCGCGCCTGCTCGGTCGTGATCCTGCCGTCCTTGAGCGTGAAGCTGTGCGCCGTGTTGAGGCCGACGGCGACGAGCTCGTCGTCGACGTGGTACGGCATGAAGTCGTCCGTGACGATCGTGCGGTACCGATCGAGCGGGTGCAGGAAGCGATTCCACACGTCGAAGAGCGGGATGTCGTGATTGCCGGGCACCACGACGTACGGCGGTGTCAGCGCGTCGAGGAACGCGCGCGCCGCGTGGAACTGCTGCTCCTTCGCGCGCTGCGTGAGATCGCCGCTCACGACGACGAGGGACGGCAGCGGCGCCGTGTGGCCGTTGAGATCGGCGAGGAGCGCGGCGGCGATGGCCGGGCGCTCGCTGCCGAAATGCGGATCCGAGATGTGCGCGACGAGCTTCATGCCGCGGCCTCGCCGGCGGTCTCAGCGGCGCGCGGGCGGACGACCAGCAATTCTCCGGCACGCACGGAGTAGCGCAGCGGCGAGGACATCGTGACGACCTCGCCGTCGAGCGCGACAGGCACGCGTCGTTTCGGAAGGTCGATCGAGATCTCACCGGCGTCGTGTGTCACCAGATCCTCGACCTGATCGAGGCGCTGGAAGATCGCGCGCAGCGTCAGCCAGAACAGCTTGAGGCGGCTGTGGCAGCGCATGGTGTAGAGACTCAGGTGGCCGCGGTCGAGGGCGCGGCGCTGACCCAGCGCGAGCGGGCTGACCTCGTAGGCGTTGTTGCCCACGAACACGAACGGAGCGCGAGTGAGGACCACGCCGGCGTCGCTCGTGACGTGCACGGTGACGAGCGGGAATCGACGCAGGACTCGCCACGCCGCCGTCAGCATCGCACGGTACTTGCTGTGGCCGGTGGCGCGCTGCTCGGCGTCGCGAGCCTGCACGACCAGCGGGTAGAGCCCGATCGACGAGTTGTTGACGAACGTGCGGCCGTTGACCTGCCCCACGTCGACGCGGCCGCGGTCGCCATCCGCGATGGCGCGCGTCGCCTCGGCGAGATCGTCCGGCATGCCGAGGTCGCGCGCGAAGTGGTTGAGCGTGCCGAGCGGCAGGACCGCGAGCGGCACGTCGCCGCCCACCAGCGCCGAGGCAACAGCGCTCACCGTGCCATCACCGCCCGCCGCGACCACCGCATCGACGCCGCTCGCGGCGGCCTTGCGAGCCGTTGGCGTGAGCTCCGGCCCCGGACACGCGTGGATGACGGATTCGACACCGGCGGCCGCGAATGCCTCGCGGATCGACCGTGCGCGCTCCTCCGCATGTGCGGCGCCGATCGAGCCGGCGCGTGCGTTCATGATGACAGCGACCTTCACGCGACCTGACGTTGCAAGCTGCGCGCCCGCCGCCCACAGTCGATGATGAAGAAAATCGCGTGGACGATCACGATGGCGATGGCATCCGCGGCGGGCGCGGCGCTCGCGGGCCGCGCCGCCGGCATGGTGTGGCGCATGGCGACCAACGAGGCTCCGCCGGAGATGCCGTGGTGGGCACGCTGGCTCGTGGCCAGGCCGATAAAGGCCGGCGTCGGCGGAGCGATCAGCGCGCCGGGCTGATCAGAACGCCCAGCGCAGCGCCGCGACGAAGAGCCAGATCACGCCGACGATGGCCGCGAGGCAGAAGGCGCCGGCGCCGATGACGGCGAGCCAGTCCTTCCACGTCGCCTTGGTGCCGCGCGCGTGGCGGTCCTCGAGGATGTCGAGGTTCCTCTTGTTGGCGCGGAAGGCGAAGTCGCCGACGTCGCCGACCAGCGGGATCGCGCCGATGCCGACGTCGATGCCGAGGTTGAGGAGCATGCGCGCGATGACGATCGGCGGCAGGCCCGCGCGCGCCGCGGTCCCCACGATGTACGTGCCGACGGCGGCGGTGACGATGTCGCCGAGCCACGGCACGAAGAAGCCGATGATCGGATCGAGCTGCCAGGTGTCGAGCGCCTTCACGATCGTGCGCGCCGCAGCGATGTCGCTGCGCGGCGTGACGCCGCCAGGGCCGTCGCCATGGAACGATGTCGAGGAAGGCGAGCGCACCGGTACAGAGGATGCGGTCGAAGCGGGCATTGCCACAACATGGTCACGATGCCGCGCTGCGCAAGAGCCCGCGCCATCGGCGGGCACGCGCGCCGATTACGACAGGAGAAACGCCATGATCTCGGTCGCGGCGGCGGTGTCGACCTTTCCGTCGCCGACCATCCGCGCCGTCCGCGCCAGCTCGTCGTGCTCGAACCAGGCGCCGTGCTCCTTGCACGTCATCGCGCGCGCACCGAGACGGCGGACCACGCGCGCCGACAGCGCACGAGCGCAGATCGGACACGAGCCGCGGAGCGCGTGCGCAGGCGGCGGCGGCGTCTTCCGCACGGCGAGATCCGCGGCGAGCGCGAGCGCGGTCGGGCGATCGTGCACGAGCGCCGACAGCTCGGGCGACTGGACGAACGTGCCGCCGCACTCACCGCACGTGTCGAGATCGACCGAGCCGACCGCCCGCGCGTCGAGGCGGCCGCGGCAGCGCGGGCAGTAGCCGATCGGCTCGCGCGCGACGACGATCGCGGTCGGCGTCGGCTTGCGCACGCGGGTCGGCGCGTCGCTCGCGTCGGGATCGAAGATCACGCGGCCAGGCGGCGTGCCCTCCGCCCACTCGAGCTCGCGCTGATCGACGGCGCGTCCGCAGGTGACGCAGAACTCGTGACCGGCGAAGAGCGTCTCGCCGCAGCAGCTGCACGCGGTGGTGAAGAGCGCTTCGTTGCAGGCGCCGCATTCGCCACTCGCGAGGGGAGTGAGGGCGGAGCAGCTGGGGCAGGGGAGGGCCTCGTTGCGAGGCTTCACGCGGCGAGTGGAGGGGCGCACATCAACATGGTGTCCGCTCACACGCCTTTGTTGCGCGGCAGTCGTTGGCAATGGCGGGATCCTCCCTTACGGGCGATGCATCGCGAGCTGGGCCCGCGTCACCGTGTACGCCGTCATGTTGACGATGTCCTCCACGGTGGACTCGTTCTGGAGGAGTGATACCGGCCGGGACACGCCGAGCAGGATGGGTCCGACCGCGGCCGCGCCGCCCAGACATTCGAGCGTCTGGTACGCCGCGTTGCCGGCGGCGAGGCTGCCGAACACGAGGACGTTGGCGTTGCGCGTCAGCGTCGAGAACGGAAAGGTTTCGCGGCGTCGCTCCTCGTCGAGCGCCATCTCCGGCTGCATCTCGCCGTCGATCTCGAGGTCCGGGCGGCGCGATCGCACGAGGGCGAGCGCCTTCACCATGCGGTCGACGTCCGGGTGCCGGACAGAACCAAAGTTCGAGTACGAGATCATCGCGACGCGCGGAGTCACGCCCAGCCCGCTGACGGCGTCGGCCATCTGCACGGCGATATCGGCGAGGTGCTCGGCGTCGGGCGCGATGTTGAAGACCGTGTCGCCGAAGAACTTCACCGAGTTCTGCAGGATCATCATGTACATGCCGACGGCCACCTTCACGCCGGGTGCGAGTCCGAGCACCTGCAGCGCCGGCCGCACGCTGTCCGGGTACGTGCGCTTGAAGCCGCCGACGAGGCCGTCGACGTCGCCGGCCTCGAGCATCATCGTGCCGAAGTAGTTGCTCTGCCGGACCAGGCTCTTCGCCTGCGGGAGCGTCACGCCCTTGCGGCAGCGCAGCTCGGTGAGGCGCTGCGCGTAGCGCTCGGCCAGCGTCGCCGACTCCGGCGCCGCGGGATCGATGAGCTCGACGCGCTCGAGCAGGTCGAGCGACGACTCGCGGCACAGCTCCTGGATCTCGCCGGTGCGGCCGAGCAGCACCGGCTTCGCGATGCCCTCGTCGACGATCTGCTGGACCGCGCGCAGGACGCGCAGGTTGCCGGCCTCGGGGAACACGATGCGCCGCGGATGTTCCTTCGCGGTGCGCGACATGCCGCGCATGATCGAGTACGCGGCGTTCGAGCCCTTGCGCATCAGGCGATCGCGGTACTCCGTGACGTCGACCGGGATGCGCGCCACGCCCGAGTGCATCGCCGCGTCGGCGACGGCCGGCGCGACCCACCACAGGACGCGCGGATCGAAGGGCTTGGGGATGAAGTACTCCGGCCCGAACTTGATCGGCTTGCCGCCGTACGCGGCGATGACCGACTCCGGGACCGCCTCGTGCGCCAGCTCGGCGAGCGCGCGCGCCGCGGCCGCCTTCATGGCCTCGCTCACGCTCTTCGCGCGCACGTCGAGCGCGCCGCGGAAGATGTACGGGAAGCCGAGGACGTTGTTGACCTGGTTGGGATAGTCGCTGCGCCCGGTGGCGACGAGCGCGTCGGGGCGCGCGGCCACGGCCTCGGGGTAGGCGATCTCGGGATCGGGGTTGGCGAGCGCGAAGATGATGGGGCGCGGGCCCATCGTCGCCAGCATCTCGGGCTTCACCGTGCCGGCCACCGAGAGCCCCATGAACATGTCGGCGCCGTGCATCGCATCGGCGAGGGTGCGGCGACCGTCGTCGGCGATCGCGAAGCGGCGCTTGTGCCGGTTGAGATCCTCACGCCCGGCGTGCAGCACACCCTTCGAGTCGCAGAGGATGACGTGCTCCTGCTTCATGCCGAGCGAGATGAAGAAGTCGACGCACGCGATCGCGCCCGCGCCCGCGCCCGAAACGACGAGCTTGATGTCGCCGAGCGCCTTGCCGGCGAGCTGCGCGGCGTTGAGGAGGCCCGCGCCGGTGATGATCGCCGTGCCGTGCTGGTCGTCGTGGAACACGGGGATCGAGAGGCGCGCCCGCAGCTTCTCCTCGATCTCGAAGCACGCCGGCGCGGCGATGTCCTCGAGGTTGATGCCGCCGAACGTCGGCTCGAGCGCCGCGACGATCTCGACCACCTTGTCGACGTCCTTCTCGGCGATCTCGAGATCGAAGACGTCGATGTCTGCGAACTTCTTGAACAGGCACGCCTTGCCTTCCATCACGGGCTTGCCGGCGGCGGCGCCGATGTCGCCGAGGCCGAGCACCGCGGTGCCATTGGAGATGACGGCGACGAGGTTGCCGCGCGCGGTGTACTCCCAGCTGGCGTCTTCGTCGCCGGCGATGGCCAGGCATGGCTCGGCGACGCCGGGCGTGTACGCCAGCGACAGGTCCATCTGCGAGACCAGTGACTTGGTCGGGACGACCTCGATCTTCCCGCGTCGACCCCGGCTGTGATACGCGAGCGCATCTTCCTTGCGGCCCATGTTCGCGATCGTACCGCTTCTGCTGATGGCCTGCCGGGCCGCGCCGCCGGGGTCTGCACGCAGCCACGGAGATGATTCGCTCGAGCGCGCAGTCGCGGCCGAGATCAACGTGCTGCGTGCGGATCCACCCGCGTACGCGGCGCACCTTCGCGCGCTGCGCGCGAGGTACGACGGCAAGCTCCTCCGCCTCGAGGGGCGCGACCCCATTCGCACCAAGGAAGGCGTGAAGCCCGTCGACGAGGCGATCCGCGTACTGTCACGCACCAAGCCGGTGGGAGCGCTGCGCTGGGAGTCGGGGCTCGCGCATGCCGCCGAGGATCACGCCGCCGACATCGGCGCGCGGGGCGTCCTCGACCACTTCGGCGCGAAGGGCGAGTCGCCGCTCGATCGCGTGGCGCGGTACGGCGTGCTGCAGGGTCCCGGCGGCGAGAACATCGCGGTCGGCTTCGCCGACGCACGTCTCGTCGTCCTGTATCTCCTCGTCGACGACGGCGTGGCCGATCGAGGGCATCGCGAGGCGTTCGTCGATCGCCGGTACGCGCAGGTCGGCGTCGGATGCGGCGCTCATGCGCGGTTCCGCACGGTCTGCGTGATGGACTTCGCCGCCGGCTACGCCTCCCTGGTACGGTGAGGGCATGAAGCGCGCGCTGCTCGTCATCCTCGTGCTCGCGGCGTGTCGCGCCTCGAAGCCGGCGGCGACCCCGACGCCGGGCATGAGCTACGAGGCGTACATGATGCAGGCCGCCGAGCTCGAGCGCCAGGCGACGCACGAGGACCAGTCCGCCGAGGTCGCGCGCCAGCAGGGCGCGCAGTACCAGTGCGAGACGCACCCCGAGAGCGAGCAGACCACGTCGGGCACCGAGCGCATGCAGGGCACGCGCATCTGCGACGACGTCTCCGCCGCCGACCGCCGCCGTCACGAGGCGCGCGCCAAGGAGCTGCGCGAGGCCGCCGATCACCAGCGCGGCCTGGCGCGCTCGCTCCTCGACGCGGACCGCGCCGCGTGCGACGGCATCGCCTTCGATCGCCTGCGCGATCCGCCGCTGCGCCGGCTCGCCGCGCGCGCCCAGGTCGCGAACGTCGACGGCGGTACGCGCATCACGCTGTCCGGCGACGACCTCGACGTCGACGGCTTGCGCCGCGAGCTCGGCTGCCACTACGCGCGCGCCGCGCTCGGCGGTTTCGACGCCGCGTACATGCCGAGCGAGCCGTCCACCGTCGCTGGCTCGCACTTCCGCGTCGAGAAGAGCGGCGCCGCGGTCACCGTCACCGTCCTGGCGGACGACGCCGACGCGATCGATCTGGTGCGCCGCCGCGCCGACGCCCTCGTCGGCCGCTGAGCCGGCGCCAGATCACTTCTTCAAGGCGCCGGGCGGAAGCGGAGGCGGCGTGGTCGCCTTCTTGTAACGAGTCTTCAGCTCCTCGACCTCGACCTTCACGGTCAGGCCGCCGAGCTCGCTCGAGGGCACGCCCAGCTCCGTGGCCAGCGCCTGCAGGAAGTCGTCCTCGGCGAGGTCGAGCTCGTCGTCGGCGTCGTGGACCGCGGCGACGAGCGAGAGGAGGTGCGTCTTGTCGTCGAGCGAGTCGCCCTTGAACACGGCGGCGGTCTTCTTCAGGTCGAACGCCTTGTTGTCGAACTCGTCGATCCGCGACTCGAGCTCGGCCGGCACCTTGCCCTCGAGCATGTAGGCGAGCAGCTCCTGGACGCGATCGGCCTCGCGGTCATCGAGGTGATCGTCGGCGAACGCGGCGGCGAGCAAGAGGTCGCAGAGAGCCTGGGTACGGTCGGTGCCAGCCATCCTGCGAGGGTACCTCACTTGGGATACCGACAGATCTTCGACGGTCCCGTGAAGAATGCGTGAACCCGTGGCGCCCGCCGGTCCGAGGTGATGTGATCACGAGCATGGTCCACGGCTGCCCACGCTGCGGCGACTCGCCAAGCGTCGGTGTGCTCTGCGCGGAGTGCGCCGGTTCGATCTCGCCGCGCGAGGGCCTGCTCCCGGATCACGTGCGCTCGACTCGGACGCGCACCGACGCCGCCGGCTGGCTGGTCGACGGCTTCGGCGTGGCGCACCCGATCAACGCGTCGGCCACGGTGGGACGCGGGCCCACCGGCGACCTCATCATCCTCGACGGCTCGGTGTCGCGCGATCACGCCGAGCTCGCGCGCGGCGACGGCGGCTGGCAGGTGCGTGACCTCGGCAGCCGCAACGGCACGCAGCTCGACGGGCAGCGCGTGAACGGTCGCGCGCTCCTGCCGCGGCGTGCGCTCGTGCGCTTCGGCGACATCGGCTTCGTGTTCATCGGCGACGCGGTCGTGCTCCCCGATCCCGGCATTCGCTCGATCGCCACGGGGCACGCCGCCGGTGACGCGGTCTTCCGCTACACGATGCGCGGCGACAACGTCGAGCTCTGCCTCGTCGGCGCGCGCACCGACACGCAGGCCGGTGGTGCGCTGCTCTACCGACCGCACGGACAGACGGCGTGGGCCGAGCTGTCGCTGCCGCCGCTCGAGTTCCAGCTCCTGCGCATGCTGTGCGACCGCGCGCTCGCCGACAACGCGGGCCCGACCAAGGTGCGCGGCTGCGTGCCGACGCGTCAGCTCGCCAAGGAGCTGCCGTTCCAGTCGCGTTACGCCAACGAGGAGAACGTGCGCCAGGTCGTGCGGCGCGTGCGCGCGAGCCTGACCGGCATCGGCGCCGAGGGCCTCATCGAGGCGGTGCCGGGCCGCGGCTACTACCTCACGTGGCCGACGACGGCGTGACCCGAACGCTCAGCCGACTTCGCCCGACGTGGTCGCGCGCGCCATGAGATCGACCGTGATCGTGCGCGGACCGGCGAGGCCACCGCTCGCCGCCGGCTTGCGGCGCTCCTCGAAGCTCGTCCACCACGCGAGCGCCGCGTCCTCGTCCCACTCCTTCGCTTCCGGAACCTCGTCGAGCGCGGCACGCAGCGCGCGCGCGCTGGCCGGGCGCGCCGCCGGATCTTTCGCGAGGCAGGCGAGCACGAGCGCCTCGAGCGCGGCGGACATCGGGCGATCGGTGCGCTGCGTCGGCGGCACCGGCGTCTCGTGCACGTGCGCGAGGCACAGCTGCGCCACCGACGTGCCGGTGAACACGCGCTCGCCGGTGAGCAGGAAGTAGGCGACCGCGCCGACGCCGTAGAGGTCGCTGCGCGGGCCCACGTCGTCGGGGCTGGTGATGACCTCGGGCGCGAGATACGCTGGCGTCCCGAGCACGGCGGGCGCGTTGTGGCCGTCGCTGCCGCCGCGCTCGACTTCGACCACGAGCCCGAAATCGAGGACCTTCACGACGTCGGGCTGGTTGCCGCGCCGACACAGGATGACGTTGGCCGGCTTCACGTCGCGGTGCGTGAGGCCGCGGCCGTGCGCCTCGTCGAGCGCGCCGCACATCTGCCGCAGCACCTGCACCACCCGCGGTGCGGGCAGCGGTCCGTCGAGATGGATGAGCACCTCGAGGTCGACCCCGTCGACGTACTCCATGGCGTAGTAGAAGACGCCGTCGGGGCTGCGGCCGTAGTCGTAGATCGCCACCGGGTTGGGGTGCGTGAGCTGACTCATGTGCTGCACCTCGCGCTCGAAGCGCGCGAGGTCGTCGGCGCCGTGTTTCTCCGGCGGCAAGAGCTTCACCGCCGTCGGGCGGCGCAGCAGCGCGTGGCGCGCGTGATAGACGGCGCTCATCGGCCCCTTCGCGATGAGGCCGTGCAGCGTGTACTGCCCGAGCTGGCGCGCTTGACGTAGGTCGGCGCGCAGGCCGTAGATGACGCGGGACCCGGTGGTCGCGAGGAGCGTCGCCATGCCGGAGAAGAGGGCGACGCCGACGACGAACGGCACTTCCGGCACCTCGAGCTGCTCGGGATGCTGGACGGCCATGCCGATGCCGGCGGCGAGGAACGGGATGTACGAGATGGCGCCCAGGAAGGCGGTGCGTCGTCCCGTCGACGGCACGATCAGGGCGCGCGAGAAGACGGTGAACGTGTGCCAGATGAAGGCGGCCCACACCGCGGCGCGCTGCTCGGAGTTCACGTACGCCGAGAGGCCGAAGACGCCGCCGATGTTGAGGACGATCAGCGCGTCGAGGCGGTAGAGGATCTGGATCGCGATCGGCCGGCGCATCGCGACGCCCCAGATCGACCCGAGCGCGAGGAGGCCGACCATCGCGACGGCGTGGACGAGATCGGCGCCGCGCGGCCGTGTGTGTGGCCACAGCTCGTACAGCGCGAGCACGAACCCGAACAGCACGACACACACCCAGAAGATGAGGCCGGCCATGAGGCGCAGGCGCGTCTGGACGTGCTCGCGGATCTCGTCCGGGCCGGCGGACGGCATGAACGGAAGACGCGCGTTGCGGGCGCTGCGCGAGAGCCGTGGTGGGTCCGACTTGGCCACGACTGATTCTAGACGGGTTAACGTGGACCTCACGCCCCCGGCCTGGGGGCTTCACGCAGGTCCGGGCCACAACGGAGCATGGCGTTCCGGGTCTGGGGACTGTTGCTGGTCGCGCTGGCGTCGGTGGCGCACGCCGACTCCCAGGCCGCCGCCAACGCCACCAGGACCGGGGTCGCCGACGACGAGAAGCCGCGGCGCCCCGACGCCACGTGGCGCGAGATCATGCGCGGGCCCTATCACGCGTCGCGGCTGTTCGCGACGCCCGTGGCCGACACCGTCGGTCCCTACATCCTCGCCATCAGCTACGACGGCAGCCTGCTCGAGAACCCGGGCGTCCTGTCGTCGGCGGGCGTGGTGGCGATCGGGTTCGGCGACATCGCGCAGCTCGAGTACCGGCACACGTCGGCGATCAGCATCGACGAGGTGCAGGCGCCGGTGCCGGCGGTGGGCGTGCAGCTCGAGGCGCCGCTTCCCAATCGGGCGAGCTGGCCCGCGATCGCGCTCGCGTTCCGGCTCGGCGTCCCGCGCCACGAGGTGCGAGGCGCGACCACCATCGACGAGACCGTCACCGATCTCTACCTGGTCGCGCGGCAGCAGCTGCCGGGTCGGCTCTCTCGCGCGACGCTCCACGGCGGCATCCGGATGAGCTCGGCAGAGCTCTCGCTCGGCGGCGACGCGAGCGGTGACGAGCGCAAGCGGCTGTTCCTGCCGGCCGGCGGCATCGCCGTCACCGTCGGCGATCATTCGGTCGGGATCGTCGAGGCCGGGCTCGCGCCGTCGTTCGATCGCGATCCCGGCGGCGCGCCGATGATCGGCGCCGGCGTCATCGGTCGGCTCGGCGTGCGCTGGTACCTGCACCCGGCGTTCTCGTTCGACGCGAGCGTCGGCTATCAGGTCGACGACGCGACCTCTCCGGCCGGCGTTCGCTCGGTCGTCGACTGGGACATCCGCCTCGGCGGCGAGCTGTTCGTGCCATGGGGCGCGATCGCGTGCCGCAGCGCGGGCCTGTTCTGCAGCTAGCGAGGAACACCATGCGTCATCCGTCCGTCATCTCGTGGGTCATCATCGTCGGCGCGTCAGTCGGGTTGGCGGCGGAAGCCCGCGCGCAACCGATTCCGCCGGTCCCGCTGCCACCGCAGCCGCAACCGCAGCCGCAGCCGCAAGCCGATCCACCGCCCGATCCGGAGCCGCAACCGCAGCCGCCGCCCGAGCCGACCGACGCCGAGCTCGCGGCGAAGGCGGCCGAGGCCGAGGCCGCGGCGAGGGCCGCCGCCGAGGCGCAGCAACCGCCGCCGACGTGGGGCAACGATCCGATCGAACGCGCCCTCACGCCCGACCCCACGTCGCCGCCGATCCACTTTCCGCTCATCTTCGCGGCGCCGAGCGGGCGAATGCTGCCCGCCGCGGTGATCTGGTCGAGCTCCGGCGTGCACACGGGCGGTGGCTTCTACGGCGACCTGTTCGTCGGCCTCGGTGACGTCGCCGAGTTCGGCGTCGGCGTCACCGATCTCATCCGCGTGCGGCCCGCGCCCGGCGAGGATCCGACGCCGATCGAGCCGTTCGGTCAGGCCTCGTTCAAGATGGGCGTCCCCGAGGATCGCTTCGTCCGGTACCAGCCGGCGCTGTCGCTCGCGTTCCGCAAGTCGTTCGAGCACACCTTCGGGACCGCGAAGGTGCGCACCGCGGCCCTCTACCTGATGGCGACCAAGAGCCTGGGCAGCAAGGTCTCGGTCCACGTCGGCGGCGTGCTGTGGGACGCTGCGATCCGCGAGCCGATGGCCGACGCCTACTTCTTCCACGACGAGGGGCTCAAGCAGCAGATCGCGCCCATCCTCGCCATCGAGGCCGAGCCCAAGGACGGCTCGTCGATCATGGTCGAGCTGAACTGGGTGCCCGAGTTCACGCGAGCGCCCGCCGATATCGAGCTGTCGGCGATGCTGACGTGGGGGGTGCGCTATCGCATCACGTCCTTGTTCGCGTTCGAGTCGGGCGTGCGCGTGCAGGGCATCGACGAGGCCAACCTGCTCGACGCGCAGATCTTCGGTCAGCTGTCGTGGGGCAGCGATCGCCTGCGTCGCGCCATCCAGAAGCTGCGCTGAGCTGCGAAACCCATGTTCCGGGCGCTGCCCGTCCTCCTGATCGTGCTTGCGGGATCCGCTGCGACGGCGGAGCCGGCGACGGTCCCGCGCGCACCGACGTCCCCACACGTGGTGTATGCACCGACGGCGTGGCTGCAGCCGCAGGGGCAGCTCCACGTGACGCTCGGCGCGAGCCACCGGCTGGCACCGTCGGGGACGGTGGCGTTCGGGCTCGGCGACGTGGCCGAGCTCGATGTCGAGCTGACCGATCGCGTGGTCGCGTGCCCGGGCTGCGGCGAAGAGCAGAGGGATTCAGAGAACCTGTTCGCGGCGTCGGCGCTGTTCAAGATGGGCGCGGCGACCAGCGCGGCGCGCGACTGGCGGCTCGGCGCGGCGCTCGGGTTTCGCAAGACGTTTGCGACGCGGACCGTGACGGCGGGCGGGCGCGATGCCGAGCTCGAGGCGGCGCAGCTGTATGTGGTGAGCGGGCTAGAGTGGCGCGGCGTGGCGGGGGTCGTGGATGTGAGTGGTGGGATCGAGCTGTTCGACGCGCGCCACGGTGATGTGAGAATCGCGCACACGGTGGAGCGGACCGTGCGGCCGGTGGCGGGGCTGGCGTGGACCCCGCCGCCGTATCCGCGCACCACGATGGTCGTCGACGTGTCGTGGTCGCCGGAGGTGAAGGACGGTCCCCCGCGCCTGGGCTGGGTCGTGGGATGGGGCGTGCGCTATCAGGCGCTGGGCTGGGGCGCGATCGAGCTGGTGGTGCGGCAGCGCGAGGACGAGACCCTCGGCGACTCCACGGTGATGGTGCGCGTCACCGGCGCGCTGAAGGTCGGCGAGAAGCTCGGCGTGGGATTGCGGTAGGGCGGGGCGGGGGCGGGGCGGCGGCGACGCGCAGCAATGCGACACGACGCGCGCGATGCGATGCCACTTACGTGAGTCGGCCGGCGGAGTCGGAGACGGAGACGGACGGAGCCGGTGACGGTGACGGAGACGGCGGAGACGGAGACGGTGACGGTGACGAAGGCGACGGAGACGGAGACGGAGACGGAGACGGAGACGGAGACGGAGACGGTGACGGAGACGGTGACGGTGACGGAGACGGAGACGGGGACGGTGACGGTGACGGAGGCGTTGGTAGCGGGGGAGCGGGGACGGAGGCGGAGACGGGCGCGCGCGCGCGCAGACGGAGCCGGTGACGGAGCAGGCCGTGACGGTGACGGAGACGGTAATAGCGGGGGAGCGGGGACGGAGACGGAGGCGGTGACGGTGAGAACTGGCGCGTGGCAGTGCGCGGGCAGTGGGGACGACGTCGAGCCTCGCGCGCGATCGAGCCTCGCGAGGCGACGACTCACGTCAGTCGAGCGCGAGAACCGGGCTCGACCGCGGGTCGGCCGTCGGTGGCGCTGGGCGGGGGGGCTCGCGGTGGCGACGGTGGCGACGGTGGCGACGGTGGCGACGGTGGCGACGGTGGCGGTGCGCCGTACGGGCGCCCGTCGGCGTGGGTGACGACGAGTGCGGCCGCATGGCCGGAGATCGTGATGACGCCGTCGTGGTGCAGCTTGTGATGGAGCGTGCAGATGGCGATCAGGTTCATCATCGTGTGGCTGCCTCCTTCGCCGAAGGGGTCGATGTGGTGCACGTCGACGTAGACGCTCATCGTGCAGCCGGGCATCCGGCAGCGATGGTGATCGCGGGCAAGAACGGCGCGGCGAGTCGGCGCGGGGATGGTTCTCGATACGTCTGGCGGCGCGCCTGCGGCGGCGGCGACCCGGCCGAGCACGACGGCATCGCAGAGCGCACGCTCCACGGTGGATGGCGGAATCTCGATCGACTGCCCGGGGACGTCGTGCCAGCTACGCTTGCACTCGTCACACACGACGATCGCGATCTCGTGGCGCGGCGCAGTCGCAGCGCAGTCGTCGCTGACACCGCCGCACAACACCGCCGCGCAGGCGGCCGTCATGAAGTCGGCGTCGGTCATCGGATGAGCGAGGTCGCGCTCGAGCTTGCGGCGTGCGTCGAGGAACAGCGCGTACGTCTCGGGCGGCAGCTCGAGCCGCACGGTTCGCGGCTCCAGCTCGGGATGCCGGCGCCGGTTCGGATCGTCGCCCTTGTCGAGGCCGCGCATGGCGTCTACCACCTCGCGCACCGTGAGCCCGTCGACGTATGCGAGCACGACCTCCTCGGTGTCTGGCGTCGCGACACGGGTGATCTCGCGGACGACGGAATACGGGATCCGACCCTGCTCCCACGCGTCGGCGATCGCCGGCATGGTCTCGAGCTCCTCGGCGACGCGCACACGGTCGCGCCCCGTGTTGGGCGCGTAGCCCAGGACGCGCTCGATGTACTCCGCGAACGAGCCGTAGCCGAGGTTCCGGTGGATCTCCATGCGCTTCGCGATCAGGAGGAGCCGCGCCTCCTCGAGGTCGAGCGCCGCGCGGCGCGCCGCGAGCCCGCGCATCCGCGCATCGACATCGCGCCAGTCCCGGTCTCCGCGACTCACGTGAGTCGCCGCCGCGCCGCTGCTGTCAGTGCCGTCGCCGTCGCCGCCGCCGCCGCCGCCGCCGCCGTCGCCGCCCTCGCTGACTCTCCGCCCACCGCTGCCGCTCGCGTCGAACATCCTCATCCTCCACTCGCACGCGGGTCCCTCGCGTGCGCGTTCCACCTTTACCATGGAGATTTCGGACGCTCTGGTTCGCTCTCAGACGCCGCGCGGTGCTGTTCAGATCGCGATTTCTCGTCGAGCGCGCTCTCGCTTCACCACGCGCATCGTGACGCGCGTCGCGCGTGATCCGCGGCCGATTCCCGGAACGCGCGTCGCCGTCGCGTGGAACGCTGTCAAACGAAATGCGACAACAAGATGCGACAACAAGATGCGACGGCGGCCGGAACAAATGCGACGTGCGCGTCGTCGATGTCATCGGTTCTGTCACCGAAGTTCCGCTTGCCCAGCTCGTCGCTGTTGGCTCCTCGCGGTTGGCTCCTCGCGGTTGGCTCGTCGCGCAAGCCAACGGCCGGGCCGGCGCGGGATCCACCGCGGCGCTGCGCGCCTTGCACCCGATTCAGCCGGCGCGGAGTCGTTCGGGCTCCGGCTCACGGTCGACGGCGGTGTCCGTGGCGTCTATCGATACGGCCCGTCGCCGCGATCCGCGTAGTCGATCTCCTCGGACATGAGGTGCGGATGGGCCGGGATGGTCTCGACGTCGACGCAGTACCACTCGACGAAGCCGCACTTCCTGCAGATGTACGTCTCGAGGAGGCCGACGCCGGTCCTCGCGATCCCGATGGGCTCGATGGTGGTCGCGAAGAAGCCCTTGTTGCTCGTCGGGCGGTGCGTGACGTACATCGGCGCCGACACCTGCGCGTGGTAGCTGCTGCCCTCGGCGTAGGAGTGCTCGCGCGGGATGACGCGCAGGAAGACCATGTGGTTGCAACGCGTGCACGGCGCGGGCGGGCGGCGCGACGGCGGCATCGGCACCAGGCCGACCTTGGTGGCGCACTCGTGGCACGCCTGCACGGCGCGCTCGTCGTCGGCGCGCAACGTGTTCTGGTCGCAGAACGGGCAGCTCGGCGCGGTCGTCGTCGGCGTGGTCATGGCGCGAGCGTACGCCGGGTCATCGCGCGACGGGGTAGCGGAACCGGGAGCCGGTGAGGCTGCGCGGGAAGTGTGCGCGACGGAAGGCGGTGAGGACGCACGCGTCGAACGCGGCGTCACGCGACGCGGTTTCGGTTTGGGTTTCGGTTTCGGTTTCGGTTT
The DNA here is from genome assembly GCA_035525615.1 of Kofleriaceae bacterium. GTDB lineage: Bacteria > Myxococcota_A > Polyangia > Haliangiales > Haliangiaceae > UBA2376. Next base: position 3,766 of record DATLEB010000112.1, on the reverse strand, counting down.
CGGAGGCAGACTCGACGGTGCCGTCGGGCGACACGACGACGCTCACCTTCAGCGTGCCGGCGCTCGCTCCAGCGTCGGACGGGCGTACGCCATCCTTGCGCCGCGGACTCCGCCGATCGCGGCACACGTCGATCTCGTCGCGGATCGCGGCGATGCCGCGCACGACGTCATCACGCGACAGCGTCTCCGGCGGTGAGCCCGGCGGCGGCGGTGGCTTGCGCTTCGGCGGCGGGTACGGGAACTCGGTGTGGATCGCGCGCACGCAGCACATCGACCACGCCAGCTCCGCGTCATCGACCATGCACTGCATCACCGTGCACGTCACGCCGTCCACGGCGTACACGTACTCCTCCGCCGCCGGCAGCTCGTCGGGCGGCGGCGCGAGCGCGACCTGCATCGCGCCGTTGCACGACGCGATCGCCGCCGCGATGACACGCCAGAGGTCCATGACGGGCACGTCTCGTTGGAACCGCGTCCCGGGCGCCGCCTTGGCGATTTCTTCCGGCGATCTCTGATAGCGTCGACGGCATGACACCACGCCGCATCGGCGCAGCGATGGCGCTGCTGGCTGCCGTTCTCGTCCTCGCCGGAACCTTCACGATGCGCTGGCTGAAGGCGCCCTCCGGCGAGGGCGGCGTCGGCCTCAGCGGCGTCGAAGGCTGTCGCGGCGGCGAGTGCCAGACCATGGACTGGGACGAGCTCACGAAGGGCGCCCGCGCCGACAAGGACCTCGAGCTGCTGAAGACCGCGTCGATGGTCGCGCTCATCGGCTCGGTCCTCGCCGCCGCCCTCCTCCTCGCGATCGGCATCTCGGGCGTCGCCACCGACCGGAGCATGTCGCTCATCACGATCTTCTCGATCATCGGGTCGGTGCTCGCGCTCGCCGGCGCGATCGGCACGGTCGTGCTCCTGCTCCAGTACTTCGAGAAGGCGAAGATGGAGCTCGGCTACAGCTTCTTCGTGTACGCCGGCGGCTGCGTCCTCGGCATCGTCGGCTCGATCATCTCGCGCGGCGGCCGCGGCTACGCCACCCGCCGCTGATCGCGGCCGCTCGCCGGCTCACGCGACGGCTCAGCCACGCACGGGCGCGTACACCGCGCTGTGGCGGCGGTTGACGATCCAGCGCGGGTCGTCGTCGCGGAGCTCGCCGCTCAGGCACTGCGCGCGCAGCACGCGTTCGCGCGGCGCCAGCTCGAGGATCTTCTCGCGAATCAGATCCGCGCACTTCTTGTAGAGCGTCACGCGCGGCTTGCTCGTCGTCAGCGCCGAGTAGTCGACGGGCTTGCCCATCACCACGATGATCGGACGACGCTGGCGGATGCCGGGCTTGTAGTTCTCGACCACGTCGCCCGCGAAGTTGTTGCTCAGCCCCTGGATGAAGACCGGCAGGACGATCGGCTTGGCGTTGAGCGCGATCTGCCCGATGCCCGGCTGCGCGGGCAGCATCTCGTACGGATCGGCGCCCTTGCCGCGCGTGCCCTCCGGATGGACGCCGATGACGACTCCCGGATCGGCCAGCAGCTTGATCAACCGGTCGATCGCGTCCTTGTTGAAGGACGCCTTCTCGGCCTGGCGGAAGATCGGCGGGTACATGACGCCGCCCGCGATGCCGTGGTTGATGACCATGCCGAGGGGGCGCTCGTAGAAGAAGTTGGACCGCACCGGGAACCGGATGATCCGGCACCAGGGAGTCCCCGTCAGGTAAAGCCCGAGGAGCACCGCGAACTGATCGAAGAAGCTGCGGTGATTCGTCGCGAACACGACGCCCCGGTCGGGGTTGAGCGCCATGACCTCGTCCAGCCCCTCGTACAAGGTGCGGTTGGCCAGGCAGGCGTGCACCAGCGAGTACGTGAACGTCCGCAGGAACTTGTCCTGCAGCTGCACGCCCATGTCCGTCTCGTTGGCGGCGCGCGCCAGCCGCACGGCGAGCTTTTCGATGCGGGTGAGGTCGTCCGTCGCTTCAGGCGGGACCACGGCGTCAGCCATGGCCTCGAATACCACACGATCTGCGCGGCTTTTCGTTGCCGGCCCCAATTGACTCCCCCCCCTGGCGCCCGTATTTTCCGCCCGCTCATCCCCGGGCAGAGGCAACTGGCCGATGTCACTCGAATTCTCCGCCGAGGCCACCAAGAAAATCCAGGCCCTGTGCGAGCGCTATCCCACCAAGAAGCCGGTGGTGATGGCGGCCTTGCACCTTGCCCAGAAAGAGCACGGTCACCTCAGTGACGCGGCGCTCGAGCTGGTCGCGCGCACCCTCGATCTTCCGCTCGCCCACGTCTATGGCGTCGCGACCTTCTACACGATGTACCGGCGCGAACCGGCGGGGGAGAACATCCTCCGCGTCTGCACCAACATCTCTTGCATGCTGCGCGGCGCGTACGACGTCCTCGCCGCCTTCGAGTCGCGCCTCGGCGTGAAGAAGGGCGGGACCGCAGGCAAGTTCACCATCGTCGAGGAAGAGTGCATCGCCGCCTGCGCCAACGCGCCGGCGGTCATCTGCGGCACCAGGTACTTCCTCGACGTCACGCCGGATCAGGTCGGGCGCATCGTCGACGAGCTGCGCGCCGAACCGCATCCGGAAGGCGAGATCGTCTGATGCCGGCCGATCGCAACACCAAGCTGGTCACCGCGCACTTCGGCAACGCCGAGGCCAAGACGCTCGTCGGGTACGAGCGGCTCGGCGGCTACCAGCGCCTGCGCAAGGCGCTCGGCATGAAGCCCGACGCCATCCTCGCCGAGGTGAAGGCCTCGAACCTGCGCGGGCGCGGCGGCGCCGGTTTCGCCACGGGCATGAAGTGGTCGTTCGTCCCCAAGGACGCGAAGACGGTGCACCTCGTGTGCAACGCCGACGAATCCGAGCCGGGCACGTGCAAGGACCGCGAGCTCATGTTCTGGGATCCCCACCTCCTCATCGAGGGCATGGTGATCTCGGCGTTCTGCCTCAAGGCGACGCACAACTACATCTACATCCGCGGCGAGATGATGCGCGAGGCGGTCGTCCTGCAGAGGGCGATCGACGAGGCGTACCAGCGCGGCTACCTCGGCAACAACGTGCTCGGCTCCGGCTTCGCGTGCCACATCACGGTGCACCGCGGCGCCGGCGCGTACATCTGCGGCGAGGAGACGGCGCTCCTCAACTCGCTCGAGGGCCTGCGCGGCCAGCCGCGCCTCAAGCCGCCGTTCCCGGCGGTGAAGGGCCTCTTCGACGACCCGACGATCGTCAACAACGTCGAGACGATCATGAACGTGCCGTTCATCGTCGACAAGGGCGGCGCCTGGTTCAACGAGCTCGGCGTCGGTCGCTCGGGCGGGACACGCATCGTGTGCGTGTCGGGGCACGTCAACAAGCCCGGCGTGTTCGAGCTGCCGATGACCATCACGTTCAACCAGATCATCAACGACGTCTGCGGCGGCGTGTGGAAGGGCCGCAAGGTGAAGGCGGTGATTCCGGGCGGCGTGTCGATGCCACCGCTCGATGCGTCCGAGCTCGACGTTCCGTGCGAGTTCGACGCGCTGCAGACCGACGAGCGCATCAAGCCCGTCATGGTGAAGCCGACGATGCAGTTCGATCTCGGGGGTGGCCGCCCGCTGCGCTCGATGGCCGGCTCCGGCGGCATCGTCGTCATGGACGATCAAACGGACATTCCGAAAGCGCTGTGGCGCATCCTCAAGTTCTTCGCTCACGAGTCGTGCGGTCAGTGCACGCCGTGTCGCGAGGGAACGGGCTGGCTCGAGAAGGTGAGCCGGCGCGTGGCGGATGGTGGCG
>DATLEB010000106.1:0-28516 GCA_035525615.1 Kofleriaceae bacterium | reverse complement strand
GCGGGGCAGCCGTCCCCTCGCGGAATACGTGCGGTTCGCCCGCCCATCTCCGCCAGTTCACGCTCCACGGCAGCCCGCTCGACGCGGCCGCGCTCGCCGCGCTCCGCGACACCTACGGTGACCGCCTGCGCTTCACGCCGGCACCACCGCCGCCGTCGGACGACGTCGACGACTGAATCACGTCACGTCACGTCACGTCACCTCACGTCACGACACCTCACGCCACCTCACGTCACGCAATTTCGACGACCGACCAGCCGTCGTAGAGATATCCGCCGCGGTTCCATCGCGCGACCTCCGGCTGCACGACACCGGCGCTGTCCGTCGCGCGGGCCACGATCTTCGTCGGGCCCTTCACCTCGACGTCGGCGCGCCAGCGGCGCCAGCACGACGCCACCGCGTGGCGCTCGAGGGTCGCCGCCTGCCACGTCCGCCCGCCGTCCGCGGACACCTCGACCTTGTCGACCACTGCGCGCGGATCGCCCGCGATCGCATACCCCGCGACCGTCACCGCTCCGCGCAATCCCGCACCCGCACCCGCACCGGCACCCGCCGCGCCGCTCGCCGGCGTGCAGATGACAGCGTTGGTCTTGAGGCCGTAGATCGGGCCCTGATCCACACCGTCGGGGCCGTCGAGCCAGTGGTGGTTCCGCAGGAAGTACGAGTTGTGCGACGGGCGCGTCGCCACCAGGATGCGCGACAGCCACTTCACGCTGCGCGCGCCGATGAAGCCCGGGACCACCGCGCGTACCGGGAAGCCGTGGCTCGGCGACAGCGGCTTGCCGTTCATCTCGAAGGCCAGCAGCACGGGCGGCGCATCGCGATCGTAGATGCGCGGGATCGGGATCGACCCGCCGAAGCGCCCGTCGGCGCCCACGTCTTGACCTTCGAGCCAGACGTGCGACGCGTCGTTCTTGACGCCGACCTGCTCCAGCACGTCGACCAGCCGCACGCCGGTCCACCGCGCGTTGCCGATCGCACCGCGATCCCAGATCACGGGATCGTCGATGCGACGGATCGCGTCGTACTCGCTCCGCCGGTTGCCGGCGCACTGCAAGGTCGCCTCGACGGTCGTGTGCGGCATCGAGCGCAGGTCGGCGAGCCGCAGCGGCCGCCCCCGCTGGATGTGGCCGAAGATCTCGATGGTGTAACTGTCCGGCGCGTCGACCACCGGCACGTTGCCGTGGTTCACGATGAAGAAGTCGGACTCCGGCGTGAGCCAGTCGCGGATCAGTCGCTCGGGCTGCGCCTCACCGCAGTAAGGATCGTCGAGGCGCGTGATCAGGTGCTGGCGCGCCGCCTTCTCCGGATCGACATCGCGCATCGGCGCCGTCGACTGCCCCGCGCGACGGACCGCGCATCCCGCCAGCGCCAGCGTCGCGCTCGCTCGCAAGAACTCACGTCGATGCGGTGTCCAGAGCGGCATCCCCGAGGTGTTGCAGCGGGTGTGCCAGGCATCTGCGCCTGACCTGCCTCCGAGAGCGTCGAGAGCCGCGCGCCGGCGGGCTGCCCGCGCCGGATCCCGTCGCCGAGGCGCGATGTGATGCAACCCACGTGTCGCGGCGGTGCTCGCCGCGGGCGCACGCGCACGGTGTCGCGGTTCGCGTCGCCGTCAGTGCACGACCATCGCCGCCGGCGAGTACGGCGCCGGCCCGCCGAAATAGCCGGGCTGCGCCTCGATCCGACGACACCACGCGGCCACGCCGGGCGTGTCTTCGAGATCGACGCCGACGTCCCCGGCGAGATGCGCGTACGCGTACACCGCGATGTCGGCGATCGAGTAGCGATCTCCGACGAGGAACTCGCGCTCGCGCAGCGCGACGTCCAGCTCCGCCAGCGAGCGGCGCGCCTGCGCGATCCGCCGCGCTGTCTCGTCCCCACGCTCACGGTCGCGCCCCGTCAGTCGCCAGTAGCGCGCGCTGCCGATCACCGGCTCGATCGCGTTCTGCTCGAAGCACAGCCACGACACCACGCGCGTCTCCTCGAGCGCGCCCACCGGCGCGAGCCGCGTCCCGCGCGCGACGTGCCACAGGATCGCGTTCGACTCGGCGATGCAGACGCCGTCGTCGAGCTCGAGCAGCGGCACGCGCCCGCCGGGATGCCGCGCCAGGAACGCCGGGGTCTGCGCCTCGCCCGCGAAGATCTCGACCTCGACACGCTCGTACGCTCGCGCGCGCCCGAGCTGCGCCAGCGCGAGCTCGATCTTGTAGCCATTCGCCGAACCGCCGTACGTGAAGAGCCGCATGCCCCGTCGATACCAGCCGCCGCCCTCCGCGTCTGGCGGTTTCCGGACGTGGCAGCGCTATCGCTTGCCGAGCTTGAGCGGCGCGGTCGAATCGCCGTGCACGTGCGTGCGGACCGCGACGGCCTCGCTGTTGCAGTTGCTGTCCTTGTCGGGCGTGATCTGGTCGCGCATGGCGTTGGTGTGATCGATCCAGGTCTCGCGGACCTCGGCGTCGACGCCTTGCGCGATCAGCACGTCCTCGAGGATCTTGCGGCGGCGGTCGAACTGGCCGCCGAGGATGGCGTGCCTGGCGTGCGCCTCGCGCATCGTCATGCCCGTGTACGCCACGTGAGACCCGCCGAGCATGCGCGCCGCGAGCTCGTACTCCTTCTCGATCAGGCGCGCCTTGTCCTTGCCCGCGAAGTGGAAGCCGATCATCACGTCGGCAAACACGCGCTCGTAGAACTCGACGATGACGGCGCGCAGGCGCTCGGGGCCGATCTTCTCGAACAGGCTGGGACCATCGGTCTGACTCTGGCTCTGGCTCATGACGCGTTCTCGATCACCGCGGCGGCGGCAACGCGTTCTACCGTCACCTCCACGCCCGTCAAGGCCGCCGTCCCGCTCAGCAAATCCACGAAGCCGGTGTCGGTGACGTCATTCGCGGACACGCCCGCGTGCGCATTCGCGACCTGCGTGCGCGTCCCCGGGCGCCCGTGGCCCCAGCCGTGCGGCAGGCTCACGACGCCGGGCATCATCTCGTCGCTCACCTCGGCCGGCACGGTGACCGCGCCGGCGCGCGACGCGAGCCGCACCTGATCGCCGTCGGCGATGCCACGCGCCGCCGCGTCCCTGGGATTGACGAGCAGCGTGCAGCGCGGCTTGCCCTTCACGAGGCGCGCGCTGTTGTGCAGCCACGAGTTGTTGCTGCGCAGGTGCCGCCGCCCGACGAGCACGAGCCCGCCGTCGGCGCGCCCGGCGTGTGCCGTCCACTCCGCGATCCGCCGCTCGAGGCGCGGCAGGTCGGCGACGTACGTCGCCGGCGTGAGCTTCACGCGCTTGTCCTTGGTGTTGAGCCGCCCCGGCAGGCGTGGCTCGAGCGCGCCGAGATCGAGCCCGTGCGGCGCCGCCCGCAGCTTCGACAGCGACAGCTTGTGCGGACCGCTGCGCAGGCCGAGCTCGAGCACCGCCTCGGGCGAGAGCGCGAGCGCCGCACGCCGTGCCGCGCGCACCGCCAGCGCACCGAGCGGACCGCCCGGCAAGAACCAGCGCGCCGCGAGCTCGGCGTAGATCTCCCAGTCGTGCCGCTGCTCCGCGCCGCGCTCGAACACCGGCGGCGCGTACTTGGCCACGTTGCGCACCGAGAACGCCGCCAGCGCGAGGTCGTAGTGCGAGTGCTCGAGCTGCGACGTCGGCGGCAGGATCACGTGCGCGAAGCGCGTGGTCTCGTTGATGTACGGATCGACCGACACCATGAAGTCGAGCGTCGGCAACAGCTTCTCGAGGCGCGGGCCGCCCGGCGCCGACAGCACCGGGTTGCCGGCGCTCGTGACGAGCGCGCGCACCTGGCCGCGTCCTGGCGTCTCGATCTCCTCGGGCAAGGTCACGATCGGCAGCTCGCCGCCGAACTCCGGCAGCCCGCTCACGCGGCTCTTCCACCGGTTGTGTCCGCCGTCGAAGCCGAGCCGCCGCGCCAGCGGCACGAGATCGACCGCCGGCGTCGTGAACATCAGGCCACCCGGCTCGTCGAGCCGCCCGGTCACCACGTTCACCGCGTAACACAGCCATGCCGCCAGCCCGCCCAGCTCCTGCGTGCACACGCCGATGCGGCCGTACAGCACGGCGCGCTTCGCCGCCGCGAACGACCGCGCCATCGCGCGCACGTCGTCCGCCGCGATCCCCGTCGCTGCCGCCGTCCGCTCGGGCGTGTACTTCGCCGCGATCGCGCCCAGCTCGTCGATCCCATCGGTGAACGCCTTCACCCGCCCCGGCTTCACCAGCCCGTCGGCGTAGAGCACGTTCAGGAACGAGAGCAGGAACGCCGCGTCGGTCCCCGGGCGGATGAAGTGGTGGTGGTCGGCGATCTCCGCCGTCTCCGTGCGCCGCGGATCGATCACGGTCAGCGTGCCGCCGCGGGCGCGGATCGCCTTGAGCCGCGTCTTCACGTCCGGCGCCGTCATGATGCTGCCGTTCGACACCAGCGGATTGCCGCCGATCACGATCATGTGGTCGGTGCGATCGATGTCGGGCACCGCCATCAGCAGCTGGTCGCCGAACATCATGAGCGCCGCGAGCATGTGCGGCAGCTGATCGGTCGACGTCGCCGAGAACGCGTTCTTGGTCCCGAGCTTCCGCAGGAAGACCTGCCCGTGCATCATCAACCCGAGGTTGTGGGCCGTCGGGTTGCCCTGGTAGACGGCGATCGCATCGGGCCCGTGGGCCGCGCGCACGTCCTTCAGGCGGCGGATGACGAGGTCGAACGCCTCGTCCCACCCGATCTCGCGCCACGACGACCCCTCGCGCACGACCGGCCGCTTCAGGCGGTCGGGATCATGATGAAGGTCGGCCAGCGCGGTGCCCTTGGGGCAGATGTACCCCCTGGAGAACGGATCCGCGTCGTCCCCGCGGATGGACTGCACCTGATCACCTTCCACGTCGATCGCGACGCCGCAGGTGGCCTCGCACAGGGAGCAGCTGCGATAATGGGTCGTCGCCATGGCCCCGGAGGATACCAGGCCGCTCACCCTCGACGACATCCATCGGCTGCACCCGTGGCCGGCGCGGTACGGCGACGGGAAGAAGATCGAGTACCTCTGGCACTTCGACCTGAAGGCGCCGGTCGCCGAGGTGTGGCGCATCACCGCAGACACCTCGCGCCTCAACCGCGCGCTCGGCACCGCCGAGATGCACTTCTTCGAGAAGGACGGGCAGCGCCGGGGCTGGTCGAAGAACGGCGGCGTCCGCCACGAATGGCTCGAGGTGCCGTGGAACTGGGTCGCCGGCGAGTGGCTCGAGTCGGTGCGCGTCTACGACCGCGGCTTCATGAAGTTGATGCACGCCGTGCAACGGGTGTCGCCGCTCGCCGGCGGCGGCGCGCGCTTCACCTCGTACTTCGGGTTCCTGCCGCGCAACGCGATCGGCGCGACGGCGATCAAGCTCGGCTTCCCCGGACTGGAGAAGACGTACCGCAAGGTGCTCGCCGACATCGATCAGCAGCTCGCCTTGGCGGCGACGGTGCCGGCCGCGCTCGTCGCGGCGCCGCCGGTGCTGTCGCCCGACGCGCGGGCACGGCTCGATGCGATCTCCCGTGATCTGATCGCGCAGGGCCTCGATCGCGCGGCGGTCGAGCAGCTCGTCGGCTGGGTGCGCACCGCCGACGACGCCGACCTCGGCCGCATCCAGGTCGGCGAGCGGGCGCGCGCGTGGTCGATCCCCGAGGACACGCTCCTGCGCGTGTGCCTGCACGCGACGCGCGCCGGCCTGCTCGATCTGTCGTGGGACGTGGTGTGCCCCCATTGCCGCGGCAGCGAGGGGCACGGGCATCTGGGCGCGCTGCCCGGCGACGCGGCATGCGACACGTGCGCGATCAAGTTCAGCACCGACCGCGAGAACGTCGTGGAGATCACGTTCCGCGTGCATCGATCGATCCGCGAGGTGCAGACGCGTTCGTTCTGCAGCGCGGAGCCCGCGCACAAGGCCCACGTGCGCGTGCAGCGCGCGCTGCCGCCCGGCGTGTCCGTGGAGGTCGCGCCGATGCTCGAGCCGCGGCGCTATCGCCTGCGCCTGGAGGGCGAGGAGCGCTACGGATATCTCGACGTGGCGCAGAGCGGCGACGAGATGCTCGAGTGGAAGGCGAAGGCGTCCTTCGACTCGCTGCGCTCGCTCCGCACGAGCGGCCCCAGGGTGGTGTTGACCAACGATGGCGACGACGAGGCGAGGTTCGTCCTCGAGGAGGCGCAGTGGTCGGACGTCGCGTTGCGCCCGGGGCGGCTGCTGTCGTTCCAGGAGTTCCGCGATCTGTTCAGCGAGGAGTACCTCGGCACCGACGTGCAGCTGGCGATCGGCGAGCAGACCATCCTGTTCACCGACATGGTCGGCTCGACGGCCCTCTACGCGTCGCGCGGCGACCCGGCCGCGTTCGTCGAGGTGCGCAAGCACTTCGCCGACGTGTTCGCGCTGATCGCCGAGCACCGCGGCGCGGTGGTGAAGACGATCGGCGACGCGGCCATGGGGGCGTTCAACGATCCCCTCGACGCCGTGCGCTGCGCGCGCGCGATCCACGATCGCTTTCCGCCCGGGTGCACGCACTCGGTGGCGCGGCTGCGCATCTCGCTCAACACCGGTCCTTGCATCGCCGTGAAGCTCAACGCCAACATCGACTACGTCGGCGGCACGGTGAACGTGGCCGCCAAGCTCCAGGCGCTGGCCGAGTCGTGGCAGATCGCGATGGCGCAGGCGACGTACAACGCGCCGGGCGTGGCCGCATACCTCGCCGAGCAGGGCGCCCCCCTCGAGGATCTCGTCTACAAGAACAAGGCGCTCACCGACGAGGTGAAGGTGAAGCGCTGGTCCGTCTTCACCGAGTAGGCGCGACTAGGCGTGGCGCAGCACGAGCTGGTGCACGGCGAGCGTGCGCTCGGCGAACGCGGCCTCGGAGAAGGCGAGATAGAGCGTCCACGTGCGCACGAAGGCGTCGTCGAAGCCGAGCGCGCGGACGGACTCGCCGGCGGCGGCGAAGCGCGCGCGCCAGGCGGCGAGGGTCGGCGGGTAGTCGAGGCCGACGTCGTCGGCGCGCTCGATGACGAGGCCGGCGGCGTGCGCGGCGGCGCGGATCGCGCCGAGCGACGGGATGTGCGAGCCGGGGAAGACGTAGGTCTGCATCCAGTCGACCGACCGCCGGTACACGTCGTAGCGGTCGTCGGGCATCGTGATCGACTGGACGACGGCGCGGCCGGAGCGCCCGGTGCGGCCGGTGCGCGCGAGGCGCGACGCGAGCGTGGCGAAGTACGCGCGCAGGTACGTCTCACCGACGGCCTCGAGCATCTCGCACGAGAGGACGGCGTCGTACGTGCCGCGCGTGTCGCGGTAGTCGCGCAGCTCGACGTCGACGCCGAGCGCGCGCGCGTGCGCGGCCTGCGCCGCGGAGATCGTGATGGCCGTGACGTCGGCGCCGCGGCGTGCGGCGGTGAGGGCGAGCGCGCCCCAGCCGCAGCCGAGCTCGAGCACGCGCTCGCCGCCGGCGAGCTCGCCGAGATCGCAGAGGTGCGCGAGCTTGGCGCGCTGCGCGTCGTCGAGCGTGGCGGCGCTCTTCCAGCGCGCGCACGAGTAGACCAGCTGCTCGTCGAGGAAGAGACGGTAGAACGCGTTGCCGAGATCGTAGTGCGCGTGGATGTTGCGCGCGCTGCCGCGGCGGTCGTTGCGCGCGCGACGGTGACGCCACAGCGCGAGCACGCGCGCGACGCGCGTGAGGCGCGACTCGACGCCGCGCGCCGCGGTGGCGCGCAGGAACAGGCGCAGCGCGCCGACGAGATCGTCGGCGTCCCAGTGGCCAGCGACGAACGCCTCGCCGGCGCCGAGCTCGCCGCGCATCGCGACGCGAGCGAGCGCGCGCGCGTCGCGCACCGCGATGGTCGCGTCGGGCTCCGCGGCACCGCCGACGACGACGCGCGCACCGTCCGGAAGCCGGACATCGAGGCGCGCGTCGCGCCAGGCGCGACCACCGCGCACGAGCGGCGCCAGCGCGACGCGCGTGATCATTGTCGTGTCCTCGCGCCGGCTCGCCCGCGGACGGGCTCGGCCGCTGCGTCGCGGGCGCTGCCCCGTTCCTCGCTTCGCTCGCTGCCCCGCTCCTTGTGGCTGGCGCTCGGTGGCGGCGCGTCCGTCACGGCGTGGTCGCGCCCGGGGCGGCGGAAGGGGACGCCGCGGGCGTGCGCCAGGAGGGCCTCGCCATAGATGAGGGCGATCACCTGGAGCGACATGAGGGGATAGCGTAGAGCGGCGGCGGCCAGCGCGCGATCGGTGAAGGGCGTAGGGGCGCCTCCGAGGTGCGCCATCAGCACGCGGGCGCCGTCGGGGCGCCGGACATCCATGTGGATGTCGAGGCGGTCGCGGCGTGTGCCGAAGCGGAAATCGTACGTGGCCGGGCCGTGCAGGAACGGCGAGACGAAGAACGCCTTGTCGACGCGGAACGTCGCGCAGGTGGTGGCGCGGTCGCGGTCGTCGCGCCGCTCGTCGTCGCGGCGTTCGTCGTCGCGACGTTCGTCGGGCCCGAGGACATACGTGTGGCGGCCGCCGTAGTTGTTGCGGACGAGCGCGACGACCGATGCGATCGCGCCGTGCGTGTCGCGCCCGACGAAGAAGCTCACCGGGTTGAACACGTAGCCGGCGGTGCGCAGCCACGTCACGAGCTCGACGCGCGCGGGCACCGGCAGGCCGCGCCGCGCCAGCTGCGCCCGATGCCAGTCCGCGATGGATGTGACGGCGCCGCGATCGACGTAGTCGCGGTCGCGCAGCGAGAAGAGGCTGGCGCGGTTGTACGCGAACAGGCGCCGCGCGCGGTCGAGCGCCGGCAGCTCGTCGAGCTCGACGCCGGCGACGAACACGGGATAGCGAAACCGGCGCGCGTGCTCGTCGCTGCGCACGTGCACGAGCTGACCGCGGTACAGCACGCTGCGAGTCACGGCGTGGCGCTCCATTGGGCGCGGGGGTCGACGATCTCGGACGCCGAGGCGAGGACACGCGCGGCGGCGCGCACGCCCGCGCGGAAGCCATCCTCGTGAAACCCGAAGCCGGCGTACGCGCCGGCGAAGAACACGCCGCCCGCACCCTGCACGCGCGGCAACGCCCGCTGCGCGTCGAGCGCGGCGAAGTCGAGCTGCGGGTGCATGAAGTCGGTACGCGCGAGGACGCCCGCCGGTTCGCGGCGCGGGTTCAGCGTGACCAGGCGCAGCGGCTCGTCGGGGAGCCCCTGCAGGCGGTTCATCCAGTACGTCACGGCGACGCGCCCGTCGTCGGGGTCGGCGACGTAGTTCCACGACGCCCACGCCGCGCGCTCGGCGGGGAGGAACGACGCGTCGCCGTGCAGCACCGTCGGGTTGTGGCTGTACGTGAACGCCCCCAGCACCGCGCGCTCCGATGCCGTCGGCGCCGCCAGGAGCGCCAGCGCGGTGTCGGCGTGTGTCGCCAGCACTACGCGATCGAACGCGCGCTCGCGGCCGTTCACGACGAGCGTGATGCCGCCGCGTCCGCCGCCGACGCCGTCGCGACGACGATGCACCGCCGTCACGGGGCTCGCCGTCTCGATCCGCACGCGCTCGCCGAGCGTGCGCACCAGCGCCTCGACATACGTCGCGCTTCCACCCACCACCGTGCGCCACGGATGCGGCCGCGTCGCGCGCAGCATCCCGTGCTGATCCAGGAACCGCAGCCACGTCTCCGCCGGAAACGCACCGCACCGCGCCGGCGCCAGCGACCACAACGCCGCCGCCAGCGGCACGACGAACCGCTCGCGCACCTCCGCCGGCACGCGCCGCGCCGCCAGGTACTCGTCGAGCGTCGCACGCCGCACCAGCTCGCTGCCGAGATCCGCGCGCCCGTGCCCGAGCAGCCGCACCACCGCGCCGAGAAACCGCCAGTGCGACGCGCGCACCAGGTTGCGCGGCTGCGCGAACCACCCGCGCGGTGACGCGCTCGACCAGGCGAGCGCACCGTCGCCGTCGCTGCCACCGCGACCGTCGTGGTCGGGCACGCTCACCGAGAACGACATCGTGGTCGCGCGTGACGCGACGCCGAGCTCGTCGAGCATCGCCGAGAATCCGGGATAGCTCGGCCGCGAGAACACGATGAACCCGAGGTCCACGCCCGCGTGCGTGTACACGTGCCCGCCCAGCCGGTCCGCCGCCTCCAGCACCGTCACGTCGGCGCGCCCCGCGAGCGCACGTGCGCACGCGAGCCCCGCGATGCCGCTCCCGACGATGGCGACGCGCATCCCGCCGACCGTATAGCACGAGTCTTCGCGGGTACTTGCACTCGCCAGGGAAGTCGCCCCCAGGCGCTGCCGTACTATGAACGCCATGACCCAGCGCCGCGGCTATCGCAGCTCCTCCGATGACGACCTCGACCTCGTGCAGCGTCGCGAGGTCGCGCCGGGCAAGAGCTCGCGCACCGAGGACATCCAGGCCAAGGCCGCCGACGGCGTCGCCGGTTCCGGCGGACGCCTCCCCTTCATGGACGCGATCCAGCAGTCGTTCGGCGCGCACGACATCAGCAGCGTTCGCGCGCACACCGACGAGAACGCGCAGGCGGCGTCGCGCGACATCGGCGCGCAGGCCTACGCGGTCGGCAACGACGTCGCGTTCGGCGGCTCGCCCGATCTGCACACGGCCGCGCACGAGGCGGCGCACGTCGTCCAGCAGCGCGCCGGCGTTCAGCTGAAAGGCGGCGTCGGTCAGGCCGGCGACGCGTACGAGCAGCACGCCGACCAGGTCGCCGACCTCGTCGTGCAGGGCAAGAGCGCCGAGGGCGTCCTCGACACGATGGCGGGCAACGCGCACGCCTCGGAGACCGCGGTCCAGAAGAAGGACGGCGAGGACAACCGTCCCAAGAAGAAGGTGGGCAAGGCCTCGACGGCGCGCCTCAAGGCCGCGCAGCAGGCGATCGCCTACACCAAGAAGACGATCTCGCAGGGCGCCGGCAACCAGATGGAAGCGATCAAGGCGAGTAACGCCAACTCGACGTTCCGCATGCAGGTGATGCGCGACGAGAACAACGAGTACTGGGAGGTCCAGCCCGAGCTGTGGGACGTCATCAGCGGCAACCCCGCGGCGTTCACCGCCGCCAAGGCCGAGCTGATGGAAGGCGGCGGCGGCGGCAACTGCGGCGAGCACGCCGACCTCGCGTTCGACTTCCTGTGCGCGATGAACACCGGCGACGAGGTCGCGGTCTCGCAGCAGAAGGACTTCGACCACGCGTTCGTGATCATCGGCGCGATGAGCGAGACCGACGAGCAGCTCGTCGTCTCGGATCCGTGGCCGACGCGCCCCGTGGCCGTGATGTGGACCGATCACTTCGCGCACTGCGAGCGCGACATCCTGCTCCGTCACCAGGTCGGCACCGCGAGCGGCAACAAGGCCAAGGACATCATCAAGAAGGGCCTCAAGCTCACGCCGCTCGGCAAGGAGACGCTCAAGGCCAAGCTTTCCGACAAGGAGACCGACAAGCTCCTCAAGGACGGTCGCAAGGGCGACCACCCGTGGATCTGGAACCACCCGACCACGCCGGCGACGGGCCACGACTTCAACTACGTGGAGTAGACTCGCGCGCGATGCGCAGATCGATCCCGGCGGCCCCGTTCGCGGCGGTCTTTCTGTACGCCGGGTTGTGCGCCGCGCTGTGCGCCTGTCCGTCGAAGTCCACGTCCGTCCCGGCCCCGCCTGCACCGCAGGACGACGCGGCCGCGACGCCAACCGCAGAGAGTGACGCCATGAGCTCGAGCTTCGTCCCCGGTCCCGCGCTGTCGCCGTCCGAGCCCTTGCTGGCGTGGTTGCAGTCCAGCGTGCAAGGCGACGACCGCAAGCTCCTGCGCCTGCCGGTGGTCATCAACTTCGCCAACCCCGGACGGTTCTCGTTCGGGATGTGCTGGGTCGGCACCGAGCCGGCGACGCCGGGCGTGGGTCCGGCCGCCGACGCGGTGCTGCTCAAGCTCGACGGCACCGGGCTCTCGGTGTCGCTGGTCGATCAGGTGAAGCAGAAGTGCCCCGACAAGGCGCTCTCGTGCGTGCTCTGGCTCGACGGGCTCTGGGGCCCGCGCGTCGAGGGTGGGCCGCAGGCGCCGCCGACGCCGGGCGCGCCCGCGCGCTGGCCGTTCGCGGTCGTGAACGTCGGCGACCCCGTCGACGCGTCGGCGACCACGACCGGCTTCGTCAAAGGCTGACGCGCGCGGCTCAGCGCGACGGATCGGGGAGCACGCGGCCCCGGAAGCGCACCGGCGCGTCGGGGGCGGTCTGGTGCGCGTCGCGCACGATCACGGAGAGCTCGAGCTCGGTCGACACGAGCGTGCGCTCGCCGTCCTCGGAGATGGGGATGACGGTGTCGATCTCCATCGTGGTCCTGGGCGGCACGTGGCCGATGTAGATGAAGCGGCCGTCGAGCTCCGGGTTCTCGGTCGCGACCGAGAGGCGCACGCCGTACGCGTCGCCGGGACCGTCATTCGAGATGGGCAGCGCGAGCCGCACGCCGCGATCTCCGTCGCGACGCACGCGCGAGACGCGCAGCTCGCCGGCGTGCAGGCGCGGCACCTTGCGCAGCTCCTCGATCGCGGGGTCGACGCCGATGCGCTTGAAGTAGCCGTCGCGCGCGCCGGCGAGCGCCGCCGCGTCGAGCACGATCTCCATGGGTAGCTTGCCGCTCTCCTGCTCGATCTCGATGTTCAGGACCATCGCCGGGATCTGGCCGACGTCGAACGCGTCGATGAACTGGAACGGCGACACCGCGAAGTAGCCGTCGGCATCGATCCCGCCGACCACGCGCAGCCCGCTCCACGACACGGTCGCGCGCTTGCCGGGGAGCGGCTTCGTGCCGCAGTCGTCCTCGCCCGACGGTGCGCGAAGCTCCTTCATCTCGGTCGGGACGCGCGCGGTGGAGTTTCCGAACAGCGGGCCGATGGCGAACGGGAGGCCGACGGCGAGGCCGGCGACGCCGACGTAGGGGAGCGGCGACCCCGACGGATCGTCGCCGGAGAGACCGGCTGCGGTGGCGACGCCGCCCGCCGACGCCGTGATCACGCCGATCACGAGGGTCGCGAGGTTGGGTCGCGTGCGCTCGACGTCGAACGTCGCGAGCTCGGTCACCGTCACCATCGAGCAGACGAACGGCTCGACGAACCGGAAGCGCCCGTCCTCGCTCACCTCCATCGACGGCGGCAGGGGGCGAGGCACGGCACCCTCGGCGCGCTCGCGGCGGGTCTCGCCGCGGCGCGTGTCCTGATAGCGCGACGTCACGTGACACGCGCCACTGATGGTCACCGCGACGGCGACCATCGCTTTCAAGCCGTTCACCCTGATACGCTACCACGCGATGCAGCGGTACCTCGTTCTAGCCTTGGTCTGTGCGGCGGCGTGCGGCGGTGACGAGATCACGGTCGACGTGCCACCCGAGTGCAATCCGCTGCAAGGCGGCGCGTGTCTGGCGCCGTGGCCGCCGATGACGTACGAGAAGCTCGACGACGTCTCGATCACGGGCGTGAAGCTCGACATCCCCGTCGGCGCGATCCCCGCGTCGGCGGCGAGCGGGACGCCGTTCGATCCGACGCGCATCAACAAGCGCAGCGGCTACTCGCCGGCGACGCAGATCATCGCCCACTTCGGCGTGCCGCTGGACACGTCCAGCCTGGCCGGCGTCGGCGACATCGCGAAGAGCGTGATGGCGTCGAGCCCGACCGTGCTGTTCGAGGTCGGGCAGGGCGAGCTGGTGCCGCACATCGCCGAGGTCGACGCCAACGTCACCGACCTCCAGCAAGATCGCCAGGCGCTCTACATCCGCCCGGCGGCGCGGTTGCGCGCCGGCGCCTGGTACATCGTCGCGATCAAGAAGACGCTCAAGGCGGCCGACGGCAGCGACATCGCGGTGCCGGACGGCTTCCGCGCCATCGTCGAGGGCAAGACCACGTCGAACGCGCGCCTCGAGGCGATGCGCGAGCAGTTCGACGGCGCGATCTTCCCCATGCTCGAGTCGCAGGGCATCGCCAAGGATGACCTCCTCCTGGCGTGGCAATTCCACACCGCGACCGACGACGAGATGCGTGGCGACCTGCTGGCGGCGCGCGACGCGGCGGCGACGTTCCAGGGCACGGGCGGCGCGAACTTGCAGCTGTCCGACATCGTGGTCGAGAACAACCCGCGCGCCGGGATCGCGAAGAAGGTGCTGTTCCGCTTCGAGTCGCCCAACGTGCGCGACGAGAACGGCCTCCTGCGCGACGCCAGCGGCAACCCCGAGGTGCGCGGCGTGACCACGACGCGCGGCGTGGCGCTCGTGCCCGAGTGCGCGACCACGGCGGCGAAGGCGCCGATCACGGTCTTCGGTCACGGCTTCTTCGGCGGGATCGAGGAGAGCGGCGGGGGCTACCTGCAGTCGTTCGCGGTGCGCACGTGCCGCATCATCATCGGCACCGACTGGCGCGGCATGATGCGCGACGACTCGGCCGAGGTCATCTTCGCGCTCGGCGATCTGCAGCGCGGGCAGCCGTTCGGCGAGCGCATCGTGCAGGGCATGGTCGACGTCGAGGCGCTGGCCGCGCTGGCGAAGACCAAGATCGCGACGCAGATCCTGACGGACGGGGGCGGCGCGAGCGTCGCCGACGTCGACGCGGAGCTCACCTATTACGGCATCTCGCAGGGCTCGATCCTCGGGTCGACGCTGTACGCCATCGATCCCGTGATGACGAAGGCGGTGCTGCACGTCGGCGGCGCCAACTGGAGCGTGCTGTTCGAGCGCTCGACCAACTGGGCGGTGCTCGGCCTGCCGTTCAAAGGGAACTACCCCGATCCGCTGCTGCAGACGATGCTGCAGCAGGTGCTGCAGATGGGCCTCGACGTCATCGACCCGATCCACTGGGCGCCGCTGGCGGCGGGGCCGGGCACGGCGCGCAAGCAGTACCTTCTGCACGCGTCGGTCGGCG
Source organism: Kofleriaceae bacterium (assembly GCA_035525615.1). Classification (GTDB taxonomy): domain Bacteria; phylum Myxococcota_A; class Polyangia; order Haliangiales; family Haliangiaceae; genus UBA2376. The sequence goes on along the minus strand of DATLEB010000106.1, from coordinate 13,619 downwards.
ACGCGCAGGTGACGAACCTCGCGACGTTCCTGCAGGTGCGCACCATGGGCATCCCGATGCTCACGCCGTCGGTCGAGACGCCGTTCGGCATGACGACGCCGACCGGGTCGCCCAGCTCGGCGTTCATGATCGTCGACGAGAGCCCGACGCCGCTGCCGCCGACGACGAACAAGATGAACGACGCCGGGAACGTCGCGCACGAGAACGCGCGCCGGCGCGCCGCGGTGATGGATCAGATCGACGCGTTCCTGACCGACGGCACCATCACGAACACGTGCAACGGCGCGTGTGACTGTGCGACCGGCGCGTGCGGCGCGCTCGTCGACGACTGATGGCTGCGGCAAGGCCGGTCGCGATCCCGACGTCCCGCGGACCCATCGCGGGCCTGCACCTCGCGCCGCGCGGGGCGACGTGGCTCTACGTGTTCGGCCACGGCGCCGGTGCCGGGATGCGGCACGCGTTCATGGAGGACATGGCGGCGGCGCTGGCGGCGCGCGCCGTCGCGACGCTGCGCTGGGAGCAGCCGGCGATGACGGCGGGCCGCGGCCGTCCGGACCGGCCGGAGATCGTCGAGGAGCTCGCGCGCGCGGCGTGTGCGTACGCGGCGACGTCGCTCGCGAAGCCCAGGCGCGGCAGCGGCGGCCTGCGCCTGTGTGCCGGCGGCAAGAGCATGGGCGGGCGCATGACGTCGAACGCCCAGGCCCGAGGCGCGATGCCGGGGATCGAGGCGCTCGTCTTCCTCGGCTTCCCGCTGCACCCGGCCGGTGAGCCGGCGACGAAGCGCGCCGATCATCTCGCCGCCGTGACGCTGCCGATGCTGTTCATCTCGGGGACGAAGGACGCGCTCGCCGAGCCCGCGCTGTTGCGCCCCGTGGTGGCGGCGCTACCGACGGCGCGGCTCGTCGAGCTCGCGGGAGCGGACCACGGTCTCGACGTTCCGAAGAAGGCGGGCTTCGATCCCATCGCGCGCGCGGCCGATGACATCGTCGCGTTCCTCGGGTCGCTCCGGATCGCTCCTGCTGCTCGGATTCCTTGACACGATCGATCGCAGCGGGAAACATGGCCCCGTGTGGTCGAGCTACTCGGCGCGGCATGCCGCGCAGCTCATCGGGCTGCCGGAATCGGCGGTTCGTAGCTGCGTGCGCGCCGGGATCATTGGCGGGCCCGACCTGCCGGTGCGTCTCTCGTTCCGCGACCTGTCGGCGCTGCGTGCGCTGAAGGCGCTCGTCGCTGCGGGCGTGCCGCTCGCACGTGCGCGCCGCGAGCTCTCCGAGATCGCGCGCCGCATGCCGTCGGGGACGTCGCTGGCCGAGCTGCCGCTCGAGGTCCGCGACGGCCACATCTGGATCCGCGGTGAGTCCGCGCCGCTGGCCGGCCAGCTGCCGCTGCCGTTCTCGCCCGTGCCGCCGCCACCCGCGGGTGAGGTGCACGACCTGCCGGCGCGTCCGGTCGAGCCGCCGGCGCCCGCGCCCGCGCTGACCGCGGACGACTGGTTCGAGCGTGCGCTGGCGCTCGAGGAGGGCGACCCTCCCGCCGCGATCGACGCGTACCGCCGCAGCCTGCGCCTGCGACCCGACTGCGTCGAGGCGTGGATCAACCTGGGCCGCCTGCACGCCGAGGGCGGCGAGCCCGACGCGGCCACCGAGTGCTTCTCCACCGCGGTGAAGCTCGATCCGGCCGACGCGACCGCCGTGTACAACCTGGGCGTTGTCGCACAGGACGCGGGCCGCGAGCAGGACGCCATCTACCTGTACGGCCGTGCGCTGGAGCTCGATTCGGGGCTAGCCGAGGCACATTACAATCTCGCGACCCTGTTCGATCAGAGCGGCGACTCGCGCGCGGCCATCCGTCACATCAACGAGTACCGCAAGCTGACGAAGTAGCCGGATCGCCGGCCGCTGCTTTCTTGCGAGGGTCCGGTGCACCGGCCAGAGTGCTGTAATGAGCGCACTCGATCCGCCGCACGTCCCGCGCGTCGTCGTGCTGGGCCTGTGCATCGCGGCGTTGCTCGTGCTCGTCCCGTTCTGGACACCGCTGGTCCTGTCGATCTGGATCGGCCACAGCCTGCGGCGAATGGTGCCGGGGCTGACGCGGTTGACGGGGCGCAAGGCGCGCGCGGCGGCGGTGCTGACGGTCGCCCTCGTCAGCGTGATCCTGGTGCCGCTCGGCCTCGTCGCGATCAGCCTCATCGGCGACGCGATCGATCTGGCGAAGCGGCTGGCGACGACGCCCGAGCTCAAGACCATGTTCGAGAAGCTCGTCACCGACGGCGCGCAGAGCACGGGTACCGGCGGCGAGGCGCCCGCCCCCAACCCGATGCAGCTCGTCATGAAGCACGGCGACCGCGCGTGGAGCGTGCTCAGCATGGTGTTCGCCGTGGCCACCAAGGTGATCATCGGCCTCTTCATCTTCATCAGCAGCGTGTACGTGGTGCTGTCCGACGGCCCCGCGGCGTATCACTGGCTCGAGCGCCACTCGCCGCTCGAGCAGCGGACGCTCAAGCGCTTCGCGAATGCGTTCATCGAGACCGGCCACGGGCTCTTCATCGGCGTCGGCGGCGCGGGGCTCGCGCAGTCGATCGTCGCGACCATCGCGTACATCGTCATCGGCGTCCCCGAGCCGTTCGTCCTCGGCCTGCTCACGCTCGCCGCCTCCGTGGTGCCGTCGATCGGCACCGCCTTCGTGTGGGTCCCCGTGGCCATCGGCCTCGCGCTCACCGGCCGCACCGACGCGGCGATCGGCCTGGGCATCATCGGCGTCGCCGTCATCGGCTCGATCGACAACCTCGTCCGCCCGTTCCTGGCCAAGTGGGGCAAGCTCGACCTGCCCGCGTTCCTCATCATGATCTCGATGTTCGGCGGCCTCGCCCTCGTCGGCGCGCCCGGCATCATCCTCGGCCCGCTGCTGTTGCGGCTGGCCAAGGAAGCCATCGACATCGCCCACGACGAGAAACACGGCGTCGCGCCGAACCTTCCGGGTTGATCGGGCCCGGGCGGCGTGCTGGCGCGGTCATACGTCGACGAGATGGCGGTCGGGCCCCGGTACCTCGTGCAACCCGATCAGCGGATGGTGTTTGCGCCATCCGACGGTCAGTGGATCAGGGCGATCGTCGAGCGCGAGAGTGTATGCATCATCGAGCTCACCGCCGGCTGACTCGCGATCGTGGCGCGCCGCGTTGCGCGGATCGCGGCGGTTTGGCCCTGGGGCCAAACTCCTGGCTCAGGTCGATGCGCGAGCGCGAGGGTCGTGGGGCATCGAGCTCACCGCCGACTGACTCGCGATCGTGGCGCGCCGCGTTGCGCGGATCGCGGCGGCGGTTTGGCCCTGGGGCCAAACTCGGGGACCAGGTCGATGGTCGAGCGCGAGATGAGACGCTCATCGAGCTCGCCGCCTGTTGACTCGCGACCGAGGCGTGCAGCGTGCGCGGATCGCGGCGGCGGATCGACGACACACCGTCGCATTTCTCTTGACGCGTTGCGAGCGTGCAACGAGTGCGGGTCCGCGAACGTCGAGGAATCTTCGTCGAGAAACGCGTCAGCTCGTGCTGGCTGCACGATGACGGCGATTTCGAATTCTCACGAGCCCGTAGGGCGTCGCGGCGCGCTGCGGGCATTCTGAGAGCACAAAAAATCACGTGGTAGAGGGAGACATGACCGCATACGTCCTCGATCACATGTCGAACGAGAAGCTGCTCAAAGAGCTCGGCTCGCTGGTTGCGGCCGAACGAGAAGCGACGGCGCTACTGCTCGCGCACCTCGGCGAGGTGGATGCGCGGACGCTCTATCGGCCGCTCGCGTACTCGACGATGCACGAGTACTGCGTGTGCGCGCTGCGCATGAGCGATGACAGCGCGTACAAGCGGGTTCGCGCAGCGCGCGCGGCGCGGCGGTTTCCGCAGCTGTTCGACGCGATCGCCGACGGGCGGTTGCACGTGAGCGGCGTTGCCGTGCTCGCGCCGCATTTCACCGACGAGAACGTCGACGGGCTCATCGCGGAGGCGACACACAGGCGCAAGCGCGACATCGAGCTCATCGCCGCTCGGCTGGCCCCGCGGCCCGACGTGCCGGACGCGATCCTGCCGCTGTCGCCCGCCGCCGCGGCCGCGCCACCGGGCGATGAAGCGCGCGAATCGGCCCCATGGCCGATCGGCGAGCCACCACCGGCGCGTGTGCAGCCGCTCGCGCCGGAGCGGTTCGGGCTGCAGGTGACGATCGATCAGGAGACGCGCGACAAGCTCGAGCGCGCGAAGGCGCTCATGCGTCATCGCAATCCATCGGGCGACCTGGCCGTCGTCCTCGACGCGGCGCTCGACGCGCTCCTGACCAAGCTCGAGAAGCAGAAGTTCGGTGCGACCGATCGGCCGTGTGCCGCGAAGGCGCGCTCCGCAGACGCGGACCCGACCTACGTCCCGGCGGAGGTTCGTCGCGCGGTGTACGAACGGGACAAGGGGCAGTGCACGTTCATGAGCGCCGACGGCCTGCGCTGTGGCGAGCGCGGGTTTCTGGAATTCGATCACTCGACGATGGTGTGCCGCGGTGGCCGGCCGACCGTCGAGGGCCTGCGGCTTCGCTGTCACGCGCACAACCAGCACGCCGCGGAGGAAGCGCTCGGAGAGGACTTCATGCGCGGCAAGCGCGAGGAAGCCGCCCGCGACCGCGACGTCACGCGGGCGTTGCGCGGCCTGGGCTTCAAGGCCAACGAGACGAACCGCGCGATGAGAGCACGGCGCAGGCAACGGCCGTCACGTTCGAGGAGCGCCTGCGCGCCGCGCTCGCCGAGCTCACGCCAAAGCGTGGCAGCCGCTGCTCGGAGGGCAGCCGCGACGCCGCGTCCCTGTGGACGACCGCGTTCGAGCCCCCGGTCTACGCGCCTGAACCTCTCACCTTCACTGCGGCGGGGTACTGGCCGCGTACTAGCCGCCGGCATCGCGGCGGAACGGGCTGTGGTCCTTCACGTCCTCGAGGTTCGGCGTCGTGTCGCCGGCGTCGACCTTGCGGCGCGGTGCCTTGGGCGCGTCGAGGGGAGGCGCGACCGCCGCGTCGGTAGGGGACGGCTGGGCGCCCGCGTCGATCTCCGGCGGCGGCGCGAGCGTCGCGGCGTCGATGGGCGTGGGATCGGCCGCGTCGACGACGGTGGCCGCGGGCGCGGCGTCGAAGGGTGGCGCCGCGGCGCGTGTGCGCGAGCCGTGCGGGCGCACGAGCAGGAACACGGTCGCGGCGACCGAGACCGCGGCGAGCCCGACGGCGAGCTTGAGAAACGTGCTCGTGCCGCGGCCGCGGGTCGTCGCCGACGCGGGATCGGTGGGCAAGAGCCCGAGCTCCGACGCCGTCGCGCCGAGCGTGCTCTCGAGACCGACGCCGGGCGCGCCGCCTCGTGCGCCGGTTGGCGCGCCTTGCGGGGCCCTCGCGCGGATGGGCGTGTGGCCGGCCACGTCACCGGTCGCGTCGCCCATGCGCGGCGCGGTCGCGGCGACTGCGCCGGCGACGGGGCCGAGCCCGGACGCGGCGGCGCGCAACGCGAGCGCGGCCTCACGTGCGGAGGGACGCATCTCGGGGAGGCGCGCGAGCATCCGGTCGACCAGATCGGTGAGCGCGCGGGGGAGGTCGGGGCACTGCACGGCGAGCGGTACCGGCGGCACCGTCGCCAGGTTCGAGATCACCTCGTTGATCGAGGTGCCCGCGACCGGCGTCTCGCCGCTGAGCGCGCGATAGAGGAGGGCGCCGGCGGAGTAGACGTCGGTGGGCGAGCCGACGCGCGCGCCGCGGCCCTGCTCGGGTGACATGTACTGCGGTGTCCCCATGATCCGGCCCGTCGACGTGAGTGACGCGTCACCAGCATGGGTCAGCTTCGAGATGCCGAAGTCGAGGATCTTGGTGACGGCGACCGGCCGCGCCACCAGGAAGATGTTGTCGGGCTTGAGGTCGCGGTGGACGACGCCGGCGTCGTGCGCGGCGGCCAGCGCTTCGAGCATGTCACCGCCGATGCGTGCGACGTCGGCGACGCCGAGCCGGCACACGCGGTCGAGGCGATCGCGCAGCGACTCGCCGTCTAGGTACTCCATCACGATGAAGTCGACACCCTCGTCCGTCGATCCGAGGTCGAGCACGTCGATGATGCCGGGATGGCCGATCGCCGCCGCCGCGCGTGCCTCGCCGCGAAAGCGCGCGAGCAGCTCGGAGCCGGGCCCATCGTCGCCCGCGTCGTTGCGCACGACCTTGATCGCGACGCGGCGGCCGAGCGCCGTGTTCTCGGCCAGGTACACCTCACCCATGCCGCCGCGCCCGAGCATGCGCTCGATGCGGTACTTGCCCGCGAGCAGGTCGCCGGCGTTCAGCGATCCGGGCATTCGCGCTGAACGCAGTTGGAGCAGCCGGTGATCGCGAGCGATTCGCTCTCGGACTCCGGGAGCTGGATCACGAGGACGTCGCGTTCGATCGCGGGATCGAATTCGACGATGTTGCATGTCTGCGGGTCGAAATTGAGGACGTTGACCGTCAGCGGCGGCTCGATCGGCGCGTCGAGGTAGATGCCGAGCTCGACGACGGTGCGATCACGGACGAGGCCCCGCAGATTCAGACAGTCGTCAGGGTGGTCCATGTCGCACACGCCCACGGCGAGCTCGGAGCCGGTCGAGACCCGATGCAGCTCGAGCACGACATCGGCCTCGCTCGCGCAGGCGACTAGCATCGTGGTGAAGAAGACGAATCTCATCGGGGGCCGTAGTGGATGACGTTGTCGTAGCCGGGCGGTTGCGAGGCATAAAAGATGGCACCGCTGACCGCCGCGGCGGTCACCGCGGCGCCGGTCCAGAACCACCACTGCTTGTAGATGGGCCTGGGCGGCGGCGGCGGCGGAATCGCAACGAGATTGATCTCCACCGCACGATCTTGACCGGCAGTGACGACCAGCTCCTGCGCGTGATCGATGTGCCCGTCGAGGTGTGCGCGCAGCCGGTACCCGCCCGCCACGATCGACCCGGACCACGGGGCAGCCCCCAGCTCCTTGCCGTCCAGACTCAGCGTCGCGCCCACCGGCCGGCTCACGATCGAGATGAACGCCGACGTGGGCGCCACCACCGGCGGCACCGGGGCGAGCACGACCTCGACAATCTGCCCCGACACCACCTTCACCGTCTTCTCGTCGGGAACCTCGCCATCGCGCGTCGCGCGGATCGTGTGCTCGCCCGACCCGAGCAGGATCGGCCCCGCGAGCGGCGTGTCTCCCTCGACGCGACCGTCGACCTCGATGCGCGCCGTCGCGCCCGCGACCACCACCGTCACCTCGGCGACGGTCTTGCGGATCTCGGCCAGCTCCTTCTCGACCGCAGCACGCTCGGCTGCGGCGATCCCCGCACCGCCGTCGCGCAGGTACCGTTCGAACGTGCGCACCGCATCGCCCCAGCGGAACAGCTTCTTCTGCGTCACCGCGATGTTGAACAGCACCTCGTACGCGCCGCTGACCGCGTACGACGCCTCGAACTCGGCCAGCGCGCCCTTGTGGTCACCGGCCCGGAACAGCTTCACGCCGCGCTCGTAGCGCGCCTCCGCCTCTGCCAGTTGCTGCGGCGTCGGCTGCTCGGCGCGCGCGAGCTCCGGCGCCGCCGCGAGCAGCACCGCCACCATCGCCAGCCGCGCGACGCGCACGTTCATGGAGATTCGTGCGCTCCGATGTCCAGCATCGTGCCCTCGATGCGCGGTCCGCGATAGAGGTCGAGCGTCCGCGTCGATCCGTCGCGCCGCAGCGCCGTGCCCCCGGTACCGACGCACACCGAGCCGGCCAGGATGCGCGGATCGGGCTGCGGGTACTGCGGGTCCAGGCACGACGCCGCCAGGATGCGATCACCCTGGGCGTCGGCGGTGCCGACCGGTGTGGCCACCACTTCATCGACGTTCTCGTACGAGCCCGTCGGGCAGGTCTTGAAGAACGCGTTGTGGTCCCAGTTCGCGGTGAGGGCGCAGTTCCCGTTGTTGTGGAAGAAGAAGTCGCCCGCCAGACCGTCGACGTTGACGAGGTTGTTGCGCGCCACCATCGTGGCGTTGTTGCAATAGAGCGCGATCGAGTTGCTCGATCGGCCGGTGGAGAACGTGTTGCCGCCCAGGTACACGTTGCCCCCGATCACGTAGTAGGCGCTCGAGTTGTACATGCAGTCGCCCGCGTAGGCGAAGCTGTCGTAGACGTCGAGAGTGCCCCCCTGCTGGTAGAGCCCGTACGCGCTCTGCACCTGCGCGCGGTCACCGGTGACGATGAACGACGAGCGCTCGATCGACGTCGTGCTCGTCACGGCGTACATGCCATAGGCGTAGGTGCCGCGACCGGCGACCTGGAACCGAGCGTCAGCGACGTCGAGCCGCGTCGAGGACAGATACACGCCGTACTGACTCGCGCCGGTCACGTTGCTGTCGCTGCGGAAGTTGCCGCGGATGACGCGTGGCGTGCCGGTATCGACCGTGCCCACGCTGATGAGGCGCGTCTCGGCGGCGCCGAAACCCGTGGTGCCGCAGTCCGTGAGCGTGACGCCGCCCTTGGGGCCGGTGATCGCATATCCGACCGTCCGGTACGTCGACTCGCTCAGCGCGAAGTCCACGTTGTTCTCCGTGAACGACCCGTTCGAGTCGTCGGCGACGAACCCGGCGAACTCCGTGTAGTCGACCGGCCCGACATCGAGATCGCTCGAGTCGCCGACCGTCACGTCGTGGACGTCGAACGCGTTGGTGCGCACGACCCGGACGCCCGCGAAGTAGTAGCCGCCGTTGGCCGAGTGCACGGGCCACTCGATGAACGAGTCCTGCACCGTCACCGAGCCGGTGGGGACGTCGGTGATGAGGACGCCGTCCGCGTTCAGACCGTAGGCGACCGGCGCGATCGTGGCGCTGTCGACGGTCACGTTGCCGAGCGGCTGCGTCACGCGTACGCCCGTGAAGGTGTAGACCTCGAGGAACGGACCGGTCGCGAGGTCACGGATGATCCCGTTGGAGCGGTCGAGATCCACGCCGGTGAAGGTGAGGCGGTTGAGCGCGCTCGCGGTCCCGCCCTGTACGGTCAGGCGATCGGCCAGCAACGTGCCGCAGCCCTGGCACGCGAAGCCGCGGACCGCGATCGCGGTCGGCACGGTGAACGTGGGACGCAGGAGGACGTCGGCGATCACCAGGCCGTCGGTGTAGATGGCGTCGATCATCGTGTGCGCCGCCGTGACGGCCGTGGTGTCGACGGTGAGCGAGCGGATCTGCGTGTCGACGGAGTGCGCCGTCGGCGTGCCGATCACGTTGAGCGCGCGCGTTCCGGCCGCGGCCGGCTGCCGGATCGTGGTCGTGGTGTTCGCGGGCTCGCGCACCCAGCGACCCGGCGAGCACTCGACGTAGCCGCCCTGGAGGTGCACGCCCGACGGGACGTCGAGCCCACCGGGCGGAACGGTGAACGTGCTGCCCGCGCGCAGCGCGACCGCGTCCCCGGGCGCCGCGGCGGCAAGCGCGGCCGCGAGATCGCCGCTCGGCGTCGCCGCCGAGAGTCCGTTGCCGGTCGCGCCCGCCGAGACGAAGCGCTGCGGCAGGGCCTCGGGCACGCAGTGCGTGCCGTTGCAGCTCTCGCCGAGGCGGCAGTCGCACGAGCCCGCGCACTCGAATGCGCCCGCGGTCGGGTCGTACGTCGTGGGGCGCGCGACGCACAGCCCCGTCCCCGCGCACATCTCGCTGGTCGGACAGTCGCGGTCGTCGTTGCACGCGCCGGACGGGACGCACTGCCCGGCCTGGCACATCTCGAGCGCGCCGCACTCGCCGTCGACCGTGCACTCGGGCACGCAGCGGCGCGTGTTCGTGTCGCAGACCAGGTTGCCCGGGCACGGAAACGTCGCGTCGCAGAACTGGCGGCACACACCCTGGCCGTCGCACTCGAACGACGCGGGACACTGCGACGTGCACGAGATGACGCACGTGCCGGTGGCGAGATCGCAGTCGCGACCGAGCGTGCAGGCCTGGTCCGTCGAGCATTGCGCGCGGCACAGGCCGGCGTCGCACCACTGGTCCGTCGGGCAGTCGACGTTGTCGCGGCACATCACGCACGCGTTGTCGATGCAGTAGCCGCCGGGGCACTGCGCGTTGGTCGTGCACTCCGCGTAGCAGACGCCGGAGATGCACGCCTCGTCGGTCGCGCAGTCGAACGACGTGATGCAGTCCTGGCACACGCCGAGCGGGACGTTGCACACCTCGCCGCCTCCGCACTGCGCGGTGGTGGTGCACGCCACGCACGCGTTGTCGACGCACACGCGGTCGCCGCACTGCGCGGTCGTCAGGCAGCCGACGCAGCGGCCTTCCTCGCCGCACAGCTGATCCGACGGACAGTCGGCGTTGCTCTCGCACAGGCGGCACGCGTCGCCGATGCCGTTGCCGACCGAATCCTCCTGCTCGGGGTTGGGCGTGGTCGGACAGTTGTCACAGGCGTCGCCGTCCCCGTCCGCGTCGACGTCGCCCTGCGCGACGTTGACCACGCGATCGCAGTTGTCCTCGAAGTCGAGGCGGCCGTCGCCGTCGGTGTCCGGGGTCTCGTTGTGCGTGTCGACCACGCCGCCCATGGTCGCGAGATCGACGCGGTCGCCGACGCCGTCGCTGTCGATGTCCTCGGTCTCCCCCGGGTCGTAGTCGAAGGCGTCGTCGTCGTTGCTCACGCCGTCGCCGTCGATGTCGGGGTCGGCGGAGTCGGGATTGCCGTCGGCGTCGAGATCTCCGCCGTCGGGGAACACCACCAGCGGCGACGACAGCACCACCGGCACCGCGCCGGTCGGCACCACCGACGGCGCGATCGCCGTGATCGGGTTGCCCTCCTCGCGCGCGCGCACCAGGTAGACACCGGCGCTCGCCGGCAGCGTGAACGTGCCGTCCTCGCCGGTGGTGTCGCTGGTGACGACGTCGCCGTTCCGCTCGTCGACGAGCTCGACGATGAGGCCGCCGTTGTCGCCGGGCGTGCCGTCGCCGCGCAGCGCGAGGCCGTGGATCTCCGACGACACGGCCGCGACGGCGCCGACGTCGAGGTTCACGCCGATCGTGGCCCTGCCGGACAGCACCGTGACGTCGGCGTGGACGACGGTGCCGTCGGGCTCGACCAGGTAGACGTCATGGACGCCGGGGGGCACGCCCTCCAGCAGGTAACCGCCGTTGGGGTTGGGCGCGGTCGCCACGCCGAACGCGGGCAGGATGATGACCGAGCCGGGATCCGCCGCGCCGATCACGCGGCCGCCGATCTGTCCGGGTTGCGCGACGCGGATGACGCCGATGTCGGTGATGAAGCCGGAGTTCGACGCCGCCACCACGCGGCGCGCCGGCAACGACAGCGGGCCGGCGTCGCTGGTGACGCGGAGATCCCAGCGGCCCGGAGGCAGCCCGCGGATGTCGAACTGGCCGCCGCCGTCGCAGCGGCCTCCGAGCGGCGCGTTGTCGACGAGGACACGGCAGTTGCCCGACGGAACATCCGCCGAGGTCTCGACGCGGCCGATGATCTCGCCCGGCTCGATGAGACCGCGCTCGGCGGCATCTTCCCCACAGCCTCCGCATGCCGGCAGCCCGACAGCAGCCACGAATACCGACACGAGACGCAGGGCAGTCCTGGAGCGCATGGGTCCCCTCCCCGTGCACAGCATACGCCACGGCTTCCCGCGGTGGATGCCGCTTACGCGTCCGCGTCGGCCGGATGTCCCCGGGGACGTCCCAGGGGTTCAGGCGGCCTTGGCGAGGGAGCGCACGATCTCGAGCGCCTCGCTCACGTGCTTCTTGGCCTGGATCTGCGAGTCGAAGCGCATCCGCACGACGCCGCGCTGGTCGATCACGAACGTGACGCGGCCCGGGATGAGGCCGAAGTCCTTCTTCACGCCCAGCGCCGACGCGGCCGCGCCGCCCTTGTCGGTGAGCAACCGGAACGGCAGGCGGTGGTGCGTCTTGAAGCGCTCGTGGCTCTCCGCCGAGTCGCGCGACACGCCGATGACGTCGGCGCCCGCGTCCTGGAAGTCCTGGTAGAGGTCGCGAAACGAGCACGCCTCTGCGGTGCAGCCCGAGGTCTCGTCGCGCGGATAGAAGTAGAGGACGATGACCTTGTCGCCGATGAGGTCGCCGAGACGGACGTTGCCGTCGGGGCCGAGGAACGTGACGTCGTCCGGGATGCGATCGCCGGGCTTGGTGGCCATGGCGCGCACTGTGGCTCACGCCGCTGCGGCATGCACGCGTGAACGACGCTCGTGCTATCAACCGCCGCAGATGTGGCAACCGCGCGAACGACGGAAACATGTCCTGCCCGTCGTGACGTGGCCGACGGAGGTCGAGGCCGCCGGATCACGCCTGTTCTCTCCGGTCACCGTCGGGCCGCACACGGCGCGCGCGCGGACGTGGGTCCCCGCGATGGTGCCGTGGCGCGCCACCGAAGAGGGCTTCGTCACGCCTGACGTGATCGACTGGTACTGCCGGTTCGCGGAGGGTAAGCCCGGCGTGATCGTCGTCGAGGCGACCGGCATCCGCGACATCCCGTCGGGGCCGCTCCTCCGCATCGGCCACGACCGCTTCCTCCCGGGGCTGCAGCAGCTGACGGCGGCGGTGCGCGAGGCGTCGCGCGGCGAGACGCTGCTCTTCATCCAGTGCATCGACTTCCTGTCGATCCGGCGGCGCCCGGCCCGCGACAAGTTCCTCGCGCGCTTCCTGACCATCACGGCGCGCCACCGCGACGCGCTCGACCTGCGCGACGCCACCGACGGTGAGGTGCGCGCGCGGATGGCCACGCTCGACGACGCGGCGCTGGCCGCCGTGCTCGACGAGCGCGAGCGCGAAGATCTCGAGCGCGGGTATCGCGAGCGCGTCACCGACGAGCACCTGCCGCACATCGCGGAGCTGCCCGCGGTGCTGCCGAGCTTGTTCGCGTCGGCGGCGCGCCGCGCCGAGAGCGCGGGGTTCGACGGCGTCGAGCTCCACTTCGCGCACGCGTACACGATGGCCTCGTTCCTGTCGGCGCTGAACACGCGCACCGACGGCTACGGCGGCACGCGCGAGCACCGGGTGAAGCTGCCGCTCGAGGTGATCGCGGCCGCGCGCGCGGCGCTGTCACCGAAGATGTCGCTCGGCTGCCGCTTCCTCGGCGACGACGTCATCGCGGGCGGCAATCGTGTCGAGGACGCGGCGTGGTTCGGCACGCGGTTCGCCGAGGCGGGGCTCGACTTCCTGTCGATCTCGAAGGGCGGCAAGTTCGAGGACGCCAAGCAGCCCAAGGTCGGCTGGTCGGCGTACCCGTACACCGGCAAGTCCGGCTACGAGTGCATGCCCACGATCTACAGCGACGCCGCCGGCCCGTTCGCGCGCAACGTCAACCTCGCGGCCGCGATCCGCACCGCGGTGCGCGCCGCCGGGTTCGAGATCCCGATCGTCACCGCGGGCGGCATCTGCGAGTTCGCCCAGGCCGAGGCGGTGCTCGAGCGCGGCGACGCCGACATCATCGCCTCGGCGCGTCAGAGCCTCGCCGACCCGGACTGGTTCCTCAAGACGCGCGAGGGCTTTGGCGACCAGGTCCGGCGCTGCGAGTTCACCAACTACTGCGAGGCGCTCGACCAGCAGCACAAACAGGTGACCTGCAAGCTGTGGGATCGCGAACAGCTC
>DATLEB010000206.1:0-5084 GCA_035525615.1 Kofleriaceae bacterium | reverse complement strand
GAGGGAGTCGGGGGGATCGTGGACGGCTGTGCGGAGGTGGGGTCGGAGCCGGAGCCGGAGCCGGAGCCGGATCGGGATCCGGTTTCGGTTTCGGTTTCGGTTTCGGTTTCGGCTCCGGATCCGGTGGCGGCTGCGGCTGCGTCTGCGGGTGCGGGTGCGGCTGCGGGTGCGGGTGCGGCTGCGGCTGCGGGTGCGGATGCGGCTGCGGGTGCGGATGCCGCGGCTGATCCGGCCGGCGCCCCCGACGGCGTCGCGCCGCTCGCACCGTCACCACTCGCATTCACACCGGCGCCGCCGCCGCTGCCCGCGATCACCGCGGCGATCGCGATCGCTGCGACCGCGAGCCCGATGCCGGCGGCGATCCACGTCCGCCGCTTCGCACCGTCGGCCGCCGCAGCGGCGCCGCCAGGACGCTCGTGACTGCGGCTCTCGGCTGCGCTTCCGCCGAGCGTCGTCGGCGTCTGCATCACCATGCGCACCACGCCGCCACCGGCCGCCGCGCCCGCGGGCGACTCGTCCACCGACGTCCGCGCCATCGGCGCGTCCATCGAGAGCCGGTCCAGCATCGCGCACACGGCGCTCGCCGACCCCGGCCGATCCTCGGGCCGCTTCGCGAGCATCGACATCACCAGCCGCTCGAGCTCCGGCGACACCGTGATCACCTTGCCGCCCGCGAGCGGCTCCGGCGTCGCGAACAGGTGCGCCGCGATCACCTCGCCCGGTCCATCCGCGAGGAACGGCGGACGGCCCGCAATCGCCTCGTACATGATGCAACCGAGCTGATAGATGTCGGCGCGGTGATCGACCACGCCGTTGCCGCGGCACTGCTCGGGAGACATGTACGTCGGCGTCCCGAGCATCGCCCCCGTGCGCGTCGTGCTCGCGCCCAGCGCCGGATCCGCCAGCTTCGCGATGCCGAAGTCCACGAGCTTGGGACGCACGCCGCTCGGCTGGTCCTGATCGGGCACGAGCATCACGTTGTCGGGCTTGAGATCGCGATGCACCACGCCGCGGTCGTGCGCCGCCACCAGCGCGCTCGCGATCTGGCGCGCGACATGGATGAGCTCGCCTTCGCCCATCGGCCGCCCGTGCAGCCGGTGCGTCAACGGCTGGCCCTCGAGGAACTCCATCACGATGTACGCCTGCCCGTCCGGCAGGTGCCCGAAGTCGTAGATCTCCACGATGTTCGGGTGCCGCACCGCCGACGTCGCCTTCGCCTCGTTGAAGAAGCGCGCCACGATCTCTCGCGCGTGCGAGTACTGCGGCAGCAGCACCTTCACCGCCGCCGGCCGTCCCAGCATCACGTGCTCCGCGCGATACACCACGCCCATGCCGCCCTCGCTGATGCGGGCGACGATGCGATGATTACCGACGACGGCGCCGATCACGCAGCCCCGAGGATCTCCCCCGGACCACGCCGCGTCAACCTACGTTCAGTGCCCACCTGCGGGCACACGTTCGACCACAGCGGTCGGGGGTGGTGCGCCAGCGCCCGGTGGCGGCGGGGGAGGCGCGCCTGCGCCAGCGTTCACGGCGCCGGCGCCCGGTTGCGGCGTCGGGTTCGTCGGTAGACACGCCGCGGTCACCGTGATCTTCAGCTGATCCGCGGCCTGCGCCCGGTCGGCCGCGCCCACCGTCACGTGATCGGCCGGCACGCCCGCGCCGACGAGCTGCTTGGTCACGGCGTCGGTGCGCGCGGCCTCGTTCGTGACCACCGTCATGCGCAGCGCATCGCATGCGCCGCCGACCTTCACCAGGCGATCGAAGCCGGCCTTGGTCGCGGCGTCCGCGAGGTCGAGGTTGGCGCCGTTCCACCGCATCGCCATCGCGAGCTCGCCGCCCTCGCTCGCGACGCGCACCATGCGCTGCTCCTCGGCGGCGATCACCGAAAGGTAGCGGCTGGTGCCCGCCTCGGCCGCGGGCAGGCGCTGCTCGATCGCCGTGAACGGCGCGCCCGCGTCGGAGAAGGCCTGGTCGAGGCGCATCCCGGCCAGATCGACCAGCTGGCGCGCCCTGACCTTGTCGCGCTTGGACAGCGCCGCGTCGATCTCGCCGCTCACCGCCGACACGGTCTGCTCGAACCCCGACACCGCGCCCTCGAGCGTGGAGACCTGCGCCTGCAGCTCGGAGATCTGCTGCGACAGCGCCGCGTCCTGGATGCCGGGCGGCACGGTCAGCGCGGCGACGCGCCCGCCGACCACGGTCATGCGATTGCGGAGCTGCGCCACGCGCTCCTTTTGCATCGGAGCCATCGCCGCCCACTGGTCGCGGGTCGGATCGGTGGTGGCGCGCGGCGCGAGGTCGCAGGCCGCGGCAACGAAGACGACCAAGAGAATCGGAAGACCCAGTAGGAGACGCATCGGCGCCGACTCTACGCCATCTGCGCCAGATCCTCGAACGACAGGTAGTAGCTCTTGCGGAAGGCGTCCAGGGTCGACCCGGACGCGGCCGCCCGGTGGGTGACCAGGTTGCGCACCGCCGCCAGGGTGTGCAGGCGGTGGGCGAGGCGGATCACCTGATCGCTCGACTTCACCGGCAGCTTGAACAGGTTCTTGGGGCCCGACGCGTGATCGACGGCGAAGAACACGATGAGGCGCGCCCACTCGGTCACCGACAGCGGTGAGTCGAGGCGCTTGCGCTTGTGCTCCTGGAAATCGCGCAGCGCGTTGGGCAAGGACCGCAGCGGCACGTCGACGCGCGCCGTGCCCATCTCGACGTTGTCCTTCCAGCGCTCGCCCACGTAGCGCTGATAGGTCGGCCACGCGCTGGCCACGCGGTCGACGTACTCGAACAGCGTCGCCGGCTCGCGCTGCACCTGGGACATCTTCTGGCCCAGCCAGGCGTGGACGTAGTTCTCGAGGCACTTGGCCCACAGCACGATGGGCGGGGACTGGTCGGCGTCGGGGATGGTCGCGGTCGTGCGATAGAGCGACTCCGCGGTGCGCAGCGACTTCACCAGCGCCTCGAAGCCGCGCAGCTTCACCATGTGTCCGAACGACGGGAACGCGGCGACGATCTGCGCGTCGACGTCGCCGGGCTGCGCCGCGCCGCCGGCCCGGGTCTCGAGCAGCTCGAGCTTGGCGCCGAGGAGCGGCTCGTACGCGGCATCGCCGTGGCCGAGACGCTCGAGCGCGGCCTCGATCAGCGGCAGGAAGTGCGCCGCCTCGCTGGGCGGGATGGCGAGGTGCGCGGCGACGTGCGCGCGCGCCTTGTCGTCGCCCTCGCCGCCGACGTAGCCGAGCACCTGCTCGAGCGCCTTGCGGCCGCCGAGCTCGACGAGGGCGCGGGCGGCGCGCTCGTGGATCGCGGGGTCGGCGTCCTGGAACGCCGCGATGAGCGCGGGCTCGGAGTCGCGCGCACCGAGGCGGCCGAGCGCGGTGAACGCCTCGCCGCGCACGCGCGGTGACGGATCCGTCGCGAGCTTGGCGACGGCAGGTGCGGAGACGGCCCCACGCGCGACACCGGCGACCCGCGCCGCGGCCTCGCGCACGAGCGCATCGGGCGAGCCGAGGAGCCCGGTGACGCGCACGGCGATCGGCCCGAGATCGAGCGGCTGCCCCGGATTGGCGACCACGATCGACGAGAGCGTGCGGAGCGCGGCCACGGTCACGCGATCCGTGTCCGTCTTCTCCGGCTTCTTGGCCAGCTCGAGCGTGTCGGCGAACGTGTCGAGCCCGCGCAGCTCCCCGAGCGCGGTGAACACGGCGATGCGCTGCTCGGGATCGGGCGACTTCTTCGCGCTGGCGACGAGCTCGGTGGCGAGCTCGGTGAGCGCGAGGTTGCCGGCGACGTACGCGGCGCGCCGGCTCACCATCCCGTCGGCGTCGCCGAGGAGGCGGCGCACCACGTCGATGGTCTTCTTGCGCAGCGGACCGACGAGCTTGCTGGGGCGCGCCGCGAGCTGGAGCGCCCACAGGAACGATCCGCGCAGGCCCTGAGCCTCGCTGTCGGCGAGCGCGCCGATGCGCGTGTACACCTCGTCGAGGTCGGCGAACGCGCCCATGCACTGCGCGGCGGCGGCGCGCACCGGCTCGGGCTGCGCGGCGTCGGCGGCGATGGTGCCGAGCGCCTCGCGCTCCCACGGCAGATTGGCCTCGATGGCGAGCGCGGCGCGTGCGCGTACCAGCTCCGACAGATCGGTGCGCGCGACGAGGCCGAGCAGATACTTCGTGACCTCGGACTCGCGGATCTCGGCGAGCACCTGCACCACGCCCTCGGGATCGTCGGAGAGGAGCACGTCGGCGTGCTCGAGGATCTCGGCGACCGGGATCGTGCGGAGGCGGCGCGCGAGGGCGGCGCGCACGGCGCGATCGCGCTCGGTCAGCGCGATGAGGAAGCGCTCGCCGGCGTCGCGCCCGCGTTCGGCCTTGAAGGCGCGCGAGGCGAAGCTGGCGGCCGTGCGCAGCTCGGCGTCGTCGTCGCGGGCGAGACGGCGCAGCGACGGCAGGACGTCCATCGAGCCGAGCTCGGCGAGGTAGCGCACGGCGGCGACGACGATCTCCGGCTCGGGATCGGAGGCGACCAGCGCGGCGGCGTCCGTGAGCGCGACCGGCGAGCGGATCTCGGTGAGCGCGGTGAGCGCCGCCGCTGCTTCCGTGGGATCGCCGAGCACCAGCGGCACCAGCCGATCGATCGCGCTCATCGCGCCCATCCGGCCTAGCGCGGCGATCGCGGCGCGGCGAAGCTGCGCGGACACCGTGTCGCCGAGGAAGCCGGCGACCGCCTCCTCGAGCGCCGGGAAGCCGAGGCCACCCGCGGCCTGCAGTGCGGCGGCGGCGACGTTCGGATCGCGATCGGAGAGCCGGCGATGGACGAACGGCAGCAGCCAGATGTTGCGGAACCCGCGCCCCATTGCCTCGAGCACGCCGCGGCGATCGGCCGCGGTATCGGCGACGCGCGCGGCCTCGAGCAGCGCGAACGCAGCGCGCTCCGCGATCTCCCACTCGGCCCCGAGTGCGCGACCGGCGAGATCGCCGAGCAACCGGCAACTGTCGAGGCGAGCGCTTCGCGTCGGTGCGTCGGTCGCGGCGACCGCGAGGATCGGGATCGCATCGGCGGCGGTGGTCTCGCCACGCTCGAGTCGG
>DATLEB010000093.1:0-27477 GCA_035525615.1 Kofleriaceae bacterium | reverse complement strand
ATCGTTCATTCCGACCGCGGTGCCCCCATGAAGGCCAAGTCGACGGCGCTCCTCTACAGCGACCTCGGCATCACGGCGAGCTACAGCCGACCGCGCGTCTCCAATGACAACCCGTTCTCCGAATCGCAGTTCAAGACGCTCAAGTACCGCCCGGCCTCGCCGGAACGATTCCACTCTCTCGAGGAGGCCCGCGCCTTCTTCGTCGGGCTCTTCGACTGGTACAACGAACGCCACTACCACACCGGCATCGCGCTGCTCACGCCGAGCGACGTGCACCACGGCCGCGCCGAGGCCATCGTAGCGGCGCGCCAGCGCGCGCTCGACGAGGCCTACGAGCGCCACCCGGAGCGCTTCGTTCGAGGCGCTCCCCAGCATCCTCGGCCCGCGGCGGCCGTCTGGATCAACCCGCCCACCGCCGCGATCGTCCTCTAATTTTTCTTCTGAGCTGTCTCAGATTCGTTGACACATTCCGTGACAGTCAACGTCAACGTCAACGGTAGCGTTCAGGTTCAGGTTCAGGTCAACGTCAAGGTTGAGGTCAACGTCAACGTCAAGGTTGAATCGCGACGTTGACGGTTTAGAACTCGAACTGCACGACGCCGCCGACTTCCTTGGCGGTCACCGTGGGCGCGACGATGATGTTGCGCTTGCGACGCGACGACAGCGGACGCTCGGCGCCCGGCTTCTTCGGCGCGATGTAGCCCTTGTAGAAGAAGTAACCGGCCGCGGCGCCGGCGAGGATGGTCACCGGGATGCCGATCTGCGTCAGCTTCTTGCCGGTGAGGCCGTCCTTGCAGTTCTGATCGTCCGAATCGGCCGGCGACTCGTCGTGGCACTTCGACGGATCGGTCAGGTCGCCCGGCGAGCCCTCGTTGGGCTTGATGAGGCCGAAGTAGCCATACGCCCACGTGCCGGCGCCGATCGCCGTCACTGCGGTGGTCGTCCAGAAGAGGGCGCGCGCGCCGCCGCCCGGTCGCACATCATCGGAGACGTGGCCGGTGATGATCTGGCTGTTGTCGCCGCCACCACCGCCGCCGCCGCCGACATCGCCACCACCGCCGCCGACGTCGCCGCCGCCGCAGGTGCCCAGCGCGTTCTTCTCGAGGTCGACCTTCTGGCTCGCGTCCTTGCCGCCCTCGACCGTGACCTTGCCCTCGTGGCGGACGTAGCACTCGGCCTCGACCGCGAGCTTGTAGTCGCCCGCGTCGAGCCCCGTGATGCGCGCCGTTCCACCGACCAGGTTGCCGCGCGGCTCGCCGTCGAGGAACACGGTGCCGGTGTCGACGTTCGACTTCACGACGAGCGTGCCCTGCGCCGACGACCCGGTGATCTTCGAGTAGAGCTTCTTGCCCCACGTGGTGAGCGCCGTGCCCGACGCCTCGCCGAACGGGACGACCTCGGTGGTGCTCCGCTCCGCCGACTTGGTCTCGACGTTGAGGAGCTTGAGCGACACCTGGTACCCGTTGGAGCGCTTCTCGACCTTGCCGTAGAGGAGGCGATCGGCCGCGAGCTCGGCGCCGATGGCGGCCATGCACGCGTTCGCTTCGCTCTCGCAGTCGGAGAGCAGCTTCATCTCGATGAGGTTCTTGTCACTGCCCGGGGCCAGGGCGTACGCGCCCGTGCCGGCGCGCGCACGCTGGCGCAACGCTTCGGTCAGGGCCTCGGCGAACTGCGTCGCCTTGGCGTCCATGCTGCCGTCGTCGACGATCTCGAGGCCGAGGATTGCGATCGATGGCTTGCCTGCGAACGCAGGGCTCGCCACCAGCAAGATTCCAAGAGTTACCAGGATGCTGAGGATGCGCTTCATGACTCCCCCGGTTGCGCGGAGTATACACACCATACCACCAAGTGCGCCCTGCTTTCCTCCGCACGCTGTCGGCAAGAATCCTCGCCGGGTTCGCACTCCTGATCATCGTCTTCGGCGCCACGATGATCTGGATCGTGGCCTACATGAATGACCTACGGTCAGAGATCGAGGTCATCCGCACGCGCTACCTGAAGCTGACCATCGCCTCCAAGGACCTCGCGGGGCAGCAGCAGATGTTGTTCGCCTACCTCCGCGACGAGATGGCGGACGAGGGCACGCCCACGATGGTGGGGCGCCGGCTCCACCGCCTGCGCACGGCCCGCAGCGACCTGCTCGACCGCCTCACCACGACGATCGGAGGCATGAGCGACCTGCCGCGCGGCCACGGGGCGCTGGTCGTGAAGTACCAGGACCGTGCGATCGCGATGAAGCGCTCGGTCGAGCAGCTGAACGATTCGTACACCACGCTGCTGGCGGCGCCGCCGCTCCAGCGGTCGCTCACGGCCGATCCGCCCACCGGCGATCCGTCGAAGCTGCAGGCCGCGGTCGCTGCCAAGCAGCACCTCCTCGACGCCGAGTATCGGCTGTTCTCGTCGATGAGCGAGTTCGCCGATCAGATGCGCCTGCGCACCGAGAAGATCGCCAAGAACCTCGAGTACAACGCGCGGCGGCTGCGGCTCTACACCGGCATCATGGCCCTGGTCGCGCTGGTCGCCGGCCTGCTCGTGACGGCGTGGGTGACGCTGTCCTTGCGGCCGCTGGGCCGCTTGCGCAGCGCCTCGCGGCGCATCGCCGCCGGCGAGTACGGCAATCGCCTCGACGAGAGCGGACCCGCCGAGGTGTCCGACCTGGCGCGCGAGTTCAACGCCATGGGGCGCGCCGTCGAGGAGCGTGAGCGCGAGCTGGTGCGCTCGGAGCGTCTGGCCGCGGTCGGCAAGATGGCGGCGATGATCACGCACGAGGTGCGCAACCCGCTGTCGTCGATCGCGCTCAACACCGAGCTGCTCGAGGAGGAGCTGGCGTCGTCGCCGGGCGAGGCGCGCGAGATCTGCCGGGCCATCACGCGCGAGGTCGATCGCCTGACCGCGATCACCGAGGAGTACCTGTCGTTCGCGCGCCTGCCCAAGCCGCGGCTGGCCGCCGGCTCGGTGCCCGCGCTGGTCGACGACCTCGCCCGGTTCGTGCGCGAGGATCTGGCCGCCCGCAAGGTCGAGCTGGTGGTCGAGCACGAGGCCGACATCCCCGCCGCGATGTGCGACGAGGGCCAGATCCGCCAGGCGCTCCTCAACCTCGTGCGCAACGCCTCCGAGGCGGTGGCTGCCAAGGGCGGCGGCCACGTGTGGGTGCGGACGTCGTCGACCCAAACCCGCGTGATCGTGGCGGTTGCCGACGACGGCTCCGGCATCGCGCCCGAGCTACGCGAGCGGCTGTTCGACCCGTTCGTGTCGACCAAGGACGGGGGCACCGGCCTCGGCCTGGCGCTCACGCATCAGATCATCAAGGACCACGGCGGCGCCATCCAGGTCACGTCGACGCCCGGCGAGGGGGCGACCTTCGCCCTCGAGCTTCCGCGCGCATAGCGGTCCCGCTCTGATCGGCGCAGGTAGTTGCGTCCGCGGACGCCGCGGGGGACAATTTTTTCCAAGGGATGGAGGACGATCCGCCGCCGCACGAGAAGCGGAAGCACCACCGCGCCGGGGTCACGCTGCTCGTCGAGTACGACGCGGCGGATGAGCTCCTGACCGACTACACCGACAACCTGTCGACGGGCGGGACCTTCGTGGCGACGTCACGCGAGATGGAGATCGGGGCCGCCGTGCGGCTCGCGCTCTCGTTCCCTGGCCTGCTCGAGCCCGTCGGCATCGACGGCGTGGTGCGCTGGGTGCGCGGCGGCGAGGAGCGCGGCGTCGGCATCGAGTTCCTCGAGGGCGAGGGGCGCGCACGGCTGGCCGAGGTGATCGATCGCATCCGCACGCGTGATCCCAAGACGGTGTCGCGTGTGGTGCGCGTGCTCGTCGTCGAGGACAACCCGCACGTGGCGTCGTTCCTGGGCGACGGGCTCACGGGCTCGAGCCGGCGATCGGTCGACGTCTCGTTCAGCGTGCGTACGGCGACCAACGGGCGCGAGGCGCTGGAGCTACTGCGGAGCGAGTCGTTCGACGCGCTCATCATCGACGTGTACCTGCCGGTGATCGACGGGGCGCACGTGATCGACAAGGTGCGAACCACGCTCGGCCTGAAGCAGCTGCCGATCATCGCGGTGTCGGCGGGTGGGCCGGGCGCGCGCGAGGCGGCGCTGGGCGCGGGCGCCGACATCTTCCTCGACAAGCCGATGCGGCTTCGCCAGATCGTCGAGACGATGCGCCAGCTCATGAAGCTCGACCCGCCCGCGGCGTGACGACGGCGCCGGCGTTCCTGATGTCGCGATGATGTCGGTCGGGGCGACTCTGGGTTTAGAGTCCGCGGCCATGAGGTGCGTAGGATTTGCGATCGTGCTCGTGACCGCCGCGTGCGGCAGCTCGGCCACCGGCGTCGGAGACGACGGCGACGACGACAGCCCGCCCGCGGACGGCAACGGTGGCGGCGGGGACGGCTCGGGATCGAATCCCGACGCGCCGCCCGGCCCGCGGCCGGTGCGCTTCGTCGCGTTCGGCGATACGGGCGAGGGCTCGCCGACGCAGGCGCAGGTCAGCGCCGTGGCCAAGACCGTGTGCGATGCGGCCGGCGGATGCGACTTCGCGCTCCTGCTCGGCGACAACATCTACGACACCGGCGCGACGTCGGTGAACGACATGCAGTTCCAGACCAAGTTCGAGCAGCCGTACGCGAACTTCAGCATCCCGTTCTACGCGGTGCTCGGCAACCACGACTACGGCGGGAACATCATCGGCATCGACGTGGGCGGCCTCGGCAACGAGTGGGACAAGGGGCCGAACGAGGTCGCGTACACCAACGTGTCCTCGAAGTGGGAGATGCCGGCCACGCACTACACGTTCTCGTACGAGAACGTCGGCTTCATCGCGCTCGATACCAACTCGATCCTGTGGAGCAACACGCAGCACGGCGATCAGACGCCCTGGTACACGACGGCGCAGCTCGAGATCATGGACAAGCAGTGGAAGTTCCTCCTCGGACACCACCCGTACCGTTCGAATGGCCAGCACGGAAACGCCGGCACGTACGATGCGCCCGAGATCTTCGGCATCCCGATCCCGTTCTCGCTGCCCATCCAGGGCGGCGCCGATCTGAAGTCGTGGTTCGACACGCACGTGTGCGGCACGGTCGACATCTACATGAGCGGTCACGATCACTCGCGGCAGTGGCTGAACGAGCCCACCGCGCTGTGCGGCACCGAGATGATCGTGAGCGGCGCCGGCGCCAAGGTGACCTCGCTCGTCGCGAGCCGCGGTAACCAGGCGTACTACGAGGACGCGACGACCGAAGGCTTCCTCTTCGTCGAGATCGTCGGCAAGCGCATGACCGGCCGCTTCTACGACAAGACCGGCGCCATGAACTTCGAGCGCACGATCATGAAGCCCTAGGTCGGGCGGGTGGGTCGCTACTCGCCGAGGAAGCCGCAGACCGAGTCGGAGCGGGCGAGGCTGGAGACGTCGGCGGCGGCGGTGCCGCAGACGTGGGCGCCCTGGCACCAGTTGCCGGCGGTGCGGCACGCGACCTCGCAGCGATTGGCGCCGGCCGCAGCGGTGGCCTCGACGCAGCGCAGGCCGCCCGAGCAGTCCTGATCGCTCGTGCACTCGTGGCGCGTGCCCTGGTTGAGGACGAACGACGGTGCGCACGCGCCGGCGGTGCAGGCGTAGCCGGGCGGGCAGGGCGTGAGATCGTCGCACTCCGCGCCGTCGGTGCAGGTGCGGAGGTGGCCGTCGGCGATGTCGACGCACGCGCCGGTGACGCAGTCGCGGTTGTGCTCGCACGGACGCACGCACGCGAGGAACGGGCCGCCGAAGCCCATCGCGCCGAGACAGCGCTCGCCCGCGTTCATGTCGCAGTCGCAGTCGAGCGTGCACGGCGACGCACCGCACGCGCGTGCGGGCGCCGCGCCGACGGTGAGCGTGAGCGGCGTCGCCGTCGACGCGCCGCCGCCGATCACCGTCCACGTCCCGGCGGTGAGGCCGCTGATCGTGACGACGCGCGTCTGCGACGCGGTCAGCGTGCACGCGGGCGTGCGCTCGAACGCGCGCGGCGTGATCGTGACCGTGTTGTCGGCCTCCTCGATCACGACGTCGGGCATCGCCCACAGATCGCACGCGAGGCCGCCGTGCTCGACCGCGACGCGCGTCGAGCGGCCCTGCGCGATCGGTCGCTCGTCCTCGTAGTGGTAGATGCGCGTCGCGTCGCGCGCCTCGAGTCGCCACGTGTACATCCCGGCGTCAGGGTTGGGCGTGCAGTCGGCGCAGGCGTCGATGTCCTGCGTGCCGCCGCCGCCACCGCCGCACGCGGCCAGCGAGAGCACGATCGCCGCCCACCGCATCAGTACGGCCGGCTGCCGTTGTTGCCGGCGGGCGCGTAGTCGCACACCACCGTCGAGCCGTACTGCAGGCCCGGGCACGTGTGCAGCCCGCAGCCGACCTTCGTCGTCGTGCGCCACACGACCTGCGTCCAGTGGCCGCACACGCCGTTGCACGAGTTGCTGGCGTAGTTGTAGTTGGCCTGCTCCTGGATCCAGAGCGCGACCGCCGCCGTGCCGCTGGCCTGTCCGCCCGAACCGTAGATGTTCTCGCCGACGGAGTCGGGATAGCCCTGGCCGCGATTCGGATTGTGATCGACGAGGCCCGTGGGCGCCGTCGCATCCACGCACTGCTCGGCCCACGCCTGCGCGATCGCCGCGAGCGCGGGATCCCACGTCAGCGGCGGGACCCCGACCTCGGCGCGCTCGACGTTGTGCGCATCGGTGATGCCGACCAGCCCGGGTGGCTCGCCGACGACCGGCGGCGCGTCGATGTTGCTGCCGGTGCCACCCCCGTCGCCGCCACCGTTCGAACCACCGTCATCACCGCCGCCACCGTCGATTTCCCCGGTACATGCCGCGACGCTGAGCGCAATTACGGCATGGACGACCCGCATGCGCCGATGGTACACCGCCCGCGAAAGGAGCTATTGCCGAACTAGACGCAGCCACCGATGGGTGACGGGAAGCCGGTGAGATACCGGCACAGCCCCCGCTACTGTGACCGAGGACGAACGCGGCACGAAGCCACCGGAAACGGGAAGGCGCCGCAAGTAGGACGAATCGGGAGTCAGGAGACCGGCCCATCGCGAACGCTCCGGGGTGTGAGTCCATGGGACGCCAGTCGGTCCACATAGCTCTGTTCGCATGCGCGCTTTCGGGCGCTGCAGAGGCGCAGCCCGCGTCGCCCGCGTCGCCCGCTTCCGGCGCGGCGCCCGACGAGACCATCATCATCGACGATCGCGCGCCGCGCGGTGGCGTCGCCGATCTGATCGGCCCCGACGAGGAGGCGCGCGACCGGCGCCGTGCGCTCGCCGCGTCGTCGTTCCTGACCATCGTGCACATCGACGAGCGCGCCGGCGAGACGCGCGGGCTGGCCGAGGCGGTGGGTGCGGCGGTCGGCGCCGACGCGCGGTCGCTGGGCGGGCTCGGCAGCTTCTCGTCGCTGGCGGTGCGCGGCGCCGCGCCGGGGCACACGCAGGTGCTGGTCGACGGCGTGCAGCTGTCGCGGCTCGGGACCACGACGGTCGATCTGTCGCGCTACGAGCTCGACGGGTTCGAGGAGATCGAGCTGTATCGCGGCGGCGTGCCGATCACGCTCGGCGGCGCGGGCGTGGGCGGCGCGCTCAACCTCGTGACCCGTGTCGGGCGCGGATCGACGGGAGAGCGCGTGCGCGTGAGCGCAGGTGTCGGCTCGTTCGGTGCGCGCAGCGCGCGCGTCCGCGCCGGCGACGGTGACGCGGATGTCGACGGCGGCGTCGCGTACGTCGCCACGGTGGGCTACGCCGGCGCGAACGGCGACTTCTCGTACTTCGACGACGCCGGCACCAACCTGACGCTCGCCGACGACCGCATGGCGACGCGCGCCAACAACGGGTTCGACGAGCTCGACGCCGCGGTGCGTGTCGCGGGCCGGCGCGCGGACCTGCGCTGGGACGCCGGCGCGCGCGGGCTCGGGAAGCAGCAAGGGCTTCCCGGCGCCGCGTTCGATCAGGCGATGAACGTGTCGCTCGACAGCGCGGCGGCGATCGCGGACGGCGGCGTCACGTTCGACCGTCCCGCCGGCGTCGACGGGCTCGTCGTGCGCACCGCGGCCAACCTCGCCGTCGAGGCGCAGGCCTTTCACGATCCCGACGACGAGATCGGCAACGCCGCGCAGGACCGGCGCTATCTCACGCTCGCCGGCGGCGCGAGCAGCGCGGCGGTGCTCGCGCGTGGACGGCATCGCGGCGCCGCAGCGCTCGAGCTGCGCGGCGACTACTTCCGCGACCGCGAGGTCGGCGCCAACCAGGCGCTGCGCACGTACGGTTCCCGCGCCGGCGTCGCGCTCGCGATCGCCGACGA
The DNA here is from genome assembly GCA_035525615.1 of Kofleriaceae bacterium. Taxonomy (GTDB): domain Bacteria; phylum Myxococcota_A; class Polyangia; order Haliangiales; family Haliangiaceae; genus UBA2376. Next base: position 19,141 of record DATLEB010000093.1, on the reverse strand, counting down.
CATCGGCGCGAAGGGCGGGCGCCTCGCGATCGAGCCGGCGCTGCGCCTCGAGACGCTCCACACCGATCCGCTCGCCGACGGCAGCGCCGGCGGGATGCCAGTCGAGCTGGTGTCGCGCACCGAGACGTTCGTCAGCCCGCGCCTGGGCGTGCGCGGCCTCGTGCTCCCCGATCTCGCGGTGAAGGCCACCGGCGGCCGCTACTCGCGCGTGCCGACCGCGCTCGAGCTGTTCGGCGATCGTGGCTTCATCCTCGGCAGCCCGGATCTGCGCAGCGAGCACGGCTGGGTCGCCGACGCCGGCGTGGTGTGGGCCCCGGCGAGCACGCGGGCGCACGTCGATCGCGTGTACCTCGAGGCCGCCGGCTTCTATGCGCGCCCGCGCGATCCCATCGTGTTCGTCACCACCGGCGGCTTCGTCGCCCGCCCCGTCAACCTGCCGGGCGCGCGGCTGCGCGGCGTCGAGCTGGTGGCGAGCGCACGCGCGGGGCGCACGCTGACGATCGCCGCGAACTACACGCTCACCGACACGCGCGCCGAGTCGAGCGAACCGTCGCTCGACGGCAAGCGCCTGCCCGGCCGCCCGCTGCACGCGCTCTACTCGCGCGCCGACGTCGCGCGCCTCGTGCGCGGCCGCCTCGCCGCCGTGTTCGCCGACGCGTCGTTCACGTCGGGCAGCTACCTCGACGACTCGAACCTCTCGCTGGTTCCCGCGCGCTGGCTCTACGGCGCCGGCGCCAAGCTCGAGGTCGGCGCGGGCTTCACGCTCGCCGTCGAGGTCAAGAACCTGCGCGACAACCGCATCGAGCTCGTCCCGCTCGATCCGCCACCGCGGCCCGATCTCGCCGAGGTGCCGCGGGCCGTCTCCGACGTGGCCGGGTACCCGCTACCCGGCCGCGCCGTCTATCTGCGTCTGGACTGGTCTCATTGATTCCGAGGAGTCACGCATGCTTCGCAACCTCACGCTCGCTCTCGTCGTCCTCGCCGCCGCCTGCGGTGAAGACGAGAACATCCTGCCGTCGACCGACGCGCCGGTCGCCGACATCGACGCCGCCGTCGACGCCGACACCACGCCGCGCCCGACCGCCGTGGTCGTCACCGGTGACTTCAGCGTCACGGGCATCCTGACGACGGTCGACGTCGCGACGGGGACGCCGACGCGCAACGCGCTGGCCGGCGTGGCGGGCGGCGAGCCGTGGATCCGCAAGGTCGGCGACGAGTACTTCATCGTCAACCGCGCCGGCGGCAACAACGTGACCATCGTGGGCGGCTCGCCGCTGCGCTTCATCGATCAGTTCGGCACCGGCGGCGGCAGCAACCCGCAGGACGTCGCGGTCGTCGGCAACAAGCTCTACGTCCCGATCTTCGACGGTATGGGCGGCCTCAAGGTCATCGATCGCACGACGCGCATGGTGAAGACGGTCACGATCGCCGTCGACAGCGACAACGTCCCCAACTGCATCTCGGCCTACGCGGTCGGCGATCGCGTCTTCGTCGCCTGCGACATCTTCGACGGCAACTTCACGCCGCGCGGCGCCGGCAAGATCGCGGTCATCAACACCGCCGACGACACGGTGGCGTCGACGTTCGATCTCGCCAACGCGAATCCGTTCGGCCGCTTCGTGCGCTCACCCGAGGGCAGCATGTTCGCCGGCGACCTCCTCATCCCGACGGTGCCGGCGCTGACGAGCTACACGAGCGGCGGCCTCGAGCGCGTGAGCGTGGGCGCCACGCCGGCGGCGAACGGGTACGCCGTGCAGAACTCGGCGATCGCCGGGTACGTCGCGGCGACCGACATCTCGCCCGACGGCGCGTCGCTGTGGATCGCCGCGTTTGCGCTCAACCCGAACTTCTCGAACAACTTCGGTCGGCTTCGCCCGGTCGACCTGGCCAGCGGCACGCTCGGCGCCGAGGTCAGCGCGACCACGCAGCTGATCTCGTCGGTGGCCGCGTGCCCGGGCGGCTACGTCGTGGCGGGCGACATCACGATGGGCACGTCGGGCGTCCGCATCTACAAGGACGGCGCCGAGCAGACCACGGCGGTGATCGATGTCGGTCGCCCCGTGAACGCGCCCAACGGCATCGTCTGTCATTGACGGGCACTGACCGGCGCTGACCGCTGACAGATCGTCGACCGGCGGCGACGCCGACCACGTTTGACATCGCGGCCGCGTCGACGCGCCGCAACCGCGCGAGATCGCGCGCGAGCTCCTTCGGCCCCGACCTTGCTGTGCACGAGCGTGCCGCCGGGCTGAAGGAGCTCCCATGTCTCGTCCTGCGTGGAGATTCATCTTGCCGTTCATGATCACGGGTTGTGTGGGCGCGCCGCCCGACAGCCGCGATCCGGCAGAGCTCGTCAGCGGTGGACGGCTACACCGCGACCCGGTGTCCTCGTTCGCGGGGTACCAGGACCTCAAGCCGGAGGACGTCGTGCCTTCGATGGTGGCGTCGATCGGCGGCGACCTCGCCGGGCTCGACATCACGCAGCTGCTCACGCGCGTGCAGACGGACTCGCGCACCGCGAGCGGGAACACGCTCACGCACGTCTCGATGCAGCAGACCGTCGGTGGCGTTCCGATCGTCGGCACGCACGTCGGCCTGACCTTGCGTCCGGGCACCGACGGACATGGGGCTCGACTCCTCGCGTCGAGCTACAAGGTCTACACGTCGCCTGCGGTCGACACCCAGCCGGCGATCGCCAGCGGGCGCGCGCTGTCGGCGGCGCGCAGCGCGCTCGGTGACGGCGCGGTGAGCACGCCGGCGCTCGTCGTGCGCGCGATCGACGGCCGGCTCGAGCTGGTATGGGACGTGAGCGTCGCGGGCGCGCCGGCACGCGCGGCGGTGATCGCGTCGGGCCCGCGCGTGGGCGAGGTCGCGCTGATCGACGACCGCTACCACGTCACGAACGGCACCGTGACCGGCACGTACGCGTCGAACGGCGCGCCCGGCGGCACGGGCACACCGACGACGGGCCCGCTGGGCGGGTTGAACCTGACGGCGGGCAACGCGACGGCGACCACCGATCGCAACGGCGCGTTCACGATCGACGTGCCGGCGGGCACGCCGATCCGCGCGACGCTGGCCGGGCGCGCGCTGAGCGTGACGACGGGCAGCGGCACGGCGCTCGAGGCGAGCACGCCGGCAGGCGCGACGGTCTCGATCGCGATGGGGACCGCGACCGAATTCGAGCTGGCGCAGATCAACGCGTACATGTTCGCCGACCGCACGCGCACGTACCTCGAGGACAACGGCTTCGCGGCGGCGAGCTTCGGCGCGGCGATCACCGCCAACGTCAACCAGACACAGACGTGCGACGCCTTCTACCAGAACCGCACCATCAACTTCATGGCGGCGGGTGGCATGTGCAAGAACTCGGCGCACGACGCGGTGGTCACGCACGAGTACGGCCACTTCGTCGACGACATCTACGGCGGGATCACCGACGGCGGGCTGAGCGAAGGGTGGGGGGACACGCTCGCGTGTTACCTGCTCGACCGCGCGCCGCTGCCGAGCCTCGAGGACAACGGCTCGGTGTTCCGCACCTGCGACAACAGCTACCAGTACCCGGCCGACGCGGGACAGGCCGAGGTGCACGACCTCGGGCAGGCGTGGTCGGGCTTCACGTGGCACGTGCGCGCGGGGCTCATCCAGCAGCTCGGCGCTGGGCCCGGTGACGAGCTCGCGCGCAAGCTGGTGCTGCCGTCGCTGAGCACGAACGCCGCCGACATCCCGGCCGCGGTGCGCGAAGTCTTCCTCCGCGACGACAACGACGGCGATCTCACGAACGGCACGCCGCACAGCGACGTCTTGCGCGCGGCCGCCGAGCGTCACGCGCTGTTGTTCGCGATCGACGGCGGCGGCGGGGGTGGCGGCGGCGGGCAACCTCCGCCGCAGCCTCCGCCCGGTGGTGGCGGCTGCACGCACGACGTGTGCGAGCCGGGCGAGCCGCTCGATCCGGCGTGCGATCCGTGCGTCGAGGCGGTCTGCCAGGTCGATGACTTCTGCTGCACGCAGGCGTGGGACGAGCAGTGCGCGTTCGGCGCCGAGCAGGTGTGCGGCGCGCCGTGCGGCGGCGGTGGTGGCGGTGGACAGCCTCCTCCTCCCCCACCGCCCGGCGGCGGCGACCCCGCCGCGTGCGAGGCCTGCGTCATGGACATCTGCTTCGTCGATCCGTACTGCTGCTTCGTCGAGTGGGACCAGCAGTGCGACGACGAGGCCGAGCAGCAGTGCGGCCAGGTGTGTCAGTGAGCCGTCCGTCCGCACCGATCGCAGCTCCCGGACGAAGTGCGCGCGGAAGATGTGCGATCCTGCGCGGGGATGTCGGGGCCACGGATCGAGGATCTGCCCACCGAGAAGCTCGGAGAGGGCGAGCTACCCACCGCTGAGGGGCTGCGCGTGGGCAGCGTCCTCGCCGACCGCTACGTCATCGTCCGCTTCGTCGCGCGCGGCGGCATGGGCGAGGTGTACGAGGTCGAGGATCGCGACCTCGGCACGCGCGTCGCGCTCAAGACGATCCGGCCCGCGATCGCGAGCGATCCGGTCGTGCTCGCGCGCTTCCATCGGGAGATCCAGGTGGCGCGCGAGGTGACGCACCCGAGCGTGTGTCGCGTGTTCGACCTCGGCAAGGACGCGGCGCTGTCGTTCCTCACCATGCAGCTGCTCTCCGGCGAGACGCTCGCGGCGAGGCTGCGCCGCGGCGCGCTCGCCGGCGACGAGGCGCAGCGCATCCTCGGAGATGTCATCGCGGGGCTCTCGGCGGCGCACGGCGCCGGGGTCATCCATCGCGACCTCAAGCCGGCCAACATCATGGTCACGCGCGACGGACGCGCGGTCATCACCGACTTCGGGCTCGCGATCACGGCCAGCCGTGCCGCGATGGGCGACGCGGGCGCGGCCGCGGCCGGGTCATCGCCGCCGGCGTCGCGGACCGGCATCGCGGGCACGCCCGAGTACATGGCGCCCGAGCTGCTCGACGGCGCGCCCCCCAGCGTGGCGACGGACGTGTTCGCGCTGGGCAAGGTCATGGACGAGCTGCGCGTCCCGCGGTGGACGAGGGCCGTGCGCGCGGCGACCGCGTCGGCCCCCTCCGACCGACCGTCGAGCGCCGCCGCCGTTCTCGCCATGACACGGCCGGACCGGCGCTGGCTCGTCGCGCTGGTCGGCGCGATCCTCGTCGCCGCGCTCGCCGCCGCGTTCGTGCTCCGGCCGCGCGGTTCGAGCGCCCCGCCACCGGGCGCGATCCGCGCACCGTCCGCCGTCGCGGCCGACTACGCGCACGCCGCCGCGATGCTGCGCGACATCCATCCGACCGCGGCACGCACGACGTTGCGGCGGGTCGTCGCCGCCGCGCCCGAGCTCGCGCCCGCGCACGCGCAGCTCGCCGCGGCGGAGCTGGGCTCGGGCGATCCCGAAGCGGCGCGCGCAGCGTCGGCGCGCGCCGTGGCGCTGATCGAGCGCGCGCCGCGGCGATGGACGCAAGCCGAGAAGCTGCTCGTCGAGGCCCGCCGCGCCGAGGTCGCGGGTGACTGGGCGGCTGCCTCGGCGGCGTGGCTCGCGCTCGACGGCCTCGATCCCACGACCACCGCACACGGCGTCGCGCTCGCGTACACGCAGATGCGCGCCGGTCAGCTCGACCTCGCCAAGCAGACCATCGCGCGCTTGCGCCAGCGCGTACCCGACGATCCCCACGTCGATCTGGTCGAGGCCCGCGTCGCAGACCGCGACGGCGAGCTCGACAAGGAGATCGCGCTCGGCAAGCGCGTGATCGCCGCCGCCGCGGTGCGCGGCTCGAAGGCGCTGGCCGGGCAGGGCCACGTCGCGGTCGGCACCGGCGCGCTCTACCTCGGCAAGGCCGAGGAGGCCCGCGCCGCGCTCGATGCGGCCGAGGTCGCGTACACCGCGGAGCAGAATCCGATCGGGCTCAGCGAGGTCGAGCGCATGCGCAGCGCGCTCGCGTGGGTGGGCGGTGATCTGCCGGGCGCGCGCACCATCGCGCTCCGCGCGCTCGCCATCGCCACCAACGCGCACGACCTGCGCGGCCAGGCCAACGTGCACGGGACGCTCGCGGTGCTGGTCAGCGGCTTGCGCGAGTTCGAGGCCGCGCTCGATCACGTCGGCAAGGCGAAGGAGCTCTACCGCCAGCTCGGCGACGAGGGGCAGATCGCGTGGGCGGCGCAGGAGATGGGCTCGATCGAGAACGCGCGCGGCCGGCTCGACGAGGCGCGCAAGCACTGGCGCGAGGGCCTCGAGATCGCGGTGCGGCTCGGCGAGCGCATGCGCGCCGGCGACCTCGCCCACAACCTGGGCGAGCTCGCGCTCGACGAGGCCGACCTCGGGGCGGCGCGCATCTACTTCGATCAGTCGCTGGCGAGCTACGAGGCGATCCGCGAGCTCCGGTCGAGCGCGCAGGCCGAGCTCAGCCTGGCCTGGCTGCTGCTCTGGCGCGGCGACACGGCGGCCGCGATGACGCGCGTGCAGCGCTCCCAGGAGCTGTCGAAGACCCTGGGCGAGCCGCATCGCGAGGTCGCGGCCGCGGCGCTCGCGGCTTTCGTGCTGCTCGCCGACGGCAACGTCGACGACGCGGCCCTCGTCGTGCGCGCCGCGCTCGCCCGCAAGGCGGAGCTGCCGCCCGAGACCGCGTACTGGCTCGCCGTCGCCGAGCTCGAGGTCACGCTCGCGCGACGAGATCTCGCCGGCGCTCGCCGTGCCCTCGCGGCCGCGCGCGCTGCGTCGCCCGATCCGGCGCCCGCCGTGAGCGCGACGTTGCGCGCCGCGGAGCTCCGCATCGCGTTCCTCGCAGGCGAGCGCGGCGTGCGCGACGCGGCCCGCGCCCTCCGCACCGGCGATGTCGCGCGGCTCCCACTCACGGCGCGGCTCGAGCTCGCGATCCAGCTCGCGCTCCTCGAGCGCGGCGACGGCGATCGCGCGGCGACGGCCTTGCTCGCGTCGCTCGCCGACGAGGCCGCCAGTCACGGCCTCGCGCTGTTCGCGCGGCGCGCACGCTCACCGTAGGCCGAAACGCCGCAGCTTCTTGTAGAGCGTGGTGCGGTTGATGCCGAGCAGCTGCGCGGCCGCGAGCTTGTTGCCGCGCGTGGTCTCGAGCGCGCGCACCACCGCCTGCTGCTCGAGATCGTCGAGCGTGGCCGAGGCCGGCGTCGAGGCAGCCGCCATCGGTGCGTTTCGCGTGTCGAGATCCAGCTCGTCGGTCTCGACCAACGCGCCGTCGCCGAGCACGACCGCGCGCTCGACGACGTTGCGCAGCTCGCGCACGTTGCCCGGCCACCAGTGCGCCTCGAGCGCGGCCACCGCCGCCGGCGTGAAGCCGGTGACGCGTCGCCCGCACGCCGCCGCGAAGCGCGCGCGGAAGTGCTCGGCCAGCGGCATCACGTCGGCGACGCGCTCGCGCAGCGGCGGCACCAGCGCGCGCACGACCGCGAGACGATAGTAGAGATCTTCGCGCAGCGTGCCGGCCTGCACCATCGCCTGCAGATCGCGGTTGGTGGCCGCGACCAGCCGGACGTCGACGGCGATGGTCTTCACGCCGCCGACGCGCTCGAAGCGGCGCGTCTCGAGCACGCGCAGGAGCTTGGCCTGCGCCGCCTCGCTGAGCTCGCCGACCTCGTCGAGGAAGAGCGTGCCGCCGTCGGCCTGCTCGAAGCGCCCGATGCGCCGCTCGGTCGCGCCCGTGAACGCGCCCCTCTCGTGACCGAAGAGCTCGCTCTCGACCAGCGTCTCGGTGAGCGCGGCGCAGTTGACCGAGACCAGCGGGCCGGCGGCGCGCGGCGACGCGGCGTGGATCGCCTCGGCCACCCACTCCTTGCCGGTGCCCGACTCGCCCTGGACCAGCACCGTGGTGTCGGCGGTCGCGACGCGCGCCACCAGCTGCGCCAGCTTCTGCATCTCCGGCGAGCGTCCGACCACGGCGGCGCCGGTGGTCGCGCGCTCCGCGAACGATCGCTGCGCGCGGGTCGAGCGTTCGAGCGCCGCGAGCGCGCCCAGGCTGGCGCCCACCAGGCGCGCCGCCGCCGACGCAAGCTCGACGTCGCGGCGCCCGAACGGCGGCTTCCCTGCGGCGCGCTCGATCACCAGCGCGCCGCTCACGCCGAACACGCCGTCGCTGGGCGCCAGCGGCGCCACCATCACCGTGCGGTCGCGCTGCTCGCCCGCGCTCGCGCGCCCGCGCGCGATGGCGTCGCCGATCTGCGCCTCGGGCACCATGATGATGGCGCCGTCGTCTCCGACCGCGCTCAGCCGCCCCGCCGCGTCGCGCACGACCACGGCCACGCGATCGGCCGCCAGCACGTCGGCGAGCGCGGCGCGGGCCTGCGCCGCCACTGCCGCGCGATCGCCGGCGCGGTGCAAGCAGTCGCCGAGCCGCGCCAGCGTCACCACCACGTCGTCACCACCGCGCCGCACCAGCTCGAGCGTGTCGATGGCGACCGTCGGCGCGGCCGCGGCGCGCACCGCGATCACGTCCACGTCGCCGCTCGCACCGATCACGCGCAAGACCGTACGCCCCAGCTCGAGCTCGTCGCCTTCGGTCAGCGTGGCCCGCTCGATCACCGCGCCGTTGACGAGCGTCGGGTTGGTGCCGCCGCCGTGCACCACGACGAGCGCGCCGCCGTCTACGACCAGCTCGCAGTGCGTGCGGCTCACCGCCGGGTCGGCGAGCTTCACGTGCACGGCGTCACCGCGCCCGACCGCGCCGCCCGCGGCGTCGATGTCGTAGAGCGTCCCGCGGTCCGGCCCCGACACCACCACGAGCCTGGCGATCACCATGGCAGTGTCGCTTAACGCCGCACGGTGATGTCGACACCGCGGCAACACTCGGCGTGAACCCGAGCGAAGTCGGCCACATGCGATTGGCCCGCGCTTCGCGATAGCGCGGCGACATGAGATGGATCGCGTGCCTCGCCGTTGCCCTCCTCGCCTGCGGAAAGTCCGACCCCGCGTCACCCGCGAAGGTCGCCGGTGAGACGCCGCCGCCGGCGCTCGGGGAGGACAAACAGCCGCCGGGCGAGGCCGCCTGCAAGAACGCGTGCGCGCACCGCGCCGAGTGCATCCCTGCCGCGTCGGACCAGTCCGCATGCCTCGCCGACTGCTCGGGGCTCGCGCTCCTCCTCGGCGACAAGGGCACCGCGGCGATCGAGGCGTACACCGCGGCCGACTGCGCGTCGGCGCAGAAGGAGGAGCCCGACTTCCAGCACGCGTCGGCGTGCCTGCGCGGCTGCAAGCACGTCCTCGAGTGCGGCGTCGCCGGCACGTTCCCGGGCTGCATGAGCGAGTGCGCGCAGAACCTCGCGAAGAAGGCGTACTCGCTCGAGCAGCTCGCCGCGGTCACCACCGCCGACTGTGCGACGGTGAAGCAAAGCGTGCGCCTCTCGTCGGCGCCGGCCGACACGAGCGCGTGCGACGCCGCGTGCAAGAACTACGACCGCTGCGGCGTGCAGCCCTACGCCGCGTGCATGAAGGAGTGCGCCGAGATGTCGTCGGATCGCCTGCCGCGCTACGCCGCCGCGTCGTGCGAGCAGCTGCGCAGCGGTGACCTGGGCGACCTCGGCTTCGGCTGCCTGCGGGAAGGCGCACAGGACTGCCAGGCCGGGATGATGTGTTGCGTCGCGCATCGCGCGTCGCTGCGCGGCGAGCAGGGCCAGTGCCTGTACGCGGCGCTCTGTTACCACCGCGGCTTCTGACCGCAGGGACGACGCACGCGCTACTTGCCGACCAGCTGCGCCAGCGTCGCCTTGGCGATCTGCTCGACGTCGAGCGTCGACGTGGGGTCGGTCGCGACCTCGCCGAGCATCCGCACCGCGCCCGCGCGATCGGTGTCCTGGAGGAGGAGCGCCTTGTTGATGAGCAGGAGCCCGCGCGTCTGCGCGTCCGACTTCGCGGCCAGCCCCTTCTCGATCGCGTCGGCGCGCGCGGCCTCGTCGCCGTCGAGCGCCTCCGACAGCTCGTGCCATCCGGCGCCGAAATCGGGCGCCTTCGCGAGCAGGCCGCGCAGCGCCGTGCGCCGCTCCTCGGGCGACAACCACTCGGTCATCGTGAACAGGCGGCAGAAGTCCGGGAGCAGCTCGCCCTCGCGCTCGCGCCGCAAGCAGTCGAGCGTGGTCTTGCTGGTGAAGAAGCCGCGCGGCGCCAGGCGATCGACCTCGGCGTACGCCGCCTCGGCGCTCACCGTGTCGCCCTGCAGGAGGTACGTGTACGCCGCGTCGTAGCGCGGGTAGGGCCACGACGGCGCCAGCTTGCTCGCCTGCTCGAACAGCCCGAGCGCCTTGGTGTAGTCGGCGGCGCTCCCGGCGGCGCGACCTTGCTCGTGCAGCTGCTTCGCCTCCGCTGGCACGTCGTCACCGCCGATGACCTCCCAGTGGACGGTGCCGGTCGCGTTGGCGAGGTCGGCGCGCGTGAGCCGTCGCCCCGCGTCGTCGGAGAACACCAGCTCGTGCGCCGGCCGCGACTTCTTGCACGCAACGGCGCACGACACGACGGCGATCACGATCAACGCTCGGTTCATCATCTCCATCACTCGCGCGGTGCCACGCAGTACACCTCGCTCACCACCTCGATCGAGGCCTGCGGGCTGGTGTTGCGGTAGTCGCAGCGCCATCCCGCTTGCGCCGCCGGATCGGCGAGATACACCGGGCGCGCCGCGACCAGCTCCGCCATCCACATCGGATCGGCGAAGCAGCCGCCGGTGATCACGAGGTCGCGCGCGCGCTCGCACGTCGCGATCACCGACGCCACCAGTCCCGGCCCCACCGACACGCGCGCGTCACGCCGCGACAGATCGTTCTTGCCCGCATACGCGCCCGGCGGCCCGGCCGGACCCTTCGGTCCCTGCGGCCCCTGCGGTCCCTGCAACCCCTGCGGCCCCTGCAGGCCCTGGATGCCCTGCGGGCCTTCGATGCCCTGCGGACCCGGCGCACCCACCGGCCCGGGCGGACCCTCGGGGCCGCTGCCGGGCGGACCGATCGGGCCCGACGGTCCCTGCGGCCCCACCGGACCGGGCGGACCTTCGAACCCGCGCGGGCCCGCGATCCCCGCGTCCGGGCCCATCGCCGCGAGCTCGCGCGCCACGCGCTTCGCGTCGACGACGGTGCCGTTCTGCTCGAGCGCGACGATGCGCCCCTGCGCCGCCTCGAGCTCGGCCTTCAGCTTGTCGACCCGCGGATCGGGCGACGTGCCGCGGCATGCCGCCAGCGACAGCGCCAGCGCGGCCCCCAGCGAGCGAACGACCATGGCGCATCGTACGACCGCCGCGGACGACGCTGCGCGCGCCCGCCGCCGTTTTTTTGCCCCGTCCTCCCGGGCGCAGTACCTGTGAGATGACCATGAGCGCCAGCCGCGAGGAGTGGAGCCGCGAGCGAAGCGAGCACGGGGTAGCACCCACGACGAAGCGGCCGAGCCCGCGCAGCGGGCGAGCCGGCGCGAAGAGGCAAAAATGATCCAGCTAACCGGCGTGACGTTCGCCCACGATGGCGGTGCCCCGCTGCTCGAGGATGCCGCGCTCACCGTCGCCCCCGGCGAGGTGGTGCTCATCGGTGCGCCCGCCGGCGCTGGCGCGTCGAGCCTGGCCCGCTTGCTCGCCGGTCGTCTGCTCGCGCATGGCCACGTGACGATCGGCGGCCGTGATCTGGCGCGCCTGCGTGCCTCGTCGCGCGCCGCGCTGCGCCGTCGCATCGGCGTGGTGCCGCAGGATCTGGCGCTGGTCGGCGAGCTCAGCGCGTTCGGTAACGTCGCCCTCGCGCTCGAGGTCGACGGCGTGCCGCGCGCGCGCCGCCAGACCCGCGCCGTCGAGGCGCTCGCCGCCGTCGACGTGCCGTGTGACCCGCTCGTCTCCGCGCTGCCGATGGCGGCGCGCCAGCGCGTCGCGTGGGCCCGCGCCTTTGTCCGGAACCCGGACGTCCTCATCGCGGACCAGCCGACCAGCCACCAGGACGCCGACGGCGCCGAGCGCTTCGCGTCACTCACCGCCGAGCTCGCCGCGACAGGCGCCGCATGCGTGATCCTCGCCCGCGAGCCGCACCTCGTCGCCGCCGCCGCGCGCCGCGGGTGGCGCACGCTCACGATCCACCAGCGCCAGATCGTGGACATCGTCGGCGCGATGCCCGACGAGATCGACGCCGACGCCCACGTCGTCGCCGAGATCTCGCGCCCGACCACGGCGCAGCCGGGCCCGCTCCCCGGCCCGCTGGCCGACGAGTCGATCGACATCGATCTGGATCTCGACCTCGACCCGGCCGCGAGCAACGTCGTGCTCTTCCCCGTCGCGCGCTCCGCCTCGGGCGGGACCCGCCGCTAGTCATGCTCACCGCGCTCGCCTCGATCTTCACGCGCGCCGGCCGCACCCTCGCGCGCCGGCCGGCCGCGTCCATCTGGGCCGCCCTCGCCGTCGCCGCCGCGCTCGTCGGCGTCGCCACCATCGACGTCGCGGCGCGCCACGTCGGCGCGTGGTCGCACGACCTGCGCGCGCAGGCCAGCATGGTGGTCTACCTCGACGAGGGCGCGACGCCGGAGCACGCCGACGCGGTCGCCGCCGCGCTGCGCGACGTGGACGGCGTCGAGGCTGCGCTCGTCGTCTCCACCGCCGACGCCGCCGACCGTCTGCGCGCCGCGCTCGGAGCTCACGACGAGCTGCTCGCCGGCGTCGACCCGGCCACGCTGCCCCTCTCGATCGAGGTCACGCTCGCCCCCGGCGTCGCCGACGTCATCGGGCAGTCGCCGCTCGTCGCCGAGCTCCGCGCCGCCGGCGCCGTCGAGGACGTCGAGGTCACGCGCGACTACACCGCGCCGCTCGGCGACGCGCTCGCGCGCCTCGAGAACCTCGCCTGGGCGCTCTTCGCCATCATCGGGCTCGCCGCCGCGCTCGTCGTCGCCGCCGCCGTACGTCTTCGCGTCGGCGAGGCCAGCGGCGAACGCTCGGCGCTCGCCTGGCTCGGTGCCGGCACCTGGTTCGTGCGCGGTCCCGCGCTCGTCGCCGGCGCCGCGCTCGGCGCGGTGGGCGCCATGCTCGCCCTCGCCGGCGCCGCCGCCCTCGTGCACGTGTTCCGCGTCGACGTCGCCCCCGCGCTGGGCGGCGCCGAGGTCGCGACCTGGCCGCTCGCGCGCGCCGCGCTGCTCGTCGGCGCCGGCGCGGTGCTCGGCCTCGTCGGTGGCGCGCTGGGAGCCGAACGTGTCGCTCGCGCGTGATTGCTTGCTCGCGGCCCTGTGCACCATCGGCGTGGCCCACGCCGACGACACGCTGAGCTCGCTCCTCGACGCGCAGCACGACTCCGCCGTGCGCGCCGAGCAGCAGGTCGAGGCCAAGCGCGTCGACGCCGACGCCACGCGCGCCGCCCGCGCGCGCGCTGCGTACAAGCTCCTGCGCGGCGCCGGCTCGCCGCTCTCCGTCACGCCCGAGCGGCGCACCGCGGTCGCGCGCAGCCGCGCCACCGCACGCCTCCTCCTCGCGCGCGATCGCGCGGAGGCCGCGCAGCTCGCCGAGGAAGCCGCGCTCCTCCACGCCGCCGTCGCGCGCATCCAGGTCGATCGTGCCGCCGCCGCCGCCACCACGCTCCCCGCCGCCGGCTCGTTCACGCGCCCGGTCGCCGGCACGATCGCGCGCCACTTCGGCCGCCTCGAGCACGAGCGCACCAGGGCCACGCTCTCGCGCCGCGGCCTCGACTTCGACGTCGCCGAGGACGCCGAGGTCATCGCACCCGCCGACGGCACCGTGCGCTACGCCGGCCCGATGCGCGGCCTCGACCACGGCATCATCCTCGATCACGGCACCACCCTCACGATCATCGCCAAGCTCGACCCCATCGCCTTCGTGCACGGCGCGCACATCCCGCGCGGCACGGTCATCGGCTACGCCGCCAAGCGCCGCGTCTACCTCGAGGTGCGCGTGCCCGTCGGCCCGGGCGGCACGCCGATCGACCCCGAGCCGTTGCTCGCGCCCCCGGCGCCGTGAGCGCGACCGTGGTCGTCGTCGCGCTTCGCGACCAGCGGCTGCTGGATCCGCACGGAAACCGCGTTACCATCTGCGCGTGTCACGTGCGTCGCACGCCGCCGCTTTCGTAGCGGGCGTAGCTATCGCCGCAACGGTGGGGGCCGTCGCGGCGCCCAAGCGTCCGGAAGCGACGCGCTACAAGACGCTCGACACGTTCGCGCAGTCGCTCTCCTACGTCTCCAATCAGTTCGTCGAGCCCGTCGAGGAGAAGAAGCTCCTCTACGCCGCCGCGCGCGGGATGCTGTCGTCCCTCGACGCGTACTCCGCGTTCTTTTCGCCCTCCGAGTACCGCCGCCTGCGCGAGGACACCGACGGCGAGTTCCCGGGCGTCGGCCTCGTGCTCGGCCCGGGCGGCGACGACGACGCGATGCCCGACGCCAAGGAGTGGCCGATCGTCGACGAGGTCCTGGCCGGATCACCCGCCGAGAAGGCCGGCATCGAGGTCGATGACCGCATCCTCACCGTCGACGGCGCGTCCACCGTGAACCCCGACGGCACCGCCATCAAGGACGAGCGCTTCTGGGACGGCAAGCTGCGCGGTCCGTCGGGCACGCGCGTGAAGATCGAGTTCGTGCGCGCGGGCTCCAAGCCCGCTGCCCGTGGGGCCGAGATGGTGCGCGCGCAGATCAAGGTGCCGTCGGTGATGCACGAGGTGCTCGCGCCCGGCATCGGCTACCTCTCGATCCGCCGCTTCCAGGAGGCCACCGCCGCCGACGCCGCGCTCGCGCTCGCCGAGCTCGACAAGGCCAAGGCGGCGCGCGCCATCATCATCGATCTACGCACCGACTCGGGTGGCCTCCTCGACCAGGCCATCGCCATCGCCGACCAGTTCCTCGACTCCGGCCTCATCGTCACGATCCGTGGTCGTACCGATGCCGTCGAGACGCACACCGCCCACGCGGGCGGCCTCGCCGTCAGCAGCAAGGTCATCCTGCTCGTGAACGCGGAGACCGCCTCGGCGGCCGAGATCCTGGCCGGCGCCCTCCAGGACCACAAGCGAGCGACCGTCATCGGGATGCGGACCTATGGCAAAGGTGCCATCCAGACGTACTTCGATCTGATCGATGGGTCCGGGCTCAAGCTCACGACCCATCGGTACGTGACGCCGGCGGGGCACCAGGTCGAGGGTCGGGGCATCACCCCCGACGTCGAGGTCCCGGAGTTCGAGGCCGAAGTGGTGGTTGCAGGTGGGAGCAAGGCTTCCGAGGCATCGCCGGGCTCGGGCCCGCCGAGTGGAAAACCCGGTGGAACCCATGACATACTCGAGGCGCGACTTGCTGAGGACTATCAGCTTCGAATTGCGTACCAAACAGCTAGGGGCTGGTTGGGGTCGAAGTAGGCACATCTAGCGGAGACGACAGGCCAGATGTTCAAGCTGGTGATCCAAGACGACGAGGGGAAGACGACGGTCGTCCCTCTCATTCGCGACGAAATCACGATCGGTCGGAAGGAGGGCAACACCATCCGACTGACCGAGCGGAACGTCTCGCGAAAACACGCCAAGATCAGTCGCGCCAACGGCGCGGTCGCGATCGAGGACCTGGGCAGCTACAACGGGGTGCGCGTCAACGGGACGCGCATCTCCCAGCGAACCGTCCTCTCGATCAGTGACCGCGTCCAGATCGGCGACTACCTGATCGAGCTGAAGGCCGAGGGCCAGGAGCAGCCCGTCCCGTACGAGGACGCGCGCACCCAGCCCATCGAACGCCTCGACGCTGCCGCCCTCGGGCGCGCGGCCACGCCACAGCCGGTGCCGATGGTGCCGCAGATGGCGCTCGCCGACACCGACCCGGGCGCGCGCGCCGCGGCGACCGCCGTCCCGATGACGGCGACCGCGGGCGCGGGGAACGCACGCCTGGTCGTGCTGTCCTCGAACTTCGCGGGCCGCGAGTTCCAGCTGACCAAGGCGCAGATGGTGATCGGGCGGACGGACGAGAACGACATCGTCATCAACCACCGATCGATCAGCCGGAACCACGCCAAGGTCGTCCGCGAGCCGGACACCGGGCGCTACACGATCATGGACCTGCAGTCGTCGAACGGCGTGCGGGTCAACAACGAGGACTACGGCAAGGTCGAGCTGCGCCGCGGCGACTCGGTCGATCTCGGCCACGTGCGCCTGCGCTTCGTCGAGGCCGGCGAGGACTTCGTCTTCGGGCGCGACGCGCAGATCGTCGACGTGCCCACCGGCGGCAAGAAGGGCTGGATCTTCGCGTTGCTCGGGCTGGTGGTCGTCGGCGGCATCGTCGTCGTGGCGGTCTCGTCCGGTGGCGGCGGCAAGAAGAACGACGGTCAGGTCGCGGCCGGTACCGGCGGCAGTGCTGCCACCGGCGAGGCGAGCGGCAAGGCCAGCGCGACCGGCGTCGCGGCTGGAACGGCCGGCGGCTCGGACACCGCGACCGGCGGTGGCTCGGACACCGCGACCGGCGGCGGCTCGGACGTGGCCAGCGCCGGCTCGGCGAGCGGCTCCGATGTGGCCAGCGCGGTCGCGAGCGGCGGCGCCGGCGGCACCGCGGCGGTCGACACGGCGCAGGTCGAGAAGCTGATGAACGACGCGCGCGGTGCGATGGCCGCGAGCAAGTGGACCGACGCGTCGAACGCAGCCCTCTCCGTGCTCAAGCTCGAGCCCGACAACGGCGATGCACGCGGCATCGCCGATCAGGCCAAGCGCGAGCTCCAGAACCAGATCGAGTACGACAAGTTCATCGACGCCATCAACCGCAAGCAGTACGAGCAGGCGGTGGGTCGCTTCGAGAAGATCGGCGCGGACTCGGTCTACAAGAACAAGGCGCGCGATCAGTACGATCAGCTCCACACCCAGTACGCCTCCGACAAGAAGACGCAGGGTCAGCAGCTGGCCAAGGCCCACAAGTGCAAGGACCTCCGCAAGCTCGCGGCTGACGCGGATCGCGTCTTCCCGGACGTCGGCGATGCCCTCAAGGCCATCAACTGCGAGGAGCTGGTCGCGGGCGGCAACGGCGGCGGCGGCGGCGGTGGTGGTGGCAGCAGCGGCGGTGGCGGCGGCAGCGCCAGTGGTGGCGGCGGTGGCGGTGGCGGCGGTGGCGGTGGCGGTGGTGGTGATCCCACCGCGCTCCTGGCCGACGCCGAGGCCGCGGCCAAGACCTCGCAGTGGGCCCGGGCGATGAAGCTCGCCGAGCAGGCCATCGGGTCCAAGCCCGACGGCGCAACCAAGGCTCGCGCCGCGATGGTGGCCGCTCTGGCCGCCTGCAACCTGAAGAATCAGTCGAAGGCCAAGAGCTACTACGCGATGGCCACGCCGAGCAGCAAGACGCTGGTTCGCCAGCGCTGCCTCTCGAACGGCATCGAAGTCCAGTAGCCGTCGTTCCGGCGATTTCGGCTGTAACCCGAGCGGAGGGCGTCGCCACTTACCCGGCGGCGCGCTCTGTCATCCGCAGCATTGGGAGGCCGGTTCGTTGACCCCCCGGCCCATCCTGGTGTAACTCAAGGCATCCCTTGGGGAAGGTGACAGGGCGAAGGCCCCACCTTCTCTCTTCCCGGAGGCCTCGATGTCGCGCTGGGTCCTGTCTGCAGTGGCGTTCGCTCTCGTGGCCGCTCCGTCGGTCGCGAAGGCGCAGGGCGCTGACGTCAACATCAACCCGTTCCATCACGCGATGGACTCGCGTGGTTACCTCACGCTCAACTCGTCGCAGACGCTGGGGAACAAGGAGTTCTCCTTCGGTCTCGTGACGGACTGGGGCTACAAGCTCCTCGAGTTCGAGAACGGCGCGAACACGACGTCGATCGACAACATCATCACGCCGACGCTCATCGCGGCCGCGGGCTTGAAGCTCGGTCCCGCCGAGCTCGAGTTCGGCGTGGGGCTGCCGTTCACGATCGTCGCCGGCAACCGCGATCCCGACTTCGTCGGCGATCCCGGCACGCCCAACGACGACATGCGCTTCAAGATCGACGGCCAGGGCCTCGGCAACGTCGCGCTGCACCTGAAGACGCGCTTCCTCAAGACGACACGCGGACCCAAGGTCGGTCTCGGCGTCGTGGCGAGCTTGTACCTGCCGACGGCGAGCGAGAAGGCCAAGTTCCTCGGCGAGGACAAGCTGACGCCGCAGGTGATGGGCATCCTCGAGAAGGAGCTCGGCGCCGAGCGCCGGCTGCGCCTCGCGGTGAACGCGGGCGTGCGCATCCGCACCGGCACGAAGGAGTACACGGACAACGGCGATCCCAACAACGCGATGGCGCCGTCGACGGGCGAGAGCTTCGACACCGGCACGGAGATTCCCGTCGGCGTCGGCGTCGCCTACGCGATCACGCCGCAGAAGTTCGACGTGGTGGGCGAGGTCTACGGCGGCATTCCGCTCGGCGGCGACAACTACTTCCCGCTCGAGGCGATCGGCGGCATCAAGGTCTACCTCGCGCGCAACTCGTTCCTCACGCTCGGCGGCGGCACCGGCATCATGCCGGGCAACGTCGGCAGCCCCAAGGTGCGCGGCTTCATCGGCATCGTGTTCGAGCCGAACATCGGTGACCGCGACGGCGACGGCCTGAAGGATGACGTCGACGATTGCCCCAACGACCCCGAGGACTACGACGACTTCGAGGACGAGGACGGCTGCCCGGAGCCGGACAACGACAAGGACGGCATCCTCGACGAGGACGACAAGTGCCCGCTCAACCCCGAGGACAAGGACGACTTCGAGGACGAGGACGGCTGCCCCGAAGGCAACCAGAACGATCGCGACGGCGACGGCCTGCTCGACGACGTCGACCAGTGCCCGGACGACCCCGAGGACTTCGACAAGTTCCAGGACGAGGACGGCTGCCCCGACCCGGACAACGATCAGGACGGCATCCTCGACGTCGACGATCTGTGCCCGAACGATCCGGAAGACAAGGACGGCTGGGAAGACGAAGACGGCTGCCCGGATCCGGACAACGACAAGGACAAGATCCTCGACAACGACGACCGCTGCCCCAACGAGCCGGAGACCAAGAACGGCTTCGAGGACGAGGACGGATGTCCGGATCGCGGACGCGTCGTCGTGACCGACACGAAGATCGAGATCCTCGACAAGATCTTCTTCGAGTACAACTCGGACGTCATCAAGAAGCAGAGCTACCCGATCCTCGACGCGATCGGGGCGACGATGAACGGCAACCCCGACATCAAGAAGGTCG
>DATLEB010000086.1:0-24088 GCA_035525615.1 Kofleriaceae bacterium | reverse complement strand
CCGCGAGCACTGGAACCTTGACCTCGACCTCGACCTTGACCTGGTCGTTGACCTGGTCGTTGACCTGAACCTGAACCTGAACCTGAACCCCACCCTTGACCTTGTCCTTGACCTGAAACGTCTCCGTCTCCGTCTCCGTCTTCGTCTCCGTCTCCGTCTCCGCCCCCGTCATCAACTCCACGATCCCATCCCTCGTCACCTCTCCGATCCCGCGCACCGCGACCAGCTTTCCATCCCTCAACACCGCAACCCGGTCACACACCGTCATCACCTCATCCAGATGATGCGAGATGAACACGAACGACGCGCCACCCGCCTTTCGCTGCCTCACCACCTCGAACAGCTGCTGCGCTTCCGCCGCGCTCAGCGCCGCCGTCGGCTCGTCCAGCACCACCAGCGCCGCGGCTTCTCCTCCTCGCTGTCCCTCCCGCTCGTCGCCCAGCGCGCGCGCGATCTCGACGACCTGCTGCATCCCGACGCCCAGCCGGCCCGCCGGCTCGCTCACGTCGATCATCCCTGCGACTTCCGCTCCCGCCGCTCGCACCAGGATCGCTCGCGCCCGCGCCTCGCTGGCCGCGCCGTCGACGACGCCCCATCGCACGACTTCCTTCCCGAGCAGCAGGTTGTCCGTCACCGACATCTCGGGCACGAGGCTCAGCTCCTGGTGCACCACCGCGATGCCCGCCGCGCGCGCATCGCGCGTCGACCGGAACGACCGCACACGCCCGTTCACGACGATCTCGCCCTCGAACTCGCCGCTCGTGTAGGCGCCGCCCAGGATCTTGATGAGCGTCGACTTGCCGGCGCCGTTCTCGCCGACCAGCCCGAGCACCTCGCCGCGGCCGATCGACAGCGAGACGCCGCCCAGCGCACGCACGCCGGGAAACTCCTTGCCGATGTCGCGCAGCTCGATCACGAAATCACCCGCGCGCCCGCTTCCGCACCGCGATCACCACCACGCCGACGAACAACAGCAGCTCCGCCCACGGCGTCCTTGCCGGTCCACCACCGCCCGCACCGCACATACACGCCAGCCCGGTGCGCGCGTCGCCGTCCTCGGGATTCTCGCCGCCCGGTCCGCCGGGCCCCGCGTCGGGATACTCGCCGACGTCGACCTCGCCGCAGTCGCTCGGCTCGAACCGGCCCGCGCGATCGAGGAGCGTCATCTGGTACGCGCCAGCGCCGTAGCCGACCATCGGGATCGAGCCCGAGTACGCGCCGATCGTGCCGCTCGACGTGCGCGTGTTGTAGAGCTCGGGCAAGAGATCGAAGTTCACGCTGGCCTGGCCCGTGACCCAGCCCAGCAGCTGGTCCGCCTTCTCGCCGTTGCCCGCGCGCCGGAACGCGTCCGACGCCCGCAGGTCGATCAGGATCCACTCGTCGGTGTCGTACTGGTCGTTCGAGCCCTCGAGGCGCTTGTAGCCGCCGGCCGGCGTCTGCAGATACGACATCTCGCCGAGCGTCGCCGTCGCGATGGGATCGTTCGACGGGATGAGGTTCCACGTGAACGCCTCGACCGTCGCGCCGTCGCGGTAGTTCGAGCCCTGCGCCAGCTTCTCGAGCGACCCCGCGAGCACGCGGTTCGAGTCGATGAACGCGCCGCGCATCGACGCCACCGCGCGCTCCGCCATGCCGCGGTACCGCTCGACGTCGTCCATGCGCCCCGCGCGCCGCGCCAGCGTCGCCATGTCGCAGAAGCCGCGCGCCGTGGTCGCCGTCGTGTACAGCCAGTGCTGTCGGTTGCCCCAGTGCACCTCCCAGATCGACGCGTCGGCGATCGCCATGCCGCTGGACTCGAGGTTCGCCGCCAGCGGCTCGGCCACGCCCGAGCGGATCGCGTCGTACACGGTGTCGCCCTTGCGCGTCGCCGACGACAGCCAGGCCACGTCCTCGCTGGAGTCGACGTACGCGCGCGCCGCCCACAGGAACAGGCCCCAGCCGTCGATCTCGATGTTGCGCGTCGGCGCGCCCGAGTAGTCCGCCTCCTCCTCGCCGTCGCCGTAGTAGCGCACCGTCGAGATCCGGTACTCGACGTTGTTGAGGTACGAGCCGTAGCGGCCGGCGTCGGCGCCGAGGAAGAAGTCGAGCCCGAGCTTGGCCTCGTCCCAGTGTCCGGCACGCGCGAGCGCGACCAGCGCGTAGACGCCGTCGCGCACCCAGCCGGTGTGCCAACCGCCGGGCGGCAAGCTGGCCAGCATCATTCCCAGGTTCTTGCGCCGCGGCGACGTCGAGTACGGCTCGCGGATCTGGCCCATGCGCAGCACCGTTTCGGACTGCCGCCACACCGCGAGCTCGTCGGCGGAGAGGCCGTCGGGCGGCGGCTTGCGCCAGGCCTCCCACTCGGCGAGCGCGTCGTCGTGCAGCTGCTGCGCGTTGCGGCCGGCGAGGTACGTGCTCCACGCCGTGCGCGCCGCGCCGCCGTTGCCCTCGTCGAAGAGGACGGCCACGCCCCACCACTTGACCTCACCGGCGCCGAGCGAGCCGAGGTTCTTCGTGAACACGTTCACGCGATCGGTGCCGTTGCACGACGTCATCGGCGTCGGGTCGTTGCCCGCGGCGACCGCGTTGTACGCGTTGCCGTCGCAGCTCGAGCTGTCGGAGCCGCCGATCGGCGCGTACACCATCGTGCCGCCGCCCGGGCCGGTCTCGGTCGCGCTCGACGAGCCGCTGTCGAAGGCGATGACCTCGCTGTTCGCGCCCGGCGCGTCCGGGTTGCTCGCGGTGCCGAGCTTGAAGTTGTGCACCGCGTACGCGGTCACCGTCTGCGCCGCGCCCGACGTGTTCTCGGCGCGGAACAGCATGACCATGGCGTTGCCGTCGTAGCCGAACGGCGCGTAGTAGAAGGTCTCGGTCTTCACGCCGCCGATCGTCACGACCGAGCGGATGAGGTTCGACTCGGCGACGTAGCCGACCTCGCTCGGATCGCGCGTGCCGAGCCACGCCGCCTGGCTGCCGACGCGCACGCCGAAGTACGTGTCGAACACCAGGTTGCGGCGCACGAC
Source organism: Kofleriaceae bacterium (assembly GCA_035525615.1). Taxonomy (GTDB): domain Bacteria; phylum Myxococcota_A; class Polyangia; order Haliangiales; family Haliangiaceae; genus UBA2376. The sequence goes on along the minus strand of DATLEB010000086.1, from coordinate 21,086 downwards.
GCCGTCACCGTCGGGGTTCGACGGGTTGGCGCGCAGGAAGCGGTAGGGCCGCTCCAGGTAGTGCGTGATCGCGTTGGCGTCGACGTCGTAGACCTGGAAGCCATGGCCGTTGCCGGTGACCAGGTACTTGAACGACGCGACAGGCTCGAGCGCCTGCGCGCGAGCCGGCATCAGGCTCACGAGCCCTGCGACGAACAACAAGCGGGTGAGCCTCACGGCCGTCCCGTTTGAGCATGATTCGTGCCCGCCGTTTGCCGTCGGAACTGCCCGTGATCCGTTGGGTTCTCTTCGCCGGGAGGTTGCGAAACGCAACGTCTCCCGAGCAGGAAACGTCAGCGCAGCACGACCTTGGTTCGGCCGCTCAGGGCGGCAGCGGCGGCAGCTGCTTGCAGACGCCGAGCACCGAACGTTCGACGGGCGCGCATTCCCAGAAGCACGGGTCGCCTGGAGAACTGAAGGGCGTGCAGTCCGCTGCCTGCCTACATCGCCGGCGACACGTGCGATTCACGCACAGGCCGAATACCTTCTCGTTCTCCCGGAAGCATTCGGGTCCGTCAGCCTCTCGGTCCGGACATTCCATGGTGGCGGGAACGCCGAGGTGTGCGACGCGAGATGGCGGCACGCGCTGGAGCTGTGTCGCCGCGATGATCCGGGACTCGTCGTACGCCCAGCAACCGACGAGCAGATCCTCGATGTACCGGCCGTAGTCCTCCTCGTCAGCGCACGTGACGCGGTGGGTATCCTGGCGGTTCTCCCAGTCGAGCGCGAAGAGCCCGCGCTCGGCCTGCGTGGCCGCGAACAAGAAGACGCAGTGGTCGGCGTTCAGCAGCTGAACGCTCCCATGACCGTTCCCCGCGTCCACCCATCCGAGCTCGGGCGGACACGTGAAGAGCGCGCAGGCGACCGTCGTCGCCTCGCGTGGCGGCACCCAACGAATCACCGGATCGGTCTCGTCGAGCTCGATGTCGAACTCACCGACGTTGAAGCGACGCAGGAGCGGAAGCTCGTCGAAGAAGGAGAAAGGTCGCGTGCGACATCGTGGTCCGACATCTTCGCTGCAACCGCCCGGAGACCCATCGCGACAGAACGTTCCCGTCGGGCAATCGGCGTCTTTCGTGCAAACGCCTTCGGTCACGCAGTGTCCGCCGGGGTCGTTGACGCAGGTCATGCCGTCCTCGCAGCGAGGCAACGTTGGGGCCGCGCCGCCCTCGTCACCGCACGCCGCGACGGCCACCAGTGCTGCGACGGACCAGCGGGGCAGCATCATCCGCCTCCGAAGCGGAGCCGGATCTCGATCGCGAGGTCGAACGAGCGCATGGGATAGAGGGTCGAATCCCCGAGGAAGTCGGTGTGGAAGTACCAGCGCTTCTCACCCAGCCGAGCGGCGAGGGCAACCTCGATCGCGAGGTTGGTTTGATACGGCGAACGGAAGCGCACGTAGGGCTCGAACGCGAGGAAGCCGTTGTAGTCACCGACGACATCGCGCTGTTCCGACCATAGGGGCGTGCCGAAGCCGCCCCCCACGCCGATACCCCAGTGAAATTGCGGGCTGCGCCACCACGTGTGCTTCAGCTTTCCTTCGAAGCGCTGGTACCAGATGGGATGGTTTTCGTCGGGCGCGCCCAGAAGCGTGACTCCGCGGTAGCCCATTCGTCCGACGTGGTAGTCGCCGCTGAGCTCGAAGGCGCCAGCGCCGCACCACTCCGAGTAGTTCTCCAGCCACACCTGGGCCCCCAGCATCGGCTCGGGACGATCGGGCCATCCGTACCCGGCCGCACCGTTCTGTGCGAAGTCGCGAACGCGAAGCGGACCGCCGACCTGCGCTCCGACGGCGCCGCCGAAGCGGCGCTGGCGCCGATAGGTCTTGGGATCGTCGAGGACGATGATACCCGCCTGTGTGGTCATCACCTGCGGCCAGTACTCGCGCGTGCCGTCGATGCTGACGCGCACCGGATCCGCGCACTCGAGGCCACGGGCGTTCAGCTTGAACCAGAGCGGGGGCTTCTTGGTCTGCTCGTCGAGATCGATGCGCCTCGGGATCCCTCCGATGTCAATCTGGACGCCGCGACGGACGTCGCCGTCCGTGCTCTTCCAGTGCGCGCGGTTGCGAAGCCGGACGATGAGCGAGCGCGTCGCGGCGTCCTCGTAGGAGGAGAGCTCCTGACCTGCGTAGTCGAGCGAATCGGTCCAGGTCGCGACGATGCGGCTGTCATTCCCCTTGCCTAGCCACCGGGAGAAGCGCACAGGCGAGGGAAGCGTGAAGGCCGGGATCGTCGATGGTGCGCGGCAACGATAGCTGCACACCGCGGGCTCGGGACTCGTCGCGGATTTGTCGTCGAGCACGCAGCTCGTGCCGGCGGCCACGAGGGCAATCTGTGGACACGTCGTCGTCGCTTCGACGCTGTGCTCGACGTCGTCGCGAATACGTTTGGCCTGGAGAGCTTCCGCACCCTCCGGCGGCGCCGCCATGAGGCAGTGGCGACGCCACTGCAGACTCACCTCGCGATAGCCGAGCAGGATCGGGCGAGGCGGCGCGGGGCTGGTCCAGGACGCCTCGAACTCGCTGTCCTGCGCCTTGTCGATCGTCTGCGCGGTGACGCGGATCGTCTTCTCCTTGCCGTCGTCGCGGTACGGGATCATGACGGTGAAAGCGCTGCCGATCGCTGGGCCGGAGTGGCAGGTCGTCTTTCCGCCGGACGTCGCAAGCGCGACGCTCGCATGGCTCTTTTCCTTGCCCACGCGCACCGTCGGCGCGCGCGGCGGCAGCTGGACCGCGTACGCGTCGCAGCGCGGATGCAACGTCACGTTCACGCGTTCCGCCGTTCCGATCGCAGCGTCGGGAAGCTCGGCGAAGTCACCGCCGACGACGCGCGCGAAGACGTACTTGCTGGTCACCGCCGCGTTGAGCGTGACCGTCGCGGCGTTGCCGGTCAGCTTGATAGACTTCACAGCCGCGCCGCTGGCAGGCGTCTCGAAACGGAGATGCACGAACGCGACCCGCTGGCTGCCAGTTGGCTGATCGTTGGCGCCGCACGTGATGTACTGATCGTTCGCCCCCGGGTCGACGGGGATGGTGAGCTCGGGCTGACAGAGATCGTGCTGCTCGCTGCAGAGCTCGTCCTTGGCGCGTTTCAGGTTCTGAAACGCGAGGCCGTGGACGTCTTTGATGGCCTCTTTGTCGAAACGATAGGGCTTCGTCGTGCTCTTGCGAGTCAGTACGCCCTTCGCCGTCAGTGTACTGACTGCGAGTTGGCTCGTGCAGCCGCCGGTTTGGCACGGCAGGGCCGTGACCACGCAGAGGAACTCCGGTGTCTGCGAGGTTGTGACGTCGAGAGCCACCGCCATGCGGGTCTCGACGACCGGTGGCGGTGGAGGCGGACGTCGCGGCGGGCGCGGTGACGGTAGCGCAAGGGCGGGGAGCGCGAAGAGAAACGTGAGCGTCCCGAGCATTTGCCCGAGCGCGCGCGGGCTCAGCACTGACATACCTTCTTGCAGTTCGGGAACCGGTTCCGCACGTCGATCGTCGTCGAGTCGTGCTCGGGGAGTACGCTGCAGTTTGCGGGACACCGCAGCGCTGGCACGGGATGCGTGGGATCCTGGCGAATGATGCAGACGTCCCGGATCGGCACGACCGCCAGGGCCTCCTCGACCTCGGCGGCCGACAGTCGATATCGCGACTGTGGCGTCCCGGCTGTCGCCAAGATCTCATGTTGGGGCGGATCGCATACGAGCGCGAGGCGCTCGTCGGCGACGTCGACAGGGGTCACGCGCCAGGTACGCGTCATTCCGGGTGACGGAGCATCCGTGGCGGACGGCAGAAGGGTGAGATCGAGCGCGCCCGTGATGTTCTTGTCGACCTCGACGAGCGAGGCGCGCCCGTTCGGACACGGCCCGGTGCTCGAGATGGCCTTGGCCTGGCCGATCGCGAAGGACATCCGCTTCGCGTCGAACGGCACATCGAACACCGCGCCCTTCACGGGCTTGTCGAGCGTGAACCGGACCTCGTTCACGACCGTGTCCTTGCGCCCGCAATAGCGCGGCAGGCGCGAGGAGGTCGACCAAGTTGACGTGATGGTCCCGGTGAGCTCGACCTTCGCATCGCTTGGGATCTCGAAGGAGAGAACATCGACGGAGTCGCTCGCCTCCGCGGTGCAGTTCAGGGCGCCGCTCCGATCGGGATCATCGCCGCGGAACGAGAGGTCGAGCGCGAGGCGTTTCTTGGGGTCGAGCGCCGGAATCGAGAGTGGCACCGACGTCGTCGCATGAATCTCCAGGAGCGAACCCTCGCTCCCGTCGCCGCGAATCGACATCTCGGACGTGACCGCGTTGCCGGCGATCCGCACCGGCTGCAGGCTCTTGTTCCACGGGTGATGTACCGCGACGGTGCCGAGCGCCCCGCGCGAGACATCGGCCAGATCGTAGGTCACCGTCGACTCGGGCAGCGGAATGCACTTCGCGTCGGGCTTCAGCCAGATACGTTGCGCGACCAGTTCGACATCCTTCCCGATTGCGGCGGGCGGCTTGGCCATGCCGGTGTCCCAGGCCTTCCTGCGACATTGGAAATAGAGGAGCGGAATCCCGCGCTCCTTGGAGCCTGCGGCCTTGCATGAGCACCCGACATCGGACCGTGATCCGGCACGACACGCGCAGATCTCGTCGGTGGGATCCGAACCCGGCGCGTCCCACGCCGCGACGGTGTGTCGCCCCGGCGCCAGTGCTTGCTGATGTTTCTGGTGGTCGAAGAACGGCACCTCGTTCGCAGTCTGGTTCTCGACGATCACGAGGAGGTAGCGCGGGAGCACGACGAGCGCGAGGCCGGCGATGACCGACGACACCATTGCCCGCTCCGCGATAGTCAGTCCCCAGTACGGTCCACGCACGCCGTCACGGGGAACCAGACTCTGGATGAACCCGATCGCGAGTGCCAGTGCTCCCGTTCCGAAGCCCAGGGAGACCTTCATCTCGGGTACGTACCAGAGCCACCAGATGACGAACGCGGCGAGCAGCAGCGCGATGAGTCCGGCGCAGTACGTGCCGACGGCGGGGATGAGGAAACGGTTCAATCGGCGGCGCTGGTCGTCGACGCGAGCTTCGGCGTCGAGGCGCCATGTTCGGACCGAGCCGACGGTCAGCTGTGTACCGGCTTCGTAGGCCGCGAAGCCGGCGGTTGGGTTTTCGACCAGTGGCTTCAGCACGGCGTTCTGCCACTTCGTGAACGCGAGCACGCGGCGGCGACGCCACCGCAACGTCGGACGCAGCTCGGCCGCGCCGCCGTACACGCGCACCTCCGCCTTGAGCGCGCGGCGCGTGCCGCCGGTTTCGACACGCCAGGGGGTCTCGCGCTCGTCCTCGTCGACGTCGCTCCACTCGAGCGTGAAACGCAGTGACGGCGGCATCGGCGCGCCGGACGGCGCCTCGTCCAGGGATGCGAAGCGCGACTTCTCGTCCGCGCCGAGTTGCGCGTTGTCGATCACGCGAGCAACGACGCGCTTGTCGATCGCCTCGGCGACGGCGGCGCTCCAGTGATCGATCGGGCGCGGGTACCGGGCGATGCTCTCGAGCTTGAGGCCGCTCGCCTCCGCGACGCGGTCGACGTCCTCGGCGCGGTGCCAGCGCTCGGCCAGTGCCTCGGCGAGCTCTCGCTGGAGGATGCGCGCGCTCACGGCCAGAGCTTTGACGCGACAAGGCCGGCGTGTACTTCGCTGATCGCGATGCCCTCATTGCGGAACTGGAGCTTCTTGGTTCCAGGTTCGCGCAGGTGTCCGCCGCTGTGATGGAGTGCGACGAGCCGCAGCGTTCGATCGAACACCGGACTCCCCGAAGAACCTGGCAAGGTATCGGTCAGGTACTGGACGACGCCCTTGCCTGCATAGGTAACGCGGTTATCGCCCAGTGCGATGTGCTTCGGACCGCCGCCCGGGTGCTGGATGATGTAGACGGCCGAGCCGACGGAGGCCTCGCGCGGCTCGACCTCGACTGTTCCCCATTCCGCGCCGGGCGCGTCGGCGAGTCTCACCAGCGACCAGTCGTGCTCGAGATGGGTCGCGAACCCGTTCGCGGCGTCGAACGCGACCGTATACGTTTTCGCGTCGGCTCCGCGCTTCGTCTCCTGGTAGTTCAGGACGAACGAGGCACCGTCCATCGCGGCCGCCGAAGGCGCGACGTGGTTGTTGGTTAGCACCAGGTTCACACCGACGAGGAATCCTGTCCCAGCCGAGCCGTCGGCCAGCTTGACGAGCCCGACCGCGCGCCCTAGCTCGTGCGCGCGCTCGAGGAACCAGAAGGGCAGGAGGTCGTTGCTGCCGATGATTTTCTCGAAGGTCTCGGGCGACGGCTCGACCCAGTCTAGCGCTGGCGTGCCGGGGATCCTGCGCAGCGCGCCGGCCTTGGCGGCGAGGAGTCCTGGGTGATCGGGATACTCGAGCAACGCCGTGTCGAGCACGCGCTCGAGCACTCCGCGATTCGTCGCCTCGCGCACGACGCTCGTCCAGGTGTTCACGGGCCGTGCATCCCACTCGATGTACGCCGGTTTGAGACCCGATGCGACCACGATGCGCTGGATGTCGGCGTCGCGGTAATACAGGTCAGCCAGCATGTCCGCGAGTTGCGCGGATGGCTCGCGAGGTTCCCCCATCGCCTGTCGAGCCTAGCAAGAACTCCCATACGCCCGCTTCACCCTCGCGGTATGAGCCGGCTGCCGGTTCCTACTCGATGCCGCACTTGGACGCCTTGGCCAGGTTGGCCGCGTCGAGCACGCACTTCCGGTCCTTGTCGGGCCAGTCTTCCTTCTGGCACTGCGACAGGAACTGCTCGAGGAACGCAGGAAGGTTCGCCTTGATCTCCTCGATCGCCTTCTCCTGCTGCTCCGGCGTCAGCTTGGCCAGCTCCTTCTCGGCCTCGGTCGCGATGAGCTCGATCGCCTTCTCGGCGACCTGCTCGCACGTGATCGCGTGACCGGCCGGCTCCTCGGGCGCGGTCGGCTCGTCGAACGCGCCGGTCTGGTCGCCGTCGTCGCCTTCGTCACCCTCCGGCGTGAGCGGCTCGTCGGGTGCGGGCTCGGGCGGCCCCGCCGGCTCGGTGGGCGCGTTGGGCGCTTCGGGAACGTTCTCGGCGACCGTCGTGGGATCCGCGGTCGTGTACTCGATCTCCTGCGGCGTGTTGTTCGTCAGGTGCGGCGCGATCAGCTTCTGGAAGCTCGAGCGGATCTTCACGAACTCCTCGGTGCACCGCTGCGCGCGCGCCTTGGGGAGGTTGCCCGAGTCGACGAAGCCGGCGTACTTGGTCGGGTTCGAGCCGTAGATCATGCAAAGGATGTTGTAGTAGCGCTGCGCGTCGAAGGCGTGCTCGTCCCAGAACGGCGTCTCGTTGCTCGCAGCCTTCGACTGCAGATGGAACCAGTAGGCGCCCGACAGCGCCATGCCGACGCCGTCGTCGCCGGCCTCCATCAGGAGCAGCGTCGCGATCTGATCCGCCGAGTCTTCCTCGCGGCCCATCGCCGGCAGATCGAGCTGGTGGATCAGCGCGTGACCGAGCTCGTGATAGAAGCCGAAGAGCGTGGCGCCGATGACGGCCTGGCCGAGCTGATCGTCGTTGGCGACGTTGCCCTTGAAGATGTCGACGAAGTACGAGAGCAGCTCGTAGCAGACGATGATGCGGCTGTGATTCGGATCGTAGAACGCGTTGATCGCGCCGCAGTCGACGAGGTGGATGTCCACGGTGCGTGGCATGCGGATGGTCTGGTTGAGACCCTGCGCCACCAGCTCGAAGACCTTGTGCTGCTCGAGCACCGCGCGGAAGCCGTCGTGGGTCTGGTTCGCCGACTTCGCGTACGCGACGCGGAAGCCGGTCTGCGAGATGCCGGCGAAGCCGCGCACCGCCTGGGTCGGCAGGCCCTGGGTCGAGACGTCGGCGACGGTCACGGGCGCCGCGGCGGCCTCGCCGGGCCCGCCGGGCGGAGGCGCCGCCGGAGTCGGGGAATCCGCCGGGCCACCGAGCTTCGCGAGCTCGTCACCCGCCCCGGCGCCGAGCTTGGAAGCCAGCGGAGGAGGCGGTGCGTCGGCGTTCCTGGGTTTGGGGTCCCAGGGGTCGTCCTCGACGGCGGCCGCGCCTGACCCAGTGGTCGAGCCTTTGGCCGCAGCATCGTCTTTCTTCTTGCAGGCAGCGACACCAAGCGACACGACAAACGCGACCGCAAGCATCGCCACCCCGCGCACACGATAGCGTCGGATCATTCCGGCTCCTCCCGTCGGTGGAGCATATCATCAGGACGTGGGTGAACCCGCCGACGCCGGCGATGACAACAGCGCGCCCGAGGACCGCGCGCTGGTCACGCACGAGGTCGGACCCGACCCTGGATCGGCCATGGCGTCCGAGCTGGGATCGATCCTCCCGTCGGACCTGTCCAGGGCCGCCGGCGAGAGCGATCTGTTCGATCCCGTCCTGGCCGCGGTCGCCGCCGCGCCGTCCGCGCCCAAGCGCGAGCTCGAGCTCGAAGCCGGATCGCGGGTCGGCGAGACCTTCCGCATCGAGCGCCGCCTGGGCAGCGGTGGCATGGGCGTGGTGTACCTGGCGCGCGACGAGAGTCTCGATCGTCCGGTCGCCGTGAAGCTTCACCGCGCCGGGGCCGGCGTCGATCGCCTGCAGCGCGAGGCGATGGCGATGGCGCGGCTCGCGCACCCGAACGTCATCACCGTCCACGAGGTCGGTCGCCTGGGCGATCGCGTCTTCGTCGCGATGGAGTTCGTCCCCGGCGGCACGCTGCGCGCGTGGCTCAAGGCGCGACCGCGTCCCTGGCGCGACGCGCTCACGCTGTGCCTGTCGGCGGGCGAGGGCCTCGCCGCCGCGCACGACGCCGGTCTGGTCCACCGCGACTTCAAGCCGGAGAACGTGCTCGTCGGCGACGACGGTCGTCCGCGCGTCGGCGACTTCGGGCTGGCGCGCGCCATCGGCGAATCGTCGACCGATCTGCTCACCAGCGATCTGACGCGGTCGGGGCTTCGCACACCGGCACCGCCGTCGTCGCCGTCGAACGGCGGCTCGGAGACCGGCACGAGCAACGCGCCCACCGCACCGAAGGCCGTCGCGCTCGAGGAGACGGCGCCACCCCCCAGCAATCCGTCGGCGCGCGACGCGGTCGATCCCACGGCCGAGACCGCGTACGACTCGGAGCTCGACAAGTCGCACCGCGGGGTCCTCTCCGACCGCCTCACCATGACCGGCGTGCTGGTCGGAACGCCGGCGTACATGTCGCCGGAGCAGTTCGCCGGGGCCGACGTCGACGCGCGCGCCGATCAGTTCGCGTTCGCGGTCATGACGTGGGAGGCGCTGCACGGCAAGCGGCCGTTCGCCGGCGCCGACCAGCGCGTGCTGCGCGCCGCCGTCGAGGCCGGGAAGATCCAGCCTCCACCCAGGGACTCACAGGTGCCGGCGCGCGTGCGCGCGGTGCTCGTGCGCGCGCTCGCGGTCGATCCCGGCAACCGCTGGCCGTCGATGCGCGCGCTCCTCGTCGAGCTACGCGCGGCCGCACGACCCAAGCGCCGCTGGCCGTGGATCGTCGGCGGTGGCGGCGCGCTCCTCGTGACCGCCGGCGTCGCGTTCGCGGCGTGGCCGCGGGAGAAGGTCGAACCCTGCAAGGGCGCGATCGCGTCGATGGACGCGATCCTCGCGCCCGACACCGTGCAGCGGATGCTCGACACGATCGACGGGTCGCCCGGCGAGCAGGAGCTGCTCGATCGCATCCGCACGCTCCTCGGCCGCGTGCGCCACAACCTGCACGACGCGTCGATCGCGAGCTGCAGCGCCGCGCGCATCGAACGCACCATGCCCGCCGAGCTCGAGGCGCGCAGCGGTGCGTGCCTCGCCATGCGTGCGCGCGCCACCGCGATGCTCGTCGACGAGCCCGGGCTGGCCAAGTCGGATCCCACGGCCTACCTCACCCGCCTGCGCGCCGTACCGTCGCTGGTGCCATGCCTGGACCCGGTCGCGCTCGCCGCCTCCGTCGAGCTGCGCAACGACGAGGCCGCGATCATGGCGCGCGCGCGGCTGTGGGCCGCGAGCGCGGACGTGCGTGCCCACCGCTACGAGGAGGCGCAGGCCGAGGCCAAGGAGGCGCTCGAGCTCGCGCTCCCCGACGATCGCGGCGTGCGCGCCCTCGCGACGCTGGTGGACGGGCAGGTGGCCTACGCCAAGGATCGGCTGCCCGAGGCGCAGCGCCTCTTCACCGACGCGTACTACGCCGGCGTCGCGCTCGACGACACCGACGTCTACCTCGGGGCGCTGCGCCAGCTCATCCAGCTCCACGCCACCGATCGCTTCGAGATGTCGGCGGCCGAGCCCTGGATCCGCGCCGGCGCCGCCGCCGTCGAGAAGGATCGCCGACGCGCCGCCGGTGAGGTCATCGAGCTCCTCGGCGCGCTGGTCGGCGCCGCCGACAACCGCGGCGACAGCGAACAGGCCATCGCGTTCGCCGAGGAGATGTTGAAGATGGTGCCGCCCGGCGCCGACGCCGGCATCCGCGGCGAGGCCGAGCTCGCGCTCGCCGACGCGCTGGTCGGCGGCGGCCAGTACGACGAGGCCATCAAGCGCTACCAGGGCGCGATCGAGGAGTACGTGACGGCGCTCGGCCCGACGCACCCCACGACCGCCGAGGTGCTGACCGATTACGGCATGCTCCTCATCGACGCGGGCAAGTTCGAGCAGGTCCCGCCGATCATCGAGCGCGCGCGCATCGCGCTCGCGGCCTGGCCCAACGCACGCTCGACCGATCGCGCCACCGCGCTCCTCAACCTCGGCGTGCTGCTCACCGACGATCCCAAGGACTTCGCCGAGGCCGAGCGCGCCTACACCGAGGCTCGGAGCGTCTTCGCCGCCGTGCTCGGCCCCGAACATCCCGACGTCGCGCTCGCCGATGCCAACCTCGCCGTCCTCGAGAACAAGCGCGGCCGCCACATCGAGGCCCTGGCGGCGCTCGACCGCGCCATCGCGATCCAGGAGAAGGCGCTCGGCCCCGGTCACTTCCAGGTCGCCGCGACGTCGTACAACATCGCCGCGGCCGCGCTCCTCGCCAAGAACTTCGAGCGCGCCGAGCCCGCGGCCGCGCGCGCCGAGGCGTACTTCGCGCAGCACGCGGAGGGCAGCCTCCGCCACCTCTACGCGATGAACCTGCACGCCCGGGCGCTGTCGGGGCAGGGGCACCACGCCGCCGCGCTCGCGCTCGCCGAACGCGTGCTCTCGATGGCCGGCAACGACGAAGACTCCGGCGAGGCGGTGGTGGGGGCGGCGGTCGAGATCGCGCGCGCGCTCATCGCGCTCCACCGCGACCCCGATCGCGCCAACGCGCTCCTCGACCAGGCCTACGTCGAGTACAGCAAGTTTCCCGAGGCGTACGCGCGCTTGCTGCGCGAGATCGACGCGCTGCGCGCCGAGCTCCAGAAGCGGTAGACTGCGTCCGTCGACCATGGGCGATACCGACGATCAAGCCGCCGCCGCGCGAGCTGCGCGCGAGCAAGTGGTGCGCGATCACGTCACGGCCGGCAATGCGAGCGCCGGCGCGAGCCACGCCATCGAGCTGTACGGCGGTGAGGTGCTCGGCTTCCTCCACGCCGTCGCGCGTGAAGACGATCTCGCGCACGAGGCGTTCAGCGTGTTCTCGGAGGACCTCCTCCGCGGCTTGCCGTCGTTCCGCTGGGACGCGTCGTTGCGCACGTGGTGCTACGCGCTCGCCCGCAACGCGCTCCATCGCCTGCGCCGCGATCCGCGCCGGCGCGCGCGCAACAACGTCTCGCTCTCGAACCAGGGCGCCGCGATCTCGGCGATCGTCGAGCAGGTCCGCACGGCGACCGTGCCGTTCCTCAAGACCGAGATCAAGGACGAGCTCCGCCGCCTGCGCGACGCGCTCGACCCCGACGATCACGCGCTCCTCGTCCTCCGCATCGACCGCAAGATGTCGTGGAAGGACATCGCGCGGGCGCTCCCCGGCGACGACGGCCAGGAGCTCGACCGCCGCGCCGCGACGCTGCGCAAGCGCTTCGAACGCGCCAAGACCATGCTGCGAGAGATGGCTACGGCCCGCGGCCTCATCTCGGTGGATTAGAGCGATCAGGGGTCGCGGACCCCCAAACGCCAACCCCCAGGGGGCGCCAACCCCTCCCGGTGTCGAGTGCAAGCCTGCACAATGGTTGCGGAACTTCTTGGCGCAGAGGTTGCTGTATGACCGGCCAGCACCATGAGGAGGCCAGTCGTGAACCGGATCCAACGCGGCATCGCGCTCAGCGCAATGATGTTCGGATCGCTCGTCGCTTGCGGTGGGGATGACCCCGGACCGCTCGACGGCGTCGATTCGATCGTTTTCCTGCAGCGCCCCAAGCGTAACGAGATGGGCGACATCTTCCAGTACACGTCGTACGTCCCGACGGCGCGACTGGTGAAGCTGTCGCCGCCCACCGCCGACGGCGAGGTGATCGAGATCTGCTGCGGCAGCTCGGGCGCCGAGTTCCAGAACATCGACATCTCCGGCTACGACGTCTCGTTCGACGCCACGGAGATCGTGTTCTCGGGCCGCCTCCAGGGCGCCCAGGCGTACGGCCTCTTCATCGTCAACGTCGCCTCGGGCGACATCCGGCAGCTGCCGACGAACCCGAACCGCGACTTCGTCAACCCGACGTACCTCCCGGGCGACAAGATCTTCTTCCAGACCAACGACCTGGATGAAGCCGGTGCTCAGCAGTTCCGCGACGAATACGAGCGCGGCACGACGCTCCAGATGGGCGTCATGAACGACGACGGCACGGGCACGAAGCTCGGCCCGCGCAACCTCTCGCATCGCGTGTTCCCGACGCTCCTCTCGGACGGACGCGTGATGCTGACGCAGTGGGACCACCTCGGCGACATGAACGCCGGACACCTCATGACGGTGCACCCCGACATGACGACAGTGCGCGAGGCCTTCGGCAAGGAAGGCACCGGCGTCACCAACAGCTACCTCAAGGCGCGCGAGGTCAGCCCGGGTCGCGTCATCGCGATCGGCACCTCGCGTGATCGCACGCTGCAGTCGGGCGCCATCCTCGACATCCGGCTCGGCGAGCCGTATGCGGCCGACGGCGGCATCCGCGCCGACCGCAACATGTCGGAGGACACCGCCAGCTACCGCCTGCTCACCCCGAGCGTGCCGCTCGGTCGCGAGCCGTCGTCGATGACGGTCGGCCGCTACTACGACGCCTTCCCGCTCAACGCGAAGGACTACCCCGACCTGCTCGTCGCGTGGGCCGATGGCCCGGTCGAGTCGGGGACGCTCGGCGCCGCTGGCCCGGGCAACGAGGCGAACTTCGGCATCTACCTCTACGACTCGCAGCGCCGCACGCGCCGCCCGATCTACGACGACCCCGCGATGTGGGACATCTTCCCGCGTCCGCTCGTCGCGCGCGCCGCGCCGCCGGTCATCGCGCCGTCGGGCACCCACGCGTACGACGCGTCGACCACGCTCATCGGCTCGATGGACGTGCACCGCTCGACCATCGCCAACCTCGAGCGCGGCTCGGTCTACGGCGTCCGCGTCGTCGAGGGCTTCTCGGTCGAGGAGGGCATCCCCGACGACTTCGGCATCACCGAGCACGAGGGCGCGGCCGTCCTCGGCGTCGCTCCGGTTCGCGCCGACGGTTCGTGGCTCGGTCTCATCCCGGCCAACATCCCGGTCCACCTCCAGGCCATCGACACCTTCGGCATGACGCACGAGAACGCCAACGAGCCGGTCTGGTTCTCGGGCGCGGCTGGTGAGTCGCGCGTGTGCGGTGGTTGCCACGAGTCGCGCACGGATTCGGTCATCATCGACCCGGGTCTCACCGAGGCCGTGGCGCGTGGTCCCACCGACCTGCGCTCGACCGCGGTGCGCGACCAGCGCGTGTCCGTCGGCGGCTTCACCCGCGACACCACCGTCGGCGTTCCGTGGGACGTGGCGCTGCAGGGCGTGTTCGACGCCAAGTGCACCAGCTGCCACAACGGCACCGCCGGCGCGGCCAACCCGACCTGGACGATCAGCGACCCGATGACCGGGGCCTCGTTCACCTGGACCTTCGACCTCCGCGGCGGCACCGCCGAGTACGGCGTCGGCGACGAGATGTTCTCCGGCTACTCGCGCTCGCACCTCTCGCTCATGGGCCCCGACATGATGGAGCTCGAGGAGGCCGGCCTGGTCATCACCGGCGAGATCAAGACCTACGTGGAGCCGGGCAATGCGCGCGAGTCGGAGCTCATCAAGAAGCTCAACCCGGTGCAGCAGTTCCCGACGCAGAGCGTGACCGGCGCGGGCGCCACGCGCGCCTTCCCGACCGCTCAGTTCCCGGCGCACGCCCTGGCCGTCGGCCAGGAGCTCACCGCGGACGAGTACTACCTGCTCGTGCTGATGGCTGACCTCGGCGGTCAGTTCTACTCGCGCGAGAACGCGCCCGGTAACTGAACCTCCACCCCAAGCCAAGGAAAACGACCATGCGTACGATGAAGCAAATGTTCCTGGCCGCGGCGGTGGCGGGTCTGCTCGCTGTCGGCGGCGGTACGGCGGAGGCGGGTCGCGGAGGTTCCGCGGCGCGCATCCAGAACGCGGTGGCGACCGGCTCGGTCGACGCGATCATCGCGGAGCTCGAGCGCAGCGAGCGCCTGATCTGCGACGCCTGCACGCCCACGGTGCTCGACCTGCTCGACCACGACCGGTACGAGCTGCGCGAGGCCGCCGCGTGGTGGATCGCGCGCCGCCCGGTGCTCAAGACCCAGCTGAACGAGCGGTCGACCGCGGATCTCGCCGGCAGCGACTCGCACCTGGCGCGCAATGCCGCCGATGTCCTCGGCACGTTCCGTCATCCGCAGGCGGTGCCTGCGCTGTCGGCGGCGGTGGTCCGCGGCGATCTCGCGCCCGAGGCCCGCATGGCCGCGGCGCGTGCGCTCGGCACCATCGGTCACCGCAGCGCGAACACGGCGCTGCAGGCGGCGATGCGCGACGGCGACGCGACGGTGCGGTTCGCGGCGGCGACGTCGTGGCTGCAGATCCGCAAGCAGGCGGCGGCGGGCCCGGTCATCGGGCTCATCGCCGACAGCGACGCGACGGTGCGCGCCAAGGCGGCCGGCATCGTCGGCGAGCTGCGTGACGGCGCGGGCCGTCAGGCGCTCGAGGCCGCGCTCGCCGGTGACGCGGATCCCAACGTTCGCCGCAACGCGGCCTGGGCGCTGGGCCGCATCAAGGACAGCGCGTCACGCGCGGCCCTGACCGCCGCGACGACGGATGCGTCGCCGCTGGTGCGCCAGACTGCAAAGGCGGCGCTGGCCGGTCTGTGATCTGTGCGACGGCGTAGGCAAAACGCCGTCGAAGATAGCCGCGGATGACCCCGCGGCTATCCGCGTTTTCGGCCCTCTCAGTGGAGTAGAATCGTGACCATGAAGGTCTCCCCGTGGGTCGCCATGGTGGGGCTGGTGGGATCGCTGGCGCTCGTCGCCTGCAGCGATCCGCCGCCGCGCCGCACCTACTACCAGCGCCACATCGAGCCCATCCTCATCAACTCCTGCGCCGGCAACACCTCGGGTTGTCATCGCACGAACCCCGAGGATCCCTTCGAGTTCGCCGCCGGCAACCTCGACGTCACGAGCTACGCCAACGTGCAGAAGCGCCGCGACGTGCTGAAGCCGTTCGGTGCGTACCCGCTGCCGCTGCTCCTCATCAAGGCGGTCGGCTCGTCGCAGCTCGCCGTCGCCTACGGTGACGAGTTCGAGGACCTGCAGGTCAATCACGTCGGCGGGCCCAACCTGCTCGTCGGCGAGGACGCGTACCTGACGCTCCTCACGTGGATGGAGAACGGCGCCACCGAGAACGGCCTGCCGCCGCCCACGCCGCCTCAGAGCGGCACCGGCTCGTGCAGCACCGCGGTGCCGAGCGGCTTCAATCCCGCGACGTACCTGTCGAACCCGAACTTCGGCGAGTTCCGCGATCGCGTGCAGCCGATCCTCGACGGGCGCGACGCCCGCACCAACGGCGGCTGCAACAGCTCCAGCTGTCACGGCGCGCCGCAGTCGGACTTCTACATCACGTGCGGCGACGACGACACGCAGCTCGCGTTCAACATGAGCCAGGCCTGGTCGTTCGTCGACGCGCCCGTCGACGAGTCGCAGCTCCTGCGCATCCCGCTCGCGCGCAACGCGGGCGGCGGCCCGCACACCGGCGGCGACAAGTTCGCCGATCGCACGACCACCGACGGTGCGTACGCGACGGTGCGGGCGTGGGCCGAGAAGGTCGGCCCGATCCCGTTCGGCATGGGCGATCCGGGACGGCAGTTCTTCGCCGACCGCGTGCAGCCGATGCTCATCACGCGCGGCTGCTCGTTCGAGGCGTGCCACAGCCCGAGCGCGTCCAACGACTTCAAGCTGCGCTCGGGCAGCGAGGGCTTCTTCTCGGCGGTGGCGCTCGAGAAGAACTACGAGCTCCTGCGCGACGAGTTCATGGCGATGGAGGTGCCCGATCCGCGGCGCGGCCGCGCCGTCGGCAAGGCGATCACGAACGGCGACGGCCAGATCGCGCACCGCGGCGGTCAGCTGTTCATCGGCGATCCCACGCTGTGTCCCGGCACGTTCGATCCCATGACCACGCAGCCGATCTGCATCCTCCTCGAGTGGGTGCGCGTCGAGCGCGCGGCCATGGTGACGCGCGGCGAGATCGACGCGCTCGGCCCGGGGAGCACCATCCCGCTGGTCTACGTCGAGCGCGCCGCGACCCACGTCGCGACGCCGCTCGAGTTCGACACGTACCAGGGCGGCTCGGACCTGCGCGTGGCGCCGGCCAACGTCGGGATGCTGGGCGCCATCACCGGCGTCGGCGCCGACACGTCGCTCCTCGGCAACTGCGGCGTGAACACGGCGCAGGTCGATGTCCGGGCGCCGGACATCCGCCACGACGGCACCACCGTGGTGTTCGCGATGCGCACCGGCGCCGCCGACCCGCTCGGCATCTGGCGCGTGAACACAGATGGCTCGAGCTGCCAGCGCATCACGCCGCCCGAGCCCGACGTGAGCGGCCTCAAGGTCCACAACTTCGATCCGGCGTGGTCGCCCGACGGCGAGTGGATCGTGTTCGCGTCGTCGCGCGCGGGCACGCGCTCGCGCAAGCTGTTCCTGCCGCAGTCCGACATCTGGCGCATGCGCCAGGACGGCACCGGCCTCGAGCAGGTGACCTTCCTGACCAACTCCGAGATCTCCCCGCAGATGATGCGCGAGGGGCGCATCACGATGACGACGGAGAAGGTGACCGACGCGCCCTTCTATCAGCTCGCCGGACGGCGCATCAACTGGGACCGCACCGACTACCACCCGCTGCTCGCGCAGCGCGCGCAGTCGCCGTACGCCGATGCGGGAGACATCGCGATGACGCGTCCGTCCGTGGGCTACAGCCAGGCCACCGACATCCGCGAGGACTTCAACAACAACTTCCTCGCCATCTTCTCCGACGCGGGCGCGAAGGGCGGGGCGGGCACCCTCGCCATCTTCAACCGCTCGGTGGGGCCGTTCGAGAATGGCCGCAACGACGACGGCTACCTCCCGTCGGTGACGTTCCCCGACACGGCGGCCACCGGCCGGGTGGGGATGGCGACCAGCGGCGCGTATCGCAACCCGTCGGGGCTGCCCGACGGACGCATCCTCGTGTCGTACGCCGCGTATAGCGGCGACCTCGGCACCGCGACGTCGCTCGACTGGGACATCGTCGCGATCGATCCGCGCACCGGTCAGCGCACCTCGCTGATCGGCGGCGCGGGCGCGCAGGTCGACGCGGTGCTCGCCGTGAAGCACGCGCCGCGCACGCCGTACCTCAACCGCCGCCAGCTCGTGTTCGGAGGCCAGAGCAACGAGGGCGCCACCGGCGCGGGGCGCGCCATCATCCACATGCCGGACGCACCCATGGTGTTCACGCTCTTCACCGGCAACCTGCGCCGCGGCCGTCCGGTGGACGCGTTCCGCGGAGCGCGGCGGCTCGCGGTGTTCCGCGAGAACCCGGCGCCGGCGAGCATGACCAGCGGCAACGTGTTCCAGGATCGCACCATGCTCGGAAGCGCCGACCTCGAGGACGACGGCTCGGTGCGCGTGAACGTGCCGGCCGGTGTCGGGCTCGTGTTCGAGCTGCAGGACGGCAGCGGCGGCCGGATCGTCAACTTCGGCGAGGAGCACCAGGTCTCCTCGGGCGAGGTGGTCTCGATGGGCGTCTCGGAGAATCTCTTCGATGCGGTCTGCGGCGGGTGCCACGGCTCGGTGTCGGGCAGCGAGCTCGACGTGTCGGTCACCCCGGACGCCCTGACCGGCGCCTCGGAGTCGATGTCGCAGGACCGGGAAGTCCGCGTCGGGAACTGAGAAGAGGCAGGCACGGGCACGGGCACGGGCACGGGCACGGGTGAATACGGCCGGATCGAGCGCGTCCTACCGGGACCGCTGGATCCGGATGGATCCCGCGGCTAGACTCCACGTCGGAGGAACCATGTCGCGACTCGTCCGTCTGGGAACTACGTTGGTGATCGGTCTGGGTCTGGCGCTCGGCGCCCACTCCGCCGACGCGAAGGCGAAGAAGAAGAAGCCGCCCGCCAAGGTGGTGAAGAAGGAAGAGAAGGTCGCGCCGCCCAACGCCGAGCAGAAGAAGGCGCTCGGCGAGCTCATGGGCTCCTTCAAGTTCGGGATGACCAAGGACGAGGTCATCACCCAGCTGACCAAGTCGATCGACGAGCGGTACGCCGACCAGATCAAGGCGACCAACGACGTCTACACGCAGGACAAGCTGCGCAAAGAGAAGAACAAGGAAGTCACCCGCATCAGGCAGTCGTACGCCGAGTTCACCGGCAAGAAGACCGGCTGGGACGTGTCGGTGGTCGACAGCGAGTTCGCCCACAACACCGAGGAGTCGATGCTGGTGTACTGGGAGAACCAGGGCGGCAAGAACCAGCGCCGGTTCTTCTTCTTCCAGGGCGGTGAGCTGTGGAAGATGTTCATCGCGATCGACACCAAGTCGCTCGCCGACGACCAGCGCAACTTCGGCTTCTTCCGCGGCCTGATGGAGGCGCGCTACGGCAAGGGCGCGACCATCGAGGGGCGCGCGGTGTGGAAGGTGCCCGAGTTCGAGGTGCACGCGGTCGACAAGATGGCGTTCTACGGCGCGTTCGGTCTGCTCATCCAGAACCCGGCCAAGCTGAAGGCGATCGCGGAGCTCCGCACCGCCAACGCCCCGGCGAAGAAGGACAAGGACGCGCTCATCGAGGTCATCCGCGACAAGCCGGACGACAAGGTGAACCTCGACGAGAACAAGGACGCGGTCGACGCGATCATCTCCGGCGGCAAGTAGGCAAAGTCCGGCGGCTGCCGCGGTAGCCGCCGACGCCGCCTCAGAGAGACTTGGATTCTCACTCCCGCCACGGTGGGACATCCTGACCCCAGCGATCACCCGCTGGGGTCAGTCGTTTTCGGCGCTTGGCTGCTGCTACCCGTGGCGCGGAGCGTGCAATTGCACGCTGTCGATGTCGTCGTCCCGCCTGGCAACCAGAGCCGCAGGTGTCGTGATCGTCCTCAACCTCCTCGACGCGATCTGGACGTTGTTCTTCCTGGAAGCCGGCGTCGCCGACGAGGCCAACCCCATCATGTCGTCGGCCCTCGGTCATGGCCCGGTCGGGTTCATGGTCTTCAAGCTGGCCCTGGTCTCGCTCTCGGTCTTGCTCCTCTGGCGCCTGCGGGAACGGCGCAGCGCTACCGTCGCGCTCTTCAGCGGCGCGGGCGCCTACGCCCTGGTGGTCTGCTATCACCTCGCCAACGCTCACCATCTGGTGAACGCGCTGTCGTAGCGAAAAAAAGCAGGACGCCTGTCGATCCGCCCGGGGCTCGTTCGACCTAGGTTCGAACCCACCTGGAACGGAGACCGCTGATGCAATACCTGCTTCTCATCTACGCCAACGAGCAGATCGCCGCGAACATGTCGCCCACCGAGGGCGAGCAGATCTTCCGCGAGTACATCGAGTACACAGAGGCGATCAAGGCGTCGGGGCACCTGCGCGGCGGCGACCCGCTCGAGCCGACGTCGAAGGCGACCACCGTGCGCGTGCGCGACGGCAAGACCGTCACCACCGACGGCCCGTTCGCCGAGACGCGCGAGCAGCTCGGCGGCTATTACCTGGTCGAGGCCGCGGATCTCGACGAGGCGATCAAGCTCGCGGCGCGCATCCCCGATGCGCGCTACGGCTCGATCGAGGTGCGCCCCGTGATGCCCGTCCCCGGGATGTAGCCTGAGCGCGCCCGGCGCAGAGGTGGTCGCGCGCGTGGTGCGCGACGAGCGCCGTCGTGCGCTCGCCGCACTGATCCGTGTGCTCGGCGACTTCGATCGCGCTGAGGACGCGCTGGGCGACGCCGTGGTCGCTGCGCTCGATCAGTGGCCGCGCGACGGCGTCCCCGACGATCCCTGCGCGTGGCTCATCCGCGCCGCACGCAACAAGGGCGTCGACGGCCTGCGCCGCGCCGTCCGCTTCGCGGACAAGCAACCGGCCATCGCCGCCGACGTCGTGCAGCGCGCCCACGCTGCCACCGAACCGTTCGACACCGAAGACCAAGCCGTGCCCGACGACACGCTCCGCCTCGTGTACACGTGCTGCCATCCCGCGCTCGCGCGGGAAGCGCAGATCGCGCTCACGCTGCGCACGCTGTGCGGGCTGACGACCGAGGAGATCGCGCGCGCGTTCCTGGTGCCGAGCGTGACGATGGCCCAGCGCCTCGTGCGCGCGAAGGCGAAGATCCGCGACGCGCGCATCCCGTACCGGGTGCCGCCGCCCGACGAGCGGGCCGAGCGCGTCGACGCGGTGCTCGCCGTCATCTACCTGGGGTTCAACGAAGGCTACGCCGCCACCGCCGGTGACGCGCTGGTGCGCCGCGAGCTGTGCGCCGAGGCGATCCGGCTCGGCGAGCTGGTGGCCGCCCTGGTCGATGAACGGCACGAGGCGCACGCATTGGTGGCGCTGATGGCGCTGACCGATGCGCGGCGGCCGGCGCGCGTCGATGCGCACGGCGATCTCGTCCTGCTCGAGGATCAGGATCGCAGC
>DATLEB010000066.1:0-4392 GCA_035525615.1 Kofleriaceae bacterium | reverse complement strand
GCGAGGCCGACGCCGACGTACGTGGTGCGCTCGTGCCGTCGCATCAGGCGGTTGGGCACGCCGCGCACGCCCTGCGCCTCACCCTGCACGCGCGTGTACGTGATCATGAAGGACGCCACCATCGCCAGCCAGACCACGGCGGCGACCGTCGGCCAGTGACGGAAGTAGTAGGCGCAGAGCCCGCCATAGATCGCGAGATCGCAGTAGCGATCGACGACCGAGTCCAGGTACTCGCCGGCCTCGCCGTCGACGCCGCGCGTGCGCGCGACCCAGCCGTCGAGGACGTCGAGGAGCCCGGCGGTGATGGCGAGCCAGCCGCCGGCGCCGAAGGATCCGAGGAAGAGCGCGATTCCCGCCGCCGCCGCCGCGCCGAGCGAGGCGAACGTGATCGCGTTCGGGCCGATGCGCAGCGCCACGAGGGCGCGCGCGACGCCGTGGATGCACCAGTAGCCGAACTCCATCGACCACGCGTTGAGCAGGCGCGTTCCGCCCATCGCCTCGACGCGCGCGACGCGGTACCGGCCCTTGACGAGCGTGCGGATCGAGTAGGCGACGAGGGCGAGGGTCCACAGCGCGAAGCCGGTGACAGCTGTCAGCATGAAGCGGGTACCTATCAAGCCGCGGGCCAACGTCGGATCACGCCTTGCAGAACCGGGTGGCATGTCCGAGCGAATCCCCGTCGGGTTCCTGCGCCACAACTTCCTGCATCGATCGGAGAGCTGGCTCTACAGCTCGATGCAGGGGCTCGAAGAAGGTGGCCGCTATCACGTCCGCGTGTTCGCGCTGCGCCGCCATCTCGCGGAGCGGTTTCCGTGGACCGATGTCACGCTCCTCGGTGGCGCCGCGCAGGCGTGGTACTGGCTCACGCGGCGCGCGCCGGCGTTCACGCGATGGGCGAAGAGCGTGCGGCTCATCCACGCGCACCTCGGGCCGACCGGGCCGTTCGCGATGGCGGGCGCGCTCGCGGCCGGCGTGCCGTTCGTCGTCTCGTACTACGGCCACGACGTCGTCATGTTCCGCACGCGCGAGCGGTTCGAGCCGTGGGCGTGGTGGTACACGCTGCTGCGCCGGCGCGTCTTCGAGCGCGCGGCGCGGATCGTCGTCCTGTCGGAACACATGCGGCGGGCGCTCGTCGCGCAGGGCGCGCCGGCGGAGAAGGTGGACGTGGTGCGGCTGGGCGTGGATGTCACGCGCTTCGCCGGCGCGGCGCGCGCACCGCGGGATGCGACGCGGCCGCTGCGCGTGCTGATGGTGGGGCGCGAGGTCGACAAGAAGGGCTTCGACGACGGGCTGGCGGCGTGTCGCGGCGCCATCGACCGCGGCGTGCCGTGCGAGGTCACGATGCTCGGCACCGGCGGACCGCTGGCCGGATATCTGCGCCTGAAGGCGCGCTCGCTCGGCGTCGACGTGCGCTGGCTCGAGCCCGCGCATCCCGTGCCGGCGGCGATGGCGCACGCCGACGTGCTGCTCGCGCCGAGCCGGACCGCCGCCGACGGCGACGAGGAGGGGACGCCCACCGTGATCGTCGAGGCCGGCGCCGCCGGACTGCCGGTGGTGTCGACGCGCCACGCCGGGATCCCCGAGCAGGTCGACGACGGACGTACCGGCTTGCTCGCCGCCGAGCGCGACATCTGGGGGCTCACCGAGGCGCTGGTGACGGTGGCGCGCGATCCGCCGCGCGCACACGCGATGGGCGCCGCCGGCCGCGAGCGCATGACGCGCGACCACAGTCTCGCCGCGCATCGCGCGCGTCTGCACGCGGTGTACGACGCGGTGCTCTCGGAGGCCGCGTGATGGAGGGCAGCATGATCGACGCGTCGATCGTCGTGCGCTCGTTCAACCGGCTGCCGGCGCTGTGCGAGCTGCTGGCCGCGCTCCTGGCCCAGGACGCGCCGGGCGTGCTGTTCGAGATCGTCGTGGTCGAGCAATCGACGAAGCCGGCGACGCCAGAGGTGGCGGCGCGCCTCGACGAGCTCGTCGCCGATCCGCGCGTGCGCGTGCTGCGCCGCAAGCCGCTCGGCGGCGCCGGCGCACGCAACGAGGGCGTGCGCGCCACGCGCGGCCGCATCGTGCTCTTCATGGACGATGACGACCTGCCGGGCGGGCCCGCGTGGCTGGTCACGCACCTCCGCAACTTCGACGATCCGGACTGCATCGCCGTGAGCGGGCGGCAGGTGGTCGGCGGCGGCGAAGCGCGCGCGCCGTACCGCGACATGGAGAAGGCGCGGCGCCAGGTGATGTCGTACGTGCCGATCCTGATGTGGCAGCGCGCGTGGCCGCGCACCGATCGCCGCAAGCGCGTCGAGTCGATGGTCGGCGGCAACTCGGCGGTGCGGCGGTCGGCGATGGAGCGCTTCGGCCTGTGGGACGAGTGCACGCTGATCGAGGACGAGCAGTCGTTCAACTACCGCGTGCGCCGCGCCAAGCAGCCCGGCGAGTATTTGCTGTTCGACCCGGCACCGGCGATGGTGCGCCGCTTCGACGTCCCGGGCGGCATGGACAAGCGCCACATGACGCCGCGCCACATGACGCGCCGGATCTTCGACTTCCAGCACGACGTGCTCGGCCACTACTTCCCGGTGCGCTTCGCGCTGCTGTATCCGATCTACGTGATCGTCGCGTACGCGGTCGCGATGGACTGGGTGTGGAACGAGCTCGCGGCGCGCGGCAGCTGGCGGCGGCGCCTGTGGACGAGCGCCCAGCTGGCGGTGGAGCTGCCGTTCGTGTGGCTGGGGTGGCTCGCGCAGTGGACGTGGCGGCGGCTGCGGCGCGGCGCGCCGGCGCGGAATCCGCAGCTCGCGCCGCTGGGCGCGGGCGGCGACGATCAGCGGTTCTTCCAGACCGGCGGACGCTGGGCGGCGTAGGCCGCCATCGCCTCCTGCGCGTCGTCGCTGGCGAGCAGCTCCTCGAGCGCGGCGCGACCGCGCGTGAGCGCGTCGCCGAGCTCCTCGCCGAGCCCGATGCGGAACGCGGGCAGGCCGAGCCGCAGGGCAGAGGGGCTGCGCTGGGCGAGGGCGCGGACGATCACGAACGCCTCGATCTCGAGCTGATCCGGCTCGAACAGCTTCTGCACGAGGCCGAGGCCCATCGCGGCGCGCGCGTCGATCGCGGCGCCCAGAAGCGTCAGCTCGAGCGTCCGGCGCGGGCCGATGGCGCGGCCCAGCACGGCCATCGGCACGCCCGGCCACAGACCGCCCTTGAGCTCCGGCATCCAGAACCGCGCGCGGCTCGATGCCACGGCGAAGTCGCACGCCGCGATCAGCGCGAGGCCCGCCGAGTGACACTCGCCCTGGACCACGCCAACCAGCGGGCGCGGCAGCTCGCGCATGACCTGGAACAGCGCGGCGCCATCGCGCGGCGGCAAGACCGACGGCGCGCCGACCCGCAAGACGGTCGCCATGTCGCCGGCGACCGAGAACACCGGGCCTTCCGCCGCGAGCACGACCACGCGAACGCCGTCGTCTTCCGCGGCGGCCGTCATCGCGTCGCAGAGCTCGCCGCACGTCTGACTGTCGAGCGCGTTGCCGGCATCGGGCCGGTTCAGTCGGATCCACGTGCTACCAGCGTCCTGACGGACCTCGATCGTGCTGTAAGCCCCGGACACGAAACCGAACATATCCCGCCGGCGGGTTCCCGTGGAGTTGACATAAGATCGATTCTGCGACGTGACTTGGTAAGTCGTCCGGGCCGGGAATGCGTCTAGATGAGGAACCCGATGCCCCGCGTTCCTGCCGCACTGCTCGCCGTACTTGCCGCTGCGTGCGGCACCAACTCGTCCCCCGCAGCCGCGCCGGCAACCGCAGCCGCACCGGCAACCGCAGCCGCAGCCGCACCCGCACCGGCAACCGCGGCCGGATGTCCCGCGGACCCGGCGGCCGCCAACGCCGACCAGAACCTGCGCGCCATGGTCAGCCATGGCGAGGCGCTGCCGGACCACGTCGGCCCGGATGCCGCGCGCGAGATGTTCGCGGACCTCGATCGCGAGCCGGCCCGGTACCTGGCGCGCTTCGAATGCGCGTTCGTTTCGCCGACCCCGACCGCGGGTTTCGAATCGCTGCTGCTGACCGTCCCGCTGTGGCGCTTGCAGAAGCACGATCCGGATCGCGTGAAGCAGCTCGCGACGCGCCTCGTGTACCGCTACGAAGAGCTTCGCCGCACGCCGCCGGACCCGGCTCAGGACCCGTACTTCGATAAGCGGGTCGCCGAGCGCGTCGCCACCATGAGCTTCATCCGCGACGGCCTCGACCTCCTGACCGCCGCCACCTGGAAGCCGGTCACCGACTTCCTGAGCTGCACCACAGCGAGCCCCGATGGCCGCACCGCCATCCGCGTGACCCGCGAATGCTCGTGCGGCGAGACCCTCGCCTGCAGCGCCACGCTCGGCGCGCACGG
>DATLEB010000058.1:0-37613 GCA_035525615.1 Kofleriaceae bacterium | reverse complement strand
CGGCCGCACGCGCCGGCGATCAGGCCACCGCGATCGAGCGCTACACGCACTTCCTCGCCGTGGGCGAGGACCGGGACGGCGCCGTCCATCTGGAGCTCGGGCGTGCGCACGCCGCGCGCGACGAGCGCGAGGCCGCCCTGGCGGCGTACGAGCGCGCCGCGGCTGCGGGTGGCGCGGTCGGCGCCGACGCGCTCGCCGCGATCGCGGAGCTGCGCCGCGCCGATGATCGTCCCGCCGCGGCCGCCGCGTTCGATCGCGCCATCTCGCTGCTCCTCGCCGGGCGTCCCGACACGTCGGCGCGCGGCCAGGCCACGCCGCAGCGCGCCGCCGAGCTCTCGCTGGCGCGCGCCGAGCTGCTCGACGGCGACGCGCGCATCACGGAGCTGCGCCGCGCGCACGCGCTGGCCCTGCCGTCGGCGCGGCTGGTCGCGCGCCGGGCGGCGTCGGCGCTGCTCGCGCTCGCGCGGGGCCCCGACGACGCGCGGCCGTGGCTCGACGCCATCCTCGATACGGAGCCGGAGATGGAGGAGCGCGCCACGCTGCTCCTGCGCCGCGGCGCGCTGCGGCTCGACTCGGGGCAGCACGATCTGAACGAGCTGGCCGGCGCCGCCGCCGACGCCGAGCTGGCCGCCGAGCTCGCACCCTCGGCGCAGCTGGCGCGGGAGGCCCGCCGGCTGCGCGCGCGCGTCGCCGAGAGCGCCGGCGACTCGGGCGCGCAGGCGCGCGTGCTCTCGACGCTCGCCGAGCAGGCGCCGCCCGAGGACGCCGCGGCCGAGCACGCCGCCGCCGCCCAGGCGTGGCTCGCCGCCGATCACGCCGGCGCGCAGGGCGCGGGTGTCCGCGCGCTCCATCATGCGCAGGCCGCGAGCGCGGCGCTCACGCCCGACGCCGCGCCCGAGGTGGCGGCGCTGGTGCTCGACGTCGTCGGCGAGGCCGCGTGGCGCCAGCGCGTGTTCGGCGACGTGCGCATCACGTACGAGCGCGTGCTCGCGCTCCCCGCCGAGCACATCCGCGATCTGGCGACGGCGCAGCTGCGCCTCGGCGTCGCGCTCGAGAAGAACGGCGACCTCGGCCGCGCCGCCGAGCTGTTCGCCGCCGCGGCCCCGGCGCTCTCCGGCGACTCGAAGGGCCAGGCCTATCGCCTGCTCGCCGAGGCGCACGAGAAGAAGGGCGATCCGCTCGCCGCGGCGGGCGCGCTCGCCGCGTTCGCCGCCGCCGATGACATCGGCACGTCGCCAAACGCGCGCGCCGACGCATATTACCGCGCCGGCGAGCTCTATCGCCGCCGCGTCGGTCACGCCGAGGCCGCGGTGAAGGCGCTCGAGGCCGCGCTGGAGCTGGTGCCCGATCACCTGCCCGCGCTCGACGCGCTGGAGCTGCTCGAGCGCGACCTCGGCGATCTCGATCGCGTCGCGACGATCCTCGGCCGCAAGATCGCGACCAGCGCGCGCCAGCCCAGCCGCCAGAAGGCGCTCCTGTGCCGCCTCGCCGCGCTGCAGGAGCAGCTGCTCCGCCCCGACGTCGCGCGCATGACGCTCCTGCGCGCGCTCGAGATCGACGGCGAGTACCGGCCGGCCCTGCGCACGATCGCCGACCTGGCGCGCGCGCGCAGCGATCGGGCCGAGCTCGCCGACACGCTGGCGCGACTCGCCGCGCCCGGGACCGACGACGGCGACAGCGGACGCGAGCGCGTCACCGCCGCGATCGAGCTGGCCGGCCTGGTCGCGGGCGACGAGGAGCTGGGTCCGTGGCGCGAACGCGCGCTCGCGCTGTGCGACGCGCTCGCCGACGGCGCCGGCGCCGGCCACGCCGCGCTGCTCGAGGCCGCGGCGCGGCTGCGCCAGGACGTGCCCGCGGAGCCGACCATGTCGGGCGCCGCGCGCGCCGAGGCCGAGGTGGCCCGCGCCGCCGGCGATCTGGGCCGTGCGCGCGAGGTGCTCGAGGAAGCCGCGGCCGGCAACGATCCGCGCGTCCTGCGCGAGCTCGCCGACGTGTGCGCCGAGCAGGACGACTGGGACGGCTCGGCGCGCTGGCTCGAGGCGCTGGCCGCCGCGCTCGCCGACTCCGAGCGTCCGCTTTTCGGACATCGTCGCGCCGAGATCCTGCTCGAGCTCGCCGACGTCTACTACGACCGCGTCGGCGATCTGGTGAAGGCGCGCACCGCGATGCGCGCCGCCGCCCTCGCCCACGGCCAGTCGTCGCGCCGCGACTCGACCTTGCGGCTCCTCGCCGCCGAGGCGTCATCGAACGACGACCACACCGAGGCTGCGGCCGCCCTCGCCGACATCGCCAGCGATCGGCGCACGCCGGCCGACATGCTCTCGCTCGCGGTGGCGTGGCAGCGCGCCGGCTTCGATCAGCGCGCGATCTCGTCGCTGGAAGAGGTTCAGCAGGCCGGCCGCCTCTCCGACGAGGCCGCGATGCTGCTCTTCGCGCTCTACCAGGAGCGCCGCCGCAAGCTCGACCTGGCGCAGGCTCTCGAGCGCAACGCGCTCGGGGTGCCGCCCAACGAGGCGCGCGCGCGGCTCACCGACGCGCTCGGGCTGTACCGCGACGCGCTCAGCGACACCGTCGGCGCGGCGCGCATCGAGGCCGCGCTCGCGGGCCTGCCGCCCGGCGATCCGGTGACGCGGGTGGCGCCGGCGCCGGCGGGACGCCGCCGCGACGCGCGCCCGACCGAGATCGAGAAGATGGCCGAGGCGGCCGCGGCGCAAGGCGACCTCAAGACGGCCGCCGAGCTCTACGCCGATGCCATCGCCGCGCGCGTGCGCGCCGGCAGCGATCCTGGCTCGCTGCCCGACGCGATCGAGAAGGTGCGCAGCGCGGCGCGCGCCGCCGGCCACGCCGACGCGCTGGTGCGCGCCCTGTTCGCGGTCGCGGCGCGCTCGCCGCAGCCGCTCGCCGTCGAGCTCTACCGCGAGGCCGCGGTCACGGCGCGCTCCGATCTCGACGACGAGGCGGTCGTGCTCGACGCGCTCGGCCGCGCCCAGCAGCTCGCGCCCGCCGACGGCGAGCTGGTGCACGCGCTCGCCGACGTGCTCGAGGTGTCGGGCGACTTCGCGCGCCTCGCCGACGTGTACGAGCGCGCCGGCAAGGCGGCGAGC
Organism: Kofleriaceae bacterium; assembly: GCA_035525615.1. Lineage (GTDB taxonomy): Bacteria > Myxococcota_A > Polyangia > Haliangiales > Haliangiaceae > UBA2376. The sequence goes on along the minus strand of DATLEB010000058.1, from coordinate 34,509 downwards.
GGCATCGACCGCGCGCGCTGGCTGCTCGCGCTCGCGCTGCTCTCGCGGGATCGCCTGGGCGATCTGCGCCGCACGCGCGCCAACCTCGACGCCGCTCACGTCGCCGCCCCCGAGCTGGCGGCGGTGTGGTTGCCGCTCGCAGACGCGCGCATGGCCGACGACGACGTGGCCGGCGCCCGCGAGCTCTACGAGCGCGCCGCCGACGCCGCGACGCTCGACGCCGGCGCCCGCGCGTGGGCCATCGAGCGCGTCGAGGCGCTCGACCGCGATCCCGACGTCGTCGTCGGCGAGGTGCGTGAATCGACGGTGAAGCGAGACACGCTGCGTGGCCTCACGTCGATCGTGCGCGTGCCGTCGATCGGCGAGGACGGCGAGGACGGCGAGGACGGCGAGGACGGCGAGGACGCAGCGGCCCGGCAGGACGGCGAGGACGGCGACGAACCGACCGACGTCGAGGCCGTCGCCCGCGAGCTCGCCGAGACGCCGACCCGGACCGAGCCGAGCGCCATCCGCCGGATCTCGCAGCCGCGCATGGCCGTCGAGCAGACCGAGCACGACCGCGAGCTGCGCCTCGGCGCCGAGCTGGCGCAGGCCGGCCAGATCGAGGCGGCGATCGGCCGCTACGAGGCCGCGACCTCGCTCGCGCCGCCTGGCGATCTGCGCGCGCTGACGGCGCTCGAGCTCCTCTACGCGCAGGAAGGTGACGGCGAGGCGGTCTCCGACGCCATCGGCCGGCAGATCACCGCCACCGTCGAGCCGCGCCTGCGCGCGCGCCTCTGGCGCCGCCGCGCGCAGCTCTATCGCGACGTGCTGCACCGCGAGGCCGAGACCTACCGCTGCCTGAAGGAAGCGTACGGCTGCGATCCCGACGACAGCGACATCGCGTACGAGCTGCGCGCCGTCGCCATGGCGCGCGGCGAGTGGTCGCTCACCGCCGAACTCCTCAACCGCGAGATCGCCGGCGCGCCGTCTCCGCGCGACAAGGGCGCGCTCCACCTCGAGCTCGCCATGGTCTTCGACGAGAAGCTGCTCGATCCCGAGCTGGCGCGGCAGCACTACGAGCAGGCCCTCGCGCTCGACCCGTCGATCCCCGCGGCGCCGCGCCCGCTGGCGCGCATCTACGAGCTGGCCGGTCGCTACCGCGACGCCGCCGTCCTCCTCGAGCAGGCGGCGCAGCTCGCGGGCGCCGCCGATCGCCCCGCGCTCTTCGCACGCGCCGCCGCCGACGCCGCCCGCGCCGGCGATCGCCACCGCGCCGTCGAGCTGGCCGGCAACGCCGCCTCCGCCGCCGACGCCACGGGCAACCGCGAGGCTGCCGCGCGCGCCCGTGCCGAGGCCGTGCGCCTCTCCGCCGAGCCGACGCGCGACGAGGCGTCGCTGCGCGAGGCGAGCGCGCGAGAGAACGACTTCACGCGCGCCGTCGCCGCCTCCGACGGCGCGGCGATGGAGACCGCCGCCAAGAACCTGCTCGCGGTCTCCCCGACGCACACGCAGGCGTTCCGGCTGCTCCTCGATCGCGCCACCGCGCGCGGCGACTGGTCGGCCTCCGTCGATCTCTACGCGTCGCGCGCCGCCGCCGAGCCCGATCCCACCGAGCAGGCCAGCCTGTGGTTCGAGCTCGGCCGCCTCCACGCGGAGCGTCGCAACGATCCGCGCGCCGCGCGCGCCGCGTGGGAGCGCGCGCTCGCCGCGGACGCCACGTACGCGCCCGCGCTCGACAGCCTCGCCGAGCTCACCCACGAGGTCGGCGACATGGTGGCCGCCGCCGAGCTCTACGCCAAGCTGCCGCCGAACGCGTCGCGCCTGCCGGCCGACGTGCTGATGCTCCGCCGCGCCGAGCTCGCCGAGGCGATGGAGGACGACGCGCGCGCGCTCACGCTGGCGCAGCAGGCGTCGCGCCTGAACCCGTCGCGCCGCGACATCTACCAGATGTGCGCGCGCCTGGCCGGCAAGCTCGGCGACCTCGACGCGGCCATCAAGGCGTCGCGCGCCGCGCTCGAGCTGGTCGTGCCCGGCGACGTCGCCGAGACGACCGCCGCGCGCGCCGACCTCGCCGACCTGTGCCGCCGCGCCGGCGACACCGTCGGCGCGGTGTACTACTACGAGTCGGTCGTCTCCGAGGAGCCGCACCACGCGCGCTCGCTCGAGGCGCTGGCCGACCTCTACATCGAGCGCGGCAACTGGGGCGGCGCCGCGCGCGTCCTGCGCACGCTGGCGGGCCAGGCCGGCGCTCCGGCGGCGCGCGCCGGCGTGCTGTTCCGCCTGGGCGAGCTCCTGCTCTCGCAGCTCGGCGACATCGCCGGCGCCGACGACGCGTACCTGCGCGCGTCGGATCTCGATCCCACGCACGTGCCGACGCTGCGCCGCCTGATCGACGTCTACTGGCGCGCCGGCGACGTCGGCGCGCTCCTCGACGTGGCGCAGGATCTCGCGCGCAGCGGCCGGCTCCTCGAGGCCGCGACCGCGCGCCCGACGCTGGCTCGCACCGCGATCGCCGCGGCGACGTCCGCGGCGATGAACCTCGCCGACCGCGTGGCGCAGCACCTCGACTTCGAGGCCGCGCCGCGCCTCGCCGCCGCGCTCGTCGAGCTGGTCGGCCGCAACGGCGAGCCCGATCTCGAGGAGGCCGCCGCCGCCGTGCTCGTGCTCGCCCATCGCGGGCACGTGAACGGACCCGACGTCATCGCCGCCGCGCGCGCCATCCAGGGCAAGGGCGGCGCCGAGGTGGCGCGGGCCCTCGAAGCGGCCGACGCGTAGTCATCGCGCCCGCATGGCACTTGCCCTCGGGCGGGCGACGGATGGATAGTCCGGCCCCTATGGGGAACCTGACGTCTCGTCTCGCCAAGGGTCTACTCGCAGCCGCCCTCGCCATCGCTCCGGCGGCGAGCCTCGCCACCACCGGCTGCGGCGCATCGGCGCAGGGCCTCTCCGGCGGCATCCGCCGTGGCGGCGCCACCGACGCCACCGCGTACCAGGCCGCCGTCACCGCCGGCGACACCGCGTTCGCGGCGCGCGCCGATCGCGCGCAGCTCGAGCTGTCGATCGCCAAGTACGAGGAGGCGGTGAAGCTGAAGGACGACGACTGGCAGACGTACGGCAAGCTCGCGCGCGCCTGCTACGCGCTCGCCGACCAGTGGCTGTTCTTCGAGAAGGACAAGAACCCGCAGCTCTTCCTCGCGACCTACGAGAAGGGCCTCAACTACGCGCAGCGCGGCATGGCCGCGATCTCCCCCGAGGTCGAGAAGCGCCTCGCCGCCGGCGTCGACCTCAAGGACGCGGTCTCGCTCCTCGACAAGCAGGCCATCGAGCTCCTGTACTGGCACGCGACCAACCTCGGTCGCTGGGCCAACGCGCAGGACATCACCGTCGTCCTGTCCTACAAGGAGCGCATCTACAACATCATGGAGATGGTGCTGCGCTTCGACCCCAACTTCTTCTACGGCGCCGCCGACCGCTACTTCGGCGCGTACTACTCGATCGCGCCGAGCTTCGCCGGCGGCGACCTCGACAAGAGCGCGAGCCACTTCCAGGCGTCGCTCAAGATCGCGCCCAACTACGCGTCGACGTACATCCTCGTCTCGGAGTTCCTCGCGCCCAAGAAGCAGGACGAGAAGATGTTCGACGAGAACATCGACAAGGTCCTCGCGATGCCCGACGACGTCATCCCCGAGATGGTCGCGGAGACCGTCGCGGAGAAGAAGAAGGCCGAGCTGCTCAAGAAGCGCAAGGCCGAGGGCGAGTTCCCGTTCTGATCGCCCCCGCCCGCGCTACTGCTCGAAGCAGTAGAGGTACCGGGCGTTGTTGCACTCCCAGAGGAACGGGCCGAACTCGGTGAACCAGCCGACGGTGTCCTCGGCGGATCCGACGATGCCCTTGCTCGCGGCGCTGCTGACGGTCCAGTCGCCGCAGCTGGTGCCAGTCGTCGCGAGCGCCGTCGGCGACGTCGCGCCGGTCGCGACGCTCCCGGCGTCGAGGTAGCTGCCGTCGATCCGAACGTTGAGCGGCGCCTCGATCGCCGCGAACGGGGACGTTCCCGGTGCCGCGAGGGGGATGGCGTCCGCCCGCACCCAGGGCGCGCCGTTGACGTCGAACCGTGACGCCGCGGAGGCCGTGGTCGACGCGACGAGCGCCTTGAACGTGCCGGAGCGCCCGGCCGTGTTCGCCTCGCCCTGGCAGAACGCATCGGCGCTCGCGACGCCGCCGCCCGGTGTCCACGTGTTGCTCGTCACGAACGCGAGCCGCCCGCTCGAGGGCATCACGGTGAGCGGTACCGTCTCGTCGATCCCGAAGCAGTAGAACGCGAAGGGACTCGAGCAGTACTGCGGATCACCGTCGAACCAGTCGGTCCAGATCCTTCCCGTGCTGTTGGCGTTGCCGGTGCGCGCCATGTTCGTCGAGCTCGTCCAGTCCGCGCAGTTGGTGGAGGCCATGGTGCCCTCGCGCGAGGTCCCCGTGACGACGACCGCGTGTGCGGCGCCATCCTGCACCGCCTGGGTTCCGTCGGCCTGGAATCGCACCGGGAACAGGAGCTTGCCGGCCGTGAGATCGGCCAGGGAATCGGCGACGGGGCGCCCGTCGACGCGTACCCAGCCGCGCGCCGTGCCGAGTCGATCCTTCGCCGCCACGGTCGAGGTCGAGAGCCAGGCCCGGTACGTCCCGGGGAGGCCGCTGGCGGCCGCATCGGCAGCACAGATCGCGTCCGCGTTCGACAGCGAGCTCAAGGCGGCCGGCGTCTGCTCACCCTTCGTGACGAAGACGAAGTTGTGACCGTCGGCGTTGCTGTCGAAGCGCGCGTCGATGGCCATGTCGGCGTCGACCGTCAGCTCGCACGGTCCCGTGCCACTGCAGGGCGAGCCCCACCCGCCGAAGCGAGACCCGCTGCCCGCCGTCGCCGTCAGCGTGACGGTCGTGCTCTGCGGCACCTCGTCGGAGCAGCTGGGCGGGCACGCGATACCGGTCGGCTGCGACCGCACCGCGCCGCGCCCCTCGCCCGACGTCGTCACGATGAGCGTCACCGGCGGATTTGATGCATCGACGCCTCCGGACACGTCGAAGCCGACGATCGAGTTGCAGCCGGCGAGGAGCCCGGCCGCGATCACTGCCGCGCGCGCCATCAGAAGCCCCTTTCCACGATCAGGCTCGCCCCGTCGCGCGACACCACCGGCGTCACGCGCAGCGCGGCCGCACCGCTCGCGTGGTTGTCGCTCCGGCGGGCTCGGACGAACAGGAACGTGCCAATCCCCACGCCGGCGAGGCCCGCGCCGACCATCACCGTCGAGAAGGTTCCGCGCGTGCGCGCCGCATCGATCAGCGCGTCGGTCTCCGCGCGATCGGCGCCGTCGTCGCAGACGTGATCGTCGCCGCACACCTTCTCGGCCTCCCACCACTTCTGCTGCGCGAGATACCCGACGGTCAGGCCGCCGGCCAGGACCACGCCCCCCGCGGCCATGATCGCCACCGCCCGGGTCCGGTTCCCGCCCTCCCCGCCCGGGGTTCCGGACTCGGTGCTCCGCTCCGGCACGGGCGCGCCCACGGCTCGCTCGGTCACCGGCGCCATGTCGGTGGCCGGACGCGACCGGAACTTCGGGACGTTCACCGAGCGCCGGTCGCCGGAGACGACGATCGACAGCCGGGTCGACCACGCGTCGAAACCCGGCGCCCGACCCTCGATCACGTAGTCGCCGCCGTCCACCGGGATGTCCGTGTTCCACTCCGCCTCGTCGACGACGACGCCGTTCCGCGTGATCTGGAGCCCCTCGACCTGGGCCTCGGCCGGCACGTTGATGATGAGGTATGAGAGCCGCTGCTCGAGCCGCGCCGCCCGTGCGTTCGCCGACGGGCCGAAGGCGGCGGACTCCGGGCGCTCGCGGGCGATGCGCACCACGTCGAGGAAGTATCCCCACGCGGTCGCGTACTGCTTGTTGCGCTCGCGGCAGTCGGCGAGGTTGAGGAGCGTCGTCACCGCCGGATCCTTCCGGTAGCTGCCCTCGAAGGACTTGCACGCCTCAGCGATCTTGCCCTCGCCGAGCAGCCGCTTGCCCTCGCGAAAGAGCTTCTCCGCGACCGGGGAGTCCTGGGCTCGCGCGTCACCCGCGATCGCGACCAGGATGAGCACCAACCCGAAGCGTGCGACGTTCACGCCTCCGAGTATCACGGTTGTGCACGGCAAGAGCCGGCACACACGGGGTCAAAGCGGATTGGCGAACAGGTAGAGGTTGGTGCCGTTGGTGCCACCGGGCGGTACGAGCTGGGCGTTGCTGATGAAGGCGACGTAGCGGCCGTTGCGCGAGATGACCGGGAAGTAGATGTCGTTCCCGGACGGCGTGGAGAAGTTGTGGGTGACGGCGGCGAAGCGGTCGCGCACCAGACACGCGCCCTCGAAGCTGTGGCCCACCAGGTACCGGCCGTCCCCGGAGAGCGAGATGCTCTCGAGATATCCGGCGGCGTAGGTCGTGGTCAGGCCCTGGCGGTCGCGAACCAGCGTGCTCGACTGCGTCGAGCCGGGGACGAGGTTGTTCGCGCTGGTGCGGAACGCCACGAAGCGGCCGTCGTACGAGAGCGCCGGCAGCGTGCTGTGGTTGTTGGCCTCCACGCCGTTCGAGCTCACGCTCACGCGCTCGGTCACGCCGCTGGTGCGGTCGTGGACGAACACGTCGGTGCGGTTGTTGAGGTCGCCGCTCACGAGGTTGGTGGCGTTCGACGCGAACGCGACGACGCGCCCGTCGCCGCTCAGGGCCGGCTGCGACGACGCGAAGTCGCCCTCGCCACCGCCGCTACGGATGCTGGCGCGCGTGGTCGTGCTGGCCGCGAGATCGCGCACGAAGATGTCGGGGACGCCGTTGGCGTCGTCGGCGATGATCTGGAATGACGTCGACGAGAAGGCGACGACGCGCCCGTCGTCCGAGAGGTCGGGATCGCGGCTGACACCGCCCACCTGCTGGCCGCTCGGCCCCACGCTCGCGCGCACGGTCGTGCCGGTGACGCGGTCGCGCACGAACACGTCGACCGTGCCGTTGGTGTCGCCCGGGACGAGGTTCGACGCGGCGGACGCGAACGCGACGTAGCGCCCGTCCCCCGAGATGCTGGGCCGCTCGCTGGCCCCGTTGGCGAGCGCTTCGTCGCTGTCCACGCTGATGCGCTCGTACGTCTCGGTCATCCGGTCCCAGACGTAGACGTCCTCGACGCCGTTGGTATCGCCGGGTCCGGTCGGCAGGTGGCTCAGGAACGCGACGTAGCGACCATCCTTCGACACGTCCTGCTGGACGATCTGAACGCTGTTGGTGACGCGACGGACCAGGCGCGGCGCGAGCCCCGACGGGAACTCGCCGATGCCGATCGTCACCGTGGCCGTCCCCGTGAGCCCGCCCGGATCGGACACGGTGTACGTGAACGTGTCGTTCGCGACGTTGCCGGCGGCCGGCGTATAGACCAGCTCGTTGTCGTCGATCGCGACGGTGCCGAACATCGGCGCGGTCACGGAGTCGATCTCGATGGGCTCGTCGTCGAATTCGAAGTCGTTGGCGATCACGTCGAGGCGCAGCGCCTGCCCGGGCGTCGCCACCGCGAGGTCCGCGCGCGCCACGGGTGCGTCGGGCGTCGGGGTGACGGTGACCGTGAAGGTCGCCGGCGCCGTCGTGGTGTGCCCGTCGGTGGCGGTGAGCGCGAAGCTGTCGAGGCCGTGGTAGTGGCCCCACTCGCGGTAGAAACGCTCGGGACCAGCCAGGTAGAGGTTGCCGTGGGGCGCGAAGGTCGCGACGTTGTAGGTCAGCACCTCGCCGTCGGCGTCGGTCGCCGGAACGGGAATGACGATGAACTCCCCCTCGGGGCCGGTCATGGTGGCGCCCGCGATCACCGGCACGTCGTCGACCGCCGCGACCGTGATGGCGACGGTCGCGGCCTGCGACGTGTGGTCGAGATCGGAGACGGTGAACGTGATGGCGTCGACGCCGTTATAGTTGGCGGCCGGCGTGTACGTCACCGTCGTGCCGCTGCTCGCGATCGTGCCGTGCGCCGGACCGCTCGTGACGGCATACGTCAGGTCGTCGCCGTCGCCGTCGGTGCCGGCCAGCATGATGGTGCGGTTGGTGTCCTCCGTCGCCGCGACGGTCTGCGCGGCGGCGACCGGCACGTCGGGCACCGAATCGACGCCGATGGAGACGGTCGCGGGCGCGGACGTGATGAAGCCGTCCGAGACCGTGAACGTGAACGCGTCGACGCCGTGAAAGTTCGCTGCCGGCGTGTACGTGCGCGTCGCGCCGGTGCCGCTGGAGAGCGTGCCGTGTGCCGGCGCGTCGACGATCGTGTAGGTCAGCTGCGCGTTCTCGGGATCGTGACCGACCAGCACGATCGCGCGCGCGATGTCCTCGGGCGTCGTGACGCTCTGGCCGTCGGCCACCGGCCGATCGTTGTCCGCGGTGACCTCGACGTGAACGCTCGCCACCGGCGACGTGAGCACGCCGTCCGAGGCCGTCCAGCGGAACACGTCCGAGCCGGTGTAGTCGGGCGCCGGCGTGTACGTGAGGTTCGGCGCGGCGCCGGTCAGCGTGCCGTGCTGCGGCGGCTGCGTGATGGTGTACGTGAGCGCGTCGCCGTCGGCGTCGGTCGCCACGAGGGTGACGGCCTTGGCGTTGTCCTCGAGCGTCCAGAGCGTCTGCCCCTCCGCCACCGGCGGCGCGCCGGCGATCACCTCGACGGTGATCGTCGCGGGCTCGGACGCGGCGCTGGCGTCGCGCGCGCGGAACGTGAAGGTGTCGGTGCCGACGAAGTTGTTGGCCGGCGTGTAGCGAACGTCGGGGGCCGTGCCCGACAGCGCCCCGTTGATCGGGCTGGCCGCGACCTCGAAGGTGAGCGCGTCACCGTCGAGGTCGCGGCCGGCGAGCGGCACCGCGATCGCGACGTTGCGCCCGGTCGCCACACTACTTGGGGTCGCCTCCGGCGTGTCATTCACGGGGCGGACGGTGACGACCGCGCGGCCCTCACGCGTCGCCGCGCCGTCGTTCACGCGGTACCGGATCTCGATGGGCCCGTTGAAGTTCCGCGCCGGCGTCACCGTGACGCGCTGCCGCGCCTCCACCCGAACGTCACTGCCGGGCGCATCGACGGCGCTCGCCGTCGAGATCCGCAGCGAGTCACCGTCGGGGTCGCGGTCGTTGGCGAGCACGTCGACCGTGATGGTCGTGTCCTCGTCGCCGGCCGCCTCGTCGTCGACGACGACCGGCGCCTGGTTGTCGGGTCCGTCATCGGCGCCGCTGCATGCGGCGACGAGCGCGGTGGCGAGGGAGAGCGCGGCCGGGAGGCGTCGCATGGTGGTGGGCCTTTCGAGCGCGGGTCGATCAGAGCGGGTTCGAGAAGAGGTAGAGGCGCGTCGATCCGGAGGGGTTGGGGACGAGGGCCTGGTTGCTGATGAGGCCGACGTAACGCGCGTTGCGCGAGATCACCGGGTGGAAGAGGTCGTTGCCGTTGTAGGGCGAGTAGAGCTCGTACGTGCCGGCGAAGCGGTCCTTCACGAAGCACGCGCCGTCGCCGGTGGCGCCCGCGAGGTACCGCCCGTCACCCGAGATCGTGTACGAGCTCAGGTAGACCGACTCGGCAACGGTCGTGGTGACCGCCTGCCGATCGCGGATGTACGTGGCGGAGACCGGGTTACCGGGGACCAGGTTGTCCGCGTACGAGTTGAAGACGAGGAAGCGCCCGTTGAAGGAGAGCTGAGCACCGAAGCTGCGCCCGCTTCCCTCGCCGCCGGTCGAGCTGACGCTCGCGCGCTCGGTGACACCCGAGGTGCGGTCGTGCACGAACACGTCGGGCTGACCGTTGGTGTCGCCGGTGACGAGGTTGGTCGCGCCCGAGGTGAACGCGACGATGCGACCGTCGCCGCTGATGGCGGGCTGGACCGACTCGAGATCGGCCTCGCCGCCCCCGGTGCGCACGCTGACGCGGGACGTGACCCCCGCCGCGAGATCGCGGACGAACACGTCGGTCGTGGCGTTGGCGTCGTCGGCGACGAGCTGGAACGCGGTCGAGACGAACGCGACGACGCTGCCGTCGGCGGAGAGATCGGGGTCGCGGCTGGTTCCGGAGACCTGGACGCCGCCGGGGCCGACGCTGGCCCGGATCGTCGTGCGGCTCACGCGGTCGCGCACGAACACGTCGACGGTCCCGTTGGTGTCGCCGGCGACGAGGTTGGAGGCCGCGGAGGCGAACGCCACGTAGCGCCCGTCGTCGCTGATGCTCGGGCGCTCCGCGTTCGCGTTGCCCTGCACACCACCCTCGCCCACGCTGACCAGCTCGAACGCGCCGGTGACGCGGTCGAGCACGTACACGTCGCGGACGCCGTTATCGTCGCTCGGCAGCACGTCCATGGGCGTCATGAACGCGGTGTAGCGACCATCACCGGACACGTCGTGCTGGCGCACCTGGTTCCACGCGTCGCCGACGATGGGGAGCTGTGCAACGAAGCGCGCGGCGAGCCCCGACGGGAACTCGCCGATCCCGATGGTCAGCGAGGCGGTCGCGGAGCGATGGTGCGGGGTCTGGTCCTCGACCGTGTAGGTCATCGTGACCGGCGCGGTGTTACCGGGCGCCGGCGTGAAGACCAGCTCGTTGTCGACGATCTCGACGTCGCCGTGCGCCGGCGCGGTGACGCTGTCGATGAGCTGGATCTGACCGTCCCAGTCGATGTCGTTGTCGAGCACGTCCACCGTGATCGACTGGCCCGGCATCACGATGGCGATGTCGTCGTGGGGCTCCGGCGCGTCGTCGATCGCGATGACGTTGAAGAGGAAGCTCGCGAGCGGCGACCAGCTGTGGCCGTCGCTGGCCCGGATCTCGAAGCCCACGCCGCCGTTGTAGTGGCACGACATCACCAGCTGGCGCGACGCGCCCGAGCCCGTGATCTGCGAGCAGACGCCCGCGTGGTTCCAGATCTCGAACGTGAGCGTCTCGCCGTCGACGTCGGTGACCGGCAGCGGGATGACGGCCGTGCCGTTCTCCATGACGGTACCGGTGAAGCTCGCGACCACGGGGACGTCGTCGACCGGCGCGATCGCGATGGCGATCGTGCGCGGCGGCGACGTGAGCGTGCCGTCGCTCGCCGTGAACGTGAAGGAGTCGTTGCCGGCGAAGTTCGCGGCGGGCGTGTACGTCAGGTTCGGGAGCTCGCCGCTGAGCGTGCCGTGCGCCGGCTGCGTCGCGATGGCGAGCGTGACCGCGTCGCCATCGGCGTCGAGCCCGACCAGCGTGATGGCCTGCGCGACGTCCTCGGTCACGGCCACCGTGGGCTGTGCGACCGCGATCGGGGTATCGGGACGCGGCGCGATCTCGAACGTCACGGTCGCCGGCGCCGACGTCAGGTGCCGATCCGAGACCGTGAACGTGAACGCGTCGGTGCCGTTGTAGTTCGACGCCGGCTGGTACCGGCGCCCGTTCTGCGTCGCGATGATCTCGCCGTGGTCCGGCGGGTCGACGATCGCGATGTCGAGCCCGTCGCCGTCCGCGTCGGTGCCGCCGAGGACGATGATGCGCTCCTCGTCCTCCATCATCGTGATGGCCTGCGCCGTCGCGACGGGCGCATCGTTGAGGTTGGCGACGTCGATGTGGACGAAGGCCGGGGCGGACGTCAGCGCGTTGTCCGACACCGTGAAGCGGAACGAATCGGGGCCGGCGAAGTCGGCGACCGGCGTGTACGTGAGGTTCGGCGCCGTCCCCGACAGCGTCCCGTGCTCGGGCTGGCTGACGACGGCGAACGTGAGCGCGTCGCCGTCGGGGTCGGTGCCGGTGAGCGTGATCGTCCTGGCGGTCTCCTCGACCGCGTCCACGTCCTGCGCCTGCGCCACCGGCGAGCCACCATCGGCGACCGCGATGGTGATGGTCGCCGGCTCCGACGTTGCGCTCGCGTCCTTCGCGCGGAACGTGAACGTGTCCGCCCCCGAGTAGCCCGTCGCCGGCGTGTAGGTCAGATCGGGCGTCGTGCCCGACAGCGTGCCGTGCATCGGCTGCGCGGCGACCTCGAACGCGAGCGTGTCGCCGTCCACGTCGGTGCCCGCCAGCCGCACCGCCTTCGCCTCGTTGCGACCGGTGGCGATGCTCGCTGCGGTCGCCGCGGGCGCGTCGTTCACCGGCGTCACCGTCACCGTCACGTCGCCGTTCGCGCTCGCCGCGCCGTCGTTGGCGCGATACGTGAAAGTCGCCTCGCCGTGAAAGTTCGCGGCCGGCGCGAAGCGCAGGCGCTGGCCGTCGACGACCTCGACCGTGCCGCGCTCGCCCTCGATGTTCGCGCGCAGGATGTGGAGCTCGGCGCCGCCGGTGTCGTTGGCGAGGACCTCGATCTCCACGGCCGTGTCCTCGGCGGTGGTCGCCTCGTCGTCGGCGACGATGAGCGGCGTGGATTCGTCGTCACCGCCGCAGGCGACGAGCACGGCGGACAGGAACAGCGCAGCGGGGAGGCGATGCATGGTCATCGGAATAGCGACTCCGAACGCGCGTTGCGCGGGTTCGCGTCGTTCCTGCCGTCGATTGCCAAAAGCGGACGCTTCCTGCGCCGATCACCGACGGAGCGATGGATCGTCCTCATCGGCGCCGTGGCGCTTTTCGGCGATGCGCCGACGCGTGTAAGCTCTCCGGTCCATGGACGCGCTCGTCGCAGTGCTGGCGCTCGCGGCCACGGTCGGCATCGCGCTCGGCTGGCCGCACCGCGCGGCGCCCGCGATCGGCGGCCTCGCCGGCATCCTCGTCGCCATCGTCGGCGGCGAGGCGGGCACCGCGGAGCTCGAGGCTGCGGGCCGCGTCCTCTGGCGCCCGCTGCTCACCATCAGCGCGGTGATGGCGATGACCGCCGCCGCGCGCGAGCTCGGCCTCTTCGATCGCCTCGCCGCCGTGATCGAGCCGTACACGCGCGGGCCCGTGCGCCACGCGTTTCGCATCGTGTTCGTGATCGCCGCGCTCTCGTCGGCCGTCCTCTCCAACGACGCCGCGGTGCTCGTGCTCACGCCGGCGGTGCTCGCGCTGCTCCGCACCGTCTATCCCAAGCGCCACCCCAAGTTCAGCGTGCCGTTCGCGTTCGCCGTGTTCTATGCCGCAGGCGTGGCGCCGCTCGTCGTCGGCAACCCGATGAACCTCGTCGTCGCCGATCGCGCCGGCATCGGCTTCAACGCGTACGCGGCGCGCATGATCCCGGTCGCCATCGCCGGCTGGGTCACCGCCTATCTCGTCCTCGCGCGCGTCTTCCGCGAGCCGCTCTCCGACGAGTCGCCGGCGCTCGGGGCGTGGCCGGTGCTGCCCCCGGTGCCGCGCACCGCGTGGCTGGTCGTGCTCGCGCTCGCCGCCGTGCTCGTCGCATATCCGGTGGTCTCGTTCGTCGACGGCCCGCTGTGGCTGGTCGCGTGCGCCGGCGCGGTCGCGTGTGTCGCCGCCGCGTGGCGCGCCGGCGTGCGCCCCGCCGCGGTGGCCGCGGGCGTGAGCTGGGAGATCCTGCCGTTCCTCGCCGGCGTGCTCGTGGTCGCGACGACGCTCGAGAACGCGGGCGTGGTCGACGCGCTGGTGCACGTCTATCGCGACACGCCGGTGCGGCTGCCCACGATCGCCGTGGTCGCCGCGCTCGGGTCCGCGCTCCTCAACAACCACCCGATGGCGCTCCTCGGCGCGATCGCGATCGAGCGGTCGGGCGGCGGCGACCCCGCGATCCTCGCCTCGCTCGTCGGCGGGGACCTCGGCCCGCGCCTCCTGCCCATCGGTTCGCTCGCGGGCCTGCTCTGGCTCGCGACGCTACGTCGCGCGGGCGTGACGATCCCGTTCCGCCAGTTCGTGCGCACCGGCGCGATCGTCACGGTGCCCGCGCTCGCCGTATCGATCGCCGTGCTCTGGCTCGTGACACGACTGTAGTTGCAGCCGGGGGTGGCGTATCGTCGGGGGATGGCGGGGGAGGACGACGTCACGGATCTGGCGGGCGGCATCGTGAGTGATGCGCCGGGATGGGAGGCGATCGAGTCGGCGCTCTCCGATCTCTACGGCGAGCAGGCGCCGATCGACTTCGTGCCCAGCGTGCGGCGCGCGATGGGCGGCAAGGATCCGCTCGATCGCGTGGCGGCGTATCGCGCCGAGGGCGAGCGACCACACTGGCACATCGTGACGTACGGGCTGTCGGAGCTCTACATGAAGGAGCGCGAGGATCCGACCACGTCGGGTTTCGGCTTCGAGCTGACGCTGCGGCTCGCGCGCCCGCTCGCCGAGCTGCAGCCGCCGCGCTGGGCCATCGCGATGATCCAGAACCTCGCGCGCTACGTCTTCGACAGCGGCAAGCTCCTCGAGCCGGGACATCACCTCAACGCCAACGGGCCGATCGCGCGCGATCACGCCACCGCGCTGCGCGGCCTCCTCTTCGTCACCGACCCCGAGCTCCCCGCGATCGAGACGCCCAACGGCCGCCTCGAGTTCGTGCAGACGGTCGGCGTCACGATCGACGAGCTCGTCGCGATCGAGGCGTGGGACGGCTCGCGCTTCGCCGAGCTCCTCGCCGCGCGCGATGGGCTCTTCGTCACCGACCTGGCCCGCGGCTCCGTGCTGGACGATCCCGCCACCCTCGCCGACGTGCGCGCCGCGACCGAGCGCGACGGCTCGTCGATGGGGGCGTTCTCGACCGAGCGCCTCCAGGTCACCGGCGACGCGCGCGCCCTCGAGCTCACGGTCAGCGCCAACGTCGCCGGCTACATCGGCCGCCTCATGCGCGGCCGCCTGCTCCACGAGCGCCCGCTCACCGTGCGCGCCCCGCAGATCGAGGTGCTGTTCGAGCCGGCCCCGGTCGCCGAGTGGAAGCGCGACGGCGAGGCGCTCGTGGTCGACACGACGCCCGCGCTCGCGCACGAGATCGCCGCGACCATCGCGGCGCGCCCCGGCGTCTACGCGTTCCGCACGCTCCCGGGCTTCACGATCCGCGTGCAGTGACGTCGACCAGGTCGACGATGCCGCGGCGGCGCGCCATGGCCGCGAGCCCGGCGCGATCGATCGTCAACATCCCCACCACGGCGGGTCGGACCGGCGGAAGCACCACCTCCTCCAGCACGGGGACGTGGGTGCACACCTCACCGCATGCACACGTCACGTCGCCTTCGGCATCGACCACGGCCAGCTGAGTCACGCCTCCTTCTACGTACGACACCTCGAATAGATGCCCTGATCGAGTGGCAGTGGTGCGATCACTCACCGACGCCTCCCTCACCGCCCGGGAGCGCCCCCGCAAGCCGCCGGAATCGTGCTCCGGGGTTGCCGCAATCGTAGGCGTGATTACATCGGGCTCCATGCGTCCCGGTTCGTTCGACACCCTCACCGTGAAGGCCCAGGAGGCCCTCGCCGATGCTCGCGATCTCGCGGTCGGCAAGCGCCACTCGGAGGTCCAGCCCGAGCACCTGCTCGGCGCGTTGCTCGCCCAGGAAGGCGGTCTGGTGCCGCGCGTCCTCGGCAAGCTCGGCGCGGACCCACGGGTGGTCACCGCCGATCTCGAGCGCGCCTACGCCGCCTTCCCGCAGGTCTCCGGCGCCGGCCTCGAGGTCGGCATGTCGCGCGGCCTGCGCGAGACCTGGGAGAAGGCCTCCAAGGAGGCCGGCAAGCTCAAGGACGAGTTCCTCTCGACCGAGCACTTCCTCCTCGCGCTCGCCGATCTGAAGAGCGCGGCCGGCGACACGCTGCGCGCCCATGGCGCGACCCCCGAGAAGATCCTCGAGGCGCTCCTCTCCGTCCGCGGCAACCAGCGCGTCACCGATCAGGATCCCGAGGCCACGTACGAGGCCCTCGAGCGCTACACCCGCGACCTCACCAAGGCCGCGCATGCCGGCAAGCTCGATCCGGTCATCGGCCGCGACGACGAGATTCGCCGCACCATCCAGATCCTCTCGCGCCGCACCAAGAACAACCCGGTGCTGGTCGGCGAGGCCGGCGTCGGCAAGACCGCCGTGGTCGAGGGCATCGCCGGCCGCATCGCGCAGGGCGACGTCCCCGAGTCGCTCCGCGACAAGCGTCTGCTCTCGCTCGATCTGGGCGCGCTCGTCGCCGGCGCCAAGTACCGCGGCGAGTTCGAGGAGCGCCTGAAGGCGGTCCTCAAGGAGATCGCCAGCGCGGACGGCGCGGTCATCCTCTTCATCGACGAGCTGCACACGCTGGTCGGCGCCGGCGCCGCGGAGGGCGCGCAGGACGCCGCCAACATGCTGAAGCCGGCGCTCGCGCGCGGCGAGCTCCGCTGCATCGGCGCCACCACGCTCGACGAGTACCGGAAGCACATCGAGAAGGACAAGGCGCTCGAGCGCCGCTTCCAGCCGGTGCTGGTGGAGCAGCCGTCGATCGACGACACCATCGCGATCCTCCGCGGCCTCAAGGAGCGCTACGAGGTGCACCACGGCATCCGCATCCGCGATGTCGCGCTGGTCGCCGCGGCCAAGCTCTCGCACCGCTACATCCCGGCGCGCCAGCTCCCCGACAAGGCGATCGACCTCATCGACGAGGCCGCGTCGCGCCTGAAGATGGAGATCGAGAGCGTGCCCACGCCGATCGACAACCTCGAGCGCCGCATCGTGACGCTCGAGATCGAGAAGGCCGCGCTCGAGCGCGAGAACGATCGACGCTCGAAGCAGCGCCTCCCCGAGGCCGAGCGCGAGATCGCCGAGCTGCGCGAGCAGTCCACGTCGATGCGCGCCCAGTGGCAGCACGAGCGTGACCTCATCAAGGACCTGCGCGGGCGCAAGGTCGAGCTCGATACCGCCAAGCAGGAGGTCGAGCGCCTCACTCGCACCGGCGACTACGCCCGCGCGTCGGAGCTGCGCTTCGGCGCCATCCCGCGCCTCGAGCAGTCGATCGAGCAGGACGCCGTGCGCATCGCCGAGCTGCAGAAGGCCGGCGGCTTCCTCCGCGAGGAGGTCACCGAGGACGACATCGCGACCGTGGTCGCCAAGTGGACGGGCATCCCGGTCGAGAAGATGCTCGAGGGCGAGTCCGATCGCCTGATGCGGATGGAGGACCGCCTGCGCCAGCGGGTGATCGGTCAGGACGAGGCGGTCATCGCGGTGTCCGCCGCCGTGCGCCGCGCGCGCGCCGGCCTCCAGGATCCCAACCGCCCCATCGGCTCGTTCCTGTTCCTGGGGCCCACCGGCGTCGGCAAGACCGAGCTGGCGCGCGCCGTCGCCGAGTTCCTCTTCGACGACGAGAAGGCGATGGTCCGCATCGACATGAGCGAGTACCAGGAGAAGCACACCGTCTCGCGGCTGGTGGGCGCGCCTCCTGGCTACGTCGGCTACGACGAGGGCGGCCAGCTCACCGAGGCGGTCCGCCGCCATCCGTACTGCGTCGTCCTCCTCGACGAGATGGAGAAGGCGCACCCCGACGTGTGGAGCGTGCTGCTCCAGGTCCTCGACGACGGCCGCCTGACCGACAGTCAGGGTCGCGTGGTCGACTTCAAGAACACGCTCATCATCATGACGTCGAACGTCGCGCCGGGCGCCTTGCGGACCACGTTCCGCCCCGAGTTCCTCAACCGCATCGACGACATCCTCACCTTCAACTCGCTCGGGAAGGAGCACATGCCGAGGATCGTCGGCATCCAGATGCGCCGGTACGACAAGCTGCTCGCCGAGCGCGGTCTCGAGCTGTCGCTGTCCGATCGGGCAGTCGCCCTCATCGCCGAGCGCGGCTACGATCCACAGTACGGCGCGCGTCCGCTCAAGCGCGCCATCCAGAAGCTCGTGATCGACCCGCTCGCCACCCAGCTCCTCAACGGCACGTTCCCGGCCGGCGA
Source organism: Kofleriaceae bacterium (assembly GCA_035525615.1). Classification (GTDB taxonomy): domain Bacteria; phylum Myxococcota_A; class Polyangia; order Haliangiales; family Haliangiaceae; genus UBA2376. The sequence goes on along the minus strand of DATLEB010000058.1, from coordinate 16,739 downwards.
CAAGATCGTCGCCGACGTGGCGGCTGATGGCACGGCGCTCGCCTTCCACAAGCAGGAGGCGGCGGCCGCCTGAGAGATCAGGCCGCCCCGACAAGCTCCATGGCGCAGATCGATTTCGACCCGCACCTCGACTACTACAAGGCGCTCGGCGTCGACGCGAAGGCGTCCAACGACGAGATCAAGAAGGCCTATCGCAAGCTGGCCAAGCAGTACCACCCGGACTCCACCGGCGGCGACAAGGCCAAGGAGTCGCGCTTCAAGGAGGCGAGCGCCGCCTACGACGTCCTCGGGGACGCGAAGAAGCGCGCGCAGTACGACGAGATCCGCGCCCTGGGCGGCGGCCGCGGTCCGCGCGCCGGCGGTCCGGGAGGGTTTCCGGGAGGTTTTCCTGGCGGCTTCACTCCCGGCGGCCCGATGCCCGGCCCCGGTGGCAATGGTCAGGTCTGGGACCTGGGTGATCTCTTCGCGCAGATGTTCCAGGGCGGCGGCGCACAGCGTGCGGGCGGGCGACGCTCGGTGCGCTTCGAGCAAGCGGGCGAGGACGACGACGGGTGGGTGTTCGACACGCGCGCCGGTGGCCCGCAGGCTGCACAGACGCGCGGCGATGGAATGGAAGGCAAGGTCCACGCTTCCGACGGGAGCTGGCTCACCGTGAAGGGGACCGACGTGTACTCCGACGTGCGCGTGTCCTTCCATGCCGCGATCCTCGGCACCGTCGCCGAGGTCCCCACGATCGACGGTGTGTCGTCGGTCAAGATCCCGCCCGGTACGTCGAGCGGAAAGAAGCTGCGCCTTCGCGGCAAGGGTGTGGCCGGTCCCGCGGGTCCGGGCGATCACTACGTGAACGTCCAGATCGACGTGCCGGCCACCCTCGACGAGAAGGCCAGGAAGCTCCTCCACGATCTGACGTCGCACCTGGCGCGCGACACGAAGGGCCGCTCACGCTAAGGTGGCCTCAAGGAAGCCGATGCCCCAACAGACTGTCTTTTCCGGTGGCCAGTATCCCGTCCTTCCCCTCCGTACGGAGGTGCACCTGCCGGGCAAGGTCGCATCGCTCGAGATCGGCCGCGACACGTCGATCCGCGCGGTCGAGGCCGCGGCCAAGGACGACAACCAGATCGTCGTCATCCCGCAGCGCAACCCGGCCACCCGCGACGTGAATCCGCGCGACCTCGTCGAGGTCGGCGTGCTGTCGGAGATCGTCCAGGTCATCAAGCACTCGCCGGGGCGCTTCACGGCCGTGGTGCGGTTCGGCCGCCGCGTGAAGGTCGACGGCATCGTCGCCAGCGAGCCGTTCCTGGTGGCGAACGTGTCGCCGCTGCCCGTGATGTCGAGCGTGACGCCGGCCGACCTGACGGCGAAGGCGCGCCAGGCGCGCGACCACCTGGCCATCCTCATCGCCGATGCCCACAGCGGCAAGGAAGCGAAGGAGAAGGAGGCCAAGGAGGCGAAGGAGCGGGGCGAGGGCGAGGAGAAGGAGAAGAAGGCCGAGAAGAGCAAGTCGGAGCCGCGCCGCGAAGAGACCGCGCGTGAGGCGCTGGCCGCGCTCGCGGCGGTGACCGATCCCGATCTGCTCGTCGATCATGCGGTGCCGTACGTCGACCTCGAGCGCGAGGAGCTGCTGCAGCTCCTGCTCGAGACCGACTCCAAGAAGCGGCTCGACACCGTGCTGGTGCCGCTCGAGCGGCGCGCCACCGTGCTGCGGTTGAAGGGCGAGATCGGCGCCGAGCTCGAGGGCGAGACGTCGCGCACGCACCGCGAGAGCGTGCTGCGCGAGCGGATGCGCCAGATCCAGGAGGAGCTGGGCGAGGCCGACGAGAACGCCGAGGTCGACGAGCTGCGCGCTCGGGTCGATCAGTCGAAGATGCCCGACGACGTGCGGGCGGCGGCCAAGAAGCAGCTGGCGCGCATGGCCGGCATGGCGACGGCGTCGCCCGAGTTATCGATCGCGCGCACGTACGTCGAGACCCTGTGCGACATCCCGTTCGGGACGGTCACGCAGGACCGCATCGACGTGCCGGCGGCGCGCGCCATCCTCGAGGCCGAGCACGCCGGTCTCGACAAGATCAAGAAGCGCATCCTCGAGTTCATCGCGGTGCGCAAGCTGGCCCCGCACAAGCAGGGCCCGATCCTGCTGTTCGTCGGGCCGCCCGGCGTCGGCAAGACCTCGCTCGGCCGCTCGATCGCGCACGCGCTCGAGCGCAAGTACGTGCGCATCTCGCTCGGCGGCGTGCGCGACGAGGCCGAGGTGCGCGGCCACCGCCGCACGTACATCGGCGCGCTGCCGGGGCGGATCGTGTCCAGCCTGAAGAAGGCGGGCTCGATGAACCCGGTGTTCGTGCTCGACGAGATCGACAAGATGACGGCCGACATGCGGGGCGACCCGGCGGCGGCGATGCTCGAGGTCCTCGACCCCGAGCAGAACAAGGAGTTCACGGACCACTACATCGAGGTGCCGGTCGATCTGTCGAAGGTGATGTTCATCGCCACGGCGAACTCGCTCGACAGCATCCCCGGTCCGCTCCTCGATCGCATGGAGCTCATCGAGCTGCCCGGCTACACGTCGCTCGAGAAGCAGGCGATCGCCAAGCGCCACCTGGTGCCGAAGCAGACCGCCGAGCACGGCATCGAGAAGGACAAGATGGAGATCGAGGACGCGGCCCTGGCCGACGTCGTCCACGGCTGGACGCGCGAGGCCGGCGTGCGCAACCTCGAGCGCGAGCTCGCGTCGTTGTGCCGGTCCGCCGCGGTGAAGCTGGCGTCGGGCGAGGCCGAGAAGGTGATCATCGAGGCCGGCGACCTGCCGGGCATCCTCGGGCCGGCCAAGTTCTCCGCGGACATGGCGGGCCGCAAGCCCGAGGTCGGCGTCATCACCGGCCTGGCGTGGACGCCGGTCGGCGGCGAGGTGATGTTCATCGAGACCCGCGCCTTCCAGGGCAAGGGCGAGCTGCGCCTCACCGGTCAGCTCGGCGACGTCATGAAGGAGAGCGCGACCGCGGCCCACTCGTGGGTGCGCTCGAACGCGGCGCGGCTCGGCATCGACAGCGACAAGATCGCGGCGACCGACCTGCACGTCCACCTGCCGCAGGGCGGTGTGAAGAAGGACGGCCCGTCGGCCGGCGTGGCGTTGACCTGCGCGCTGGTGAGCGCGTTGTCGCAGCGGCCGGTGCGCAACGACATCGCCATCACCGGCGAGATCGATCTGCGGGGCCACGCGCTGCCGGTCGGCGGCATCAAGGAGAAGCTCCTGGCCGCTCACCGCGCCGGCATCAAGGTGGTGTTCGTGCCCGAGCGCAACGCCAAGGACCTCATCGACATCCCCAACGAGGTGAAGGCCGAGCTCGACATCCGGCTGATGTCGAGGATCGACGACGCCCTCCAGGTGGCGCTCGAGCCGGCGCCGGTCGCGACCGAGGCGCCACCGTCGATGCCACCGCCCGTGAGCTCGGGCGGACGCGTCCCGGCCGAGAACCTGCCGAGCTGAGGCGGCGGAGCGCCGTGCCGACTGCGACCGACGCCCAGATCTGGGATCGGATCTGCCGCGAGGCCCGCGAGGTCGTCGCGGCCGAGCCGGCGCTCGCCTCGTTCGTCTACGCGACGGTGCTGGCGCACCAGCGCGTCGAGAGCGTGGTCGTGCACCGCGTGGTTGCGGCGCTCGATCACCCCGAGGTGTCGGCCGAGCTTTTGCGGATCACGTACGAGCAGGCGCTGGCGGCGGACCCCGGCATCGCCGAGGCGTTCAAGGCCGATCTGGCGGCGGTCGACGAGCGTGATCCGGCGTCGGGCAAGCTCATCCAGGTGCTCCTCTACTTCAAGGGGTTCGCGTCGATCCAGGCGCACCGCCTGGCGCACTGGCTGTGGCGCAATAGCCGGCGCGATCTGGCGTCGTACATCCAGAGCCGCTCGTCGGCGGCGTTCGGCGTCGACATTCATCCGGCGGCGAAGCTGGGCAAGGGCGTGATGATCGACCACGGCACGGGCGTGGTGATCGGCGAGACCGCGGTGGTCGACGACGACGTCTCGATCCTGCAGGGCGTGACGCTCGGTGGCACCGGCAAGGAGACGGGTGACCGCCATCCGAAGATCCGGCGCGGCGTCATGATCGGCGCCGGCGCGACGGTGCTCGGCAACATCGAGATCGGCGCGGGCGCGCGCGTCGCGGCCGGCTCCGTCGTCCTGCGTGCCGTGCCCGCAGGCAAGACCGTCGCCGGCATCCCGTCGAAGATCGTGGGCGACGCCGACGAGCCGGCGCACACGATGGATCAGAACTTCGATCCCGTGATCTGAGCGGTCGCGGCGCGCGTGGGTGACACCCGATTGGTTTAGCCAATCTCGCCCTGCAGGTGGGTGACACCCGATTGGTTTAGCCAATCTCGCCATGCAGGTGGGTGACACCCGATTGGTTTAGCCAATCCGAATCAGCGGAGCGCGGCGGCGATCGCGGCGCGGAGGCCAGCTTCGGTGTGGGGGAGCGAGTCGGGGAAGCGGAGGACCGAGAAGGCGTCGCTGACGCCGACGGTGTTGTCGGCCTCGAGCCAGACCTCGTCGATGGAGCGGAGCGGGCCACGGAGCGTGCGCGAGGTGGCGGTGGCGAGGTCCCAGAGGACGAGCTCGGGGCCGCGGCTGCCGGTGACGAGCGTGGCCCCGTCGCGCGAGAGGTCGAGGTCGTCGAGGCCGCCGCGCAGGCGCCCGAGGGTGCGGCGCGGTGCGGTCGCGGAGTCCCACGTGACGATGAGGCCCTCGCCGAGCTGCGCGACGATGCGCCCGGTGGGCGCGATGCGGATCGCCGTGGCGCCGCCGCTGTCGGCGAGGTCGGTGCAGCGGCGATCGGCGAGCGTGCAGAGGTGGAGCGCGGTCGCGCCGCCGATGGCGACGGCGTCGGCGGCCGGCGAGAAGGCGCACGCGGTGCCGGGCGGGAGATCGAGAGGGACGCCGTCGGCGGCGAAGACGCGTGCCTCGACGCCACACGCGGCGACGTGGCGGCCGTCCGGCGCGAAGGCCAGGTACGAACCGGCCGTGGCGCGCCCGAGCATGCGTGGCGGCTGGTCCGGCGCGAGCGTCTGCACCGCGCCATCGGTGGTGAGCGCGGCGACCCGCGCGCCGTCGGCGGAGATGGCGAGCGCCTCCGGCTCGACGGCGAGCGGCAGGCGATCCGTGGTGTCGCGCTCGACGTCCCAGCGCAGGATCGACTGCTCGCCGGCCGCGACGAGGACGGGCGCCGCCGCGGCCCAGCGCGGCGTCGGGCGGAACGACACGATGCGCGGTCCCCCGAGGATGCTCCAGTAGCTGACGACGCCGGTGAGCCTGCGCGCCGGCTCGGCGGCGTGCAGCGGCGTCGCGACGAGCGCGCCGGTCGCGAGCTGCGCCTTCCACCGCAGCGTCGGCGAGATCAGCACGGCGCTCGCGAGCGGCGCGCGCTCCACGGCGGGAATCGGCCAGCGCACGACGCGGCCGTTGCGGGTGGCGGCGACCAGCTGCCCGGCCTGTGCGAACGCGACCCAGACCACGCCTTCGCCCAGATCGAGCGAGCTGACGACGCTCGAGGGACCTTCGTCGGCGAACGGCTCCTGGAGCACGTCGATCCACGCGAGCTCGTGGACGCGCACGGTGCCGTCACTCGACGCGGAGGCGAGGCGCGTTCCGCCGCGATCGAACGCGATGCTCTCGACCACGTCGTGATGCCCCCGCAGCGTGTGGCCGCGCCACGCCCGGAGATCCCAGAGCTGCACGTCCGCCGACGACGGCGCACACCACGCAAGCCAGCGGCCTTGCGGATCGAAGCGCAGCGTCGCGCCGCCACCCGTCGGGTCGATGGTGCGGACCTTGCCCGCCGGATCGCGCACGACGAGGCCGCCCTGCGTCTTGTACGCGAGCCAGCGGCCGTCGGCGCTGGTCGCGGCGTCCCACAGCTCCTCGGGGATCCCGGTGGCGCCGCCGTCGAGCCGGAGCGCGCGCGCCGAGGGGCCGCGCTCGACGAGGACGAAGCTGCGATCGGCGCTGAGCGCCGCGCGCCACGTGCCGCCGCCGGGCGGTGTCGGGCCGAGGACGCGCTCGCGACCGGTGGAGACGTCGAGCGCGCGCACGTCGTCGTCGGTGACGATGATCAGCGTGCTGCCGCCGGGCGTGATGGCGAGGGCGCGCGTCGCGGCGGGAACGCGCGCGCTCGTCTTCGTCGCACCCACCGTGATCGTTGCGAGGCGCTCGCCGACGGCGGATGCGCCAACGGCCGACGCGCCGCCGGCCGATGCGCCGCCGTCGACCCAGACGCGCGCGCTGCCGTCGAGCGACACCGCGGCGATGACGGTGCCGGGCGCCGCGCGCGAGGCGACCTGTCCGAGCAGCGACTGACCGGCGGCGGCGCTGAGGCGCAGCCGGCCCGTCTCGTCGGGGACGGCGACCAGCAGGCCACCGGTGCCCGCGACGATCGCATCTCCATCGCCGGTGACGGCTCCACCCGTGACGTCGTCGACCTCGCCGAGCGTCGTGGCGACCCCGCGGGCCAGCGCGTCGGCGACGAGCGGGCGCGCCTCGCGCCACTGCGGCGCACCGGGCGACAGCGTCTCGAGGCGCACGAGCGCCGCGCGCGGATCGCTCGCGAGCTCGGTGCGGGCGAGCGCGAGGATCGCGTCGTCGGCGCGCGCCGTCGCGTCGGAGCGCGCGAGGACGGCCTTGGCGCGCTCGCGCTCGGCGATGGTGCGGTCGGCGCGGGCCCGATCACGCGCCGCGATCACGTTGCGCACGGCGATCGTGCCGCCGACCGCCGCGACGACGACCGCGACGGCGCCGACGGCGACGGCGGCGCGATGTCGGCGCACCCAGCGCGCGAACAGCTCGCGCGGCGCGTAGCGATGCGACGCGACCAGCTGGCCGTTCAGGTAGCGCGCGAGATCGGCGGCGAGCTCGCGCGCCGACGGATACCGATCGGCCGGCTCGCGCGCCATCGCGCGCGCGACGATGGCGGCCAGGTCGCGGGGCACGTCGGGCAAGCGCTCCGTCAGCGGCGGCGGCGGACCGGAGACGACCTCGGCGAGGATCTCGCGGCTGGTGCGGCCGCTGTAGGGCATCGCGCCGGCGAGCGTGTGATAGAGCATCGCGCCGATGGCGTAGACGTCGGCGCGCGCGTCGATGGCGTCACCGTTGGCCTGCTCCGGCGGCATGTAGGCCGGCGTGCCCATGATCGCGCCGGCCACGGTGAGGTCGTCCTCGGGACGCACGTCGGCCGAGCCCACCATGAACCGCGCCGGGCCCGCGTCGGGTGCGGACTCGTCGTCCTCGCTCAGCCGCTTGGCCAGCCCCCAGTCGATCACGACCGTCTCCCCCAGCTCGCCGACGATGACGTTCGACGCCTTCAGATCGCGGTGGATGACGCGCTGGCCGTGCGCGTACGCCATCGCCTCGGCGACGGTGAGGACGTGGCGCACCAGCGCGCGTCGCTCGAGCGGCGTGGCGGCGCCGATGCGCTCGGACAGGGTCGCGCCCTCCACCAGGCGCATCGCGTAGTACGGATCGGTCGTGCCGTCGGTGACGACCTCGTAGACCGGCACGATCGCCGGATGCTGCAGGAGCGCCGTGATGCGCGCTTCGCGCTCGAAGCGGCGCCGCGCCTCGACGCCGGTGCGGAAGAGCTCCTTGATCGCGACCTCGCGGCCGAGGCGGCGATCGCGCGCGCGCAGCACGCGGCCCATGCCGCCGCGGCCGAGCTCGGCGCCGAGCTCGTAGTCGCGCTCGGCCGGGTGGTCGTCGAGATCGCGCGCGGTCGCGCCGCCGGTCAGCGGCGAGGACGGCGTGCCGCTCGTGACCGTCGCGCCGCCCGCGGCCGCGGTCGAGTCGGAGCCGGACGACGGCGACGACGCCATCGTCCGAGGATGTCACAACGGCCTAGGGCCAGTTGCCGGTCGACTCTTCTTCCCAGCCGCCGTCCGTCTTCTGCCGACCTTTGCGCGGCGTGAGGGTGGCGGTGGGGGCGGCGACCGGTGGTGGCGTCGGCGGATTCCACTGCAGCTGCGAGCCGAGCGGGAACGCGCGGTGGATGCCGCTCGACGTCGCGGCGCGCGGATTGAGCAGCATCTCGATGCGATCGATGAGCTTGTCGCTGTCGATGGGCGCGAGCAGGAGCTCGTCGACGCCGAGCTTGCCGGAGTTGGCCGGCGCCTCGGGCAGCGAGGAGAGCCAGATGCGTGGCACCGGATCGGGCGACGCGTCCATGGCCGTCATCGCGAAGCGGGCCATGTCCCACGGCGGATCGTCGAGCACCACGAGGTTCACGGGCCGGGCCTTCATCATGGCGGCAAAGCCACGCGCGCTGGCCGCGCGGACGACCTCCCAGCCCTTGCTCTCGAGCGCGACCTGCAGGTCGTGCTCGTCACGGAGTCGCGGGGAGAAGAGGAGGATCGTCACGGTGCGGTTCGACATCTCCTGTGGCGAATCGGACTCTACACGAACCTCTGAGGCTGTCTGCAAAATTACAGACCTCACACGGTGAGATGTGGGGTAGGCGCGGGAGTGGCGCACCGACGGTGCGCGGAACTCAGCGCGCCGACAGGCGAAGGACGTCGCCGCCCAGGAGGAGCAGGTAGATCTCCCCGTCGTGGTCGACGCCGAACGACGCGACCTGGCCGAGGCGGCTCTCGGGGTCGAGGATCGGCTTCCACTCCCAGTGCTGGCGGATGCCGTCGGGGCGCCAGCGGAAGCTGCGGATGACGGCCGTGCAGTAGTCGGCATAGAAGTACGCGCCGTCGAGGCCGGGCAGCGCCTTGCCGCGGTACACGACGCCGCCGGTGACGGAGCAGCCGACGGTGTGCGGGTAGTCGGTGACGGGCGGCGTGAACGAGGACATGTCGCAGCGCGAGCGGTCGTAGCAGTGGCGGCCCTCGGCGACGCTCCAGCCGAAGTTGTGGCCGGTGAGCTTGTCGGCGGGGACGACGTAGATCGATTCCCACGCGTTCTGTCCGACGTCGCCGATGTAGAGGTCGCCGGTGGCAGGGTCGAACGCGTAGCGCCATGGATTGCGAAGGCCCTTGGCGGCGATGTCGACGGTGGGCGCGGGCGCGTCGACGTCGATGCGCAGCATCTTGGCGAGCTGCTGCTTGTCGTCCTGGCCGGCCTTCAGCGGGTCGCCGGCGGCGCCGCCGTCTCCGAGGCCGACCCACAGCTTCCCGTCGGGCCCGAAGAGCACGTGCCCGCCGTTGTGGTTCGAGTACGGCTGCGCGACGCGCAGGACCTCGCGCCGGGTGCGGACGTCGAGCTTGTCCGCGTCGGTGGCTGACACCTGGTACTCGACGACGTGGGTGTCGCCGTCGCGGTCGGTGTAGTTGATGTAGAGCTTCCGGTTCTCGGCGAAGCGCGGGTGGAACGCGAGGCCGAGCAGCCCCTGCTCGTTGTCGCGCGACACGTCGCGCCGGATGTCGAGGAAGCGCCCCTCGCGGATCGCGCCGTTCTCGAGCACGCGGATGGCACCGACCTGCTCGACGATGAAGAGCCGCTTGCGCGCATCGCCCGGCGCGGCGACGAGCGCGACCGGCCGCTCGAGCCCCGTCGCCACCGCCACGAGCTTCACCTTCGCCACATCCGCCGGCGGCGCGCCCAGCTCCTCCGACGGCGGCGGCAGCGGCGTCGCATCGGCCGGCCGATCCGCGGGCTTGTCGGTGGGTGGCACCGGATTGGCTAAACCAATTGGCTTATCCAATTTCGCGTCGGCGGGTGGCACCTTTGCGGGGCGCTTGCATCCCGCGAGGGTGAGGACGAGGAGGGCGAGGGTGAGCCGGCGCATCGGGGCTTTCACGAGGGTACAACGCGGGAGCGTGTGCGGTGGCGCATGGGTGGATGGCCACTGTCGTGGCCGTGGCTCGGCCGGACGCCTGACGCTGGCGAGATCACTCGTGATCCAACTGCGCGAACGTACGTTGGCCCGGGGGTGGCTGTGGATGGTACGGGCCCTGCTAAACCGTCGTCCGCCATGCTGGACCGCCCCGCCACCCCCGTGAACCAGAACGACATCGCCCACTACTTCGAGTACTCGAAGTCGGGCCTGCAGGTGGTCGAGGACGGGCTCAAGGAAGTCCCGTTCGGGGAGTTCATGGTCGAGCGCGGGCTCGTCACCCGCGCCCAGCTGTTCCGCGCGCTGCAGATGCAGGACAAGTATCCGGGCGTCCGCGTCGGCGAGTGCGCGGCCGCGCTCGGCTACGTGCAGATCGGCGAGGTCGAGCGCCTGTACGACGTGTGGCGCGGCGTCGCGACCGTCGAGGTCGCCTGATCGTCGTCACGCACCCATCGCGCGACCGATCGCGCGAATGACGCCATCGGTATAGCCCTTCGTATCCGCCTTGCCGCCGAGATCGCGCGTGCGCGTCTCGCCGTCGGCCAGCGCCGCGTAGATGCCCTTGCGCATCCGCCCCGCCGCCTCGCCCTGCCCCACGTGGTCGAGCATCATCGCGGCCGAGAGCATGAGCCCGGTCGGGTTCGCGATGCCCTTGCCGACGATGTCGGGCGCCGTGCCGTGCACCGCCTCGAACATCGCGCACCCGCCGTCGCCGATGTTCGCCGCCGGCGCCACGCCGAGCCCGCCGACGAGCCCCGCGGTCAGGTCGGAGAGGATGTCGCCGAACAGGTTCATCGTGACGATCACGTCGAACCGCTCCGGCATGACGACGAGCTTCATCGCCGTGGCATCGACGATCATGTCGTCGAACGCGATGTCGGGATACTTCTTCGCGATCTCGCGGCCGACGTCGAGGAAGAGCCCGTTCGACAGCTTGAGGATGTTGGCCTTGTGCACCAGCGTCACGCGCTTGCGCCCCAGCCGCCGCGCGTGCTCGAACGCGTAGACGATGATCCGCTCCGACCCGAAGCGCGTGATGATCGCGATCGACTCCGCCGCCGACCGGCGCGCGTCGACGTAGTGCTCGACGCCCGCGTACAGGTCCTCGGTGTTCTCGCGCACCATGATGATGTCGACGCCGCTGAAGCGGCACGGCACGCCCGGGATGGTCACGGTCGGCCGCACGTTGGCGTAGAGATCGAACTGCTGGCGCAGCGTCACGTTGACGGAGCGGAAGCCGGCGCCGATCGGCGTGCCCAGCGGGCCCTTCAGCGCGACGTTGTTCCGCTTGATCGATTCGACCGTGGCCGCCGGCAACGGGTCACCGGCCTTCTCCGCCGCCGTCATCCCGGCCAGCTGCCGGTCCCACTCGATCTGTCCACCCGCCGCCTCGATCACCGCCACGGTCGCCGCACTGATCTCCGGCCCGATGCCGTCACCCTCGATGAGAGTGACCGTCGGCTTCTTCGAAAACGAATTCGTGCTCATGCGCGTTCGATGTTGTCACATCGCGAACCGTCTGGGTCGCCGTTACGGCGTCGGCCACGCGCGCACCTGCGCCAGCCAGTCCTCGAGGTTGTAGTAGTTGGTCACCCGCGTGATCGCCCCGTTCTCGACGGAGAAGAACGCGCCGCCCGGCAGGCGATAGCGCTGCCCGTGCGCCGGCGGCAGCCCCTTGTCGTCGGCGAGGTACGCGCCGACCACGACGTACTCGGCCGCCACGCGCCCCGCCCCGTTCCCCATCACGACGATGTCGTGCAGCTGCTCCTGGTACGCGCTCGCCATCTTGTCGAGAAACGCGCGAAACGCGCCACGCCCGATCTCGCGCGCGCCCTGGTTGAGATCGTGCTGCACGTCGTCGGCGAGCAGCGCGCACATCCCGTCCCAGTCGCCGGAGTTGAAGCGCTCGTAGTAGCGGCGGACCAGGCTGACATCGTCTGTAGGAGTGGGCATTGCTGTTGACCTTCGTTCAGGTTCGGCGATACTGCGCGCCGAGGAGGAGTAAACCATGCGCACTCGCCTGGCCTGTGTCGTCGGTCTCGGTTTGCTAGCGGCCGCTTGCGGTGGCTCCGAAGATTCCGGTCCTCCCGACGCGAGCTTCACGACCGGCACGTACACGGTGACGTGGGGGCCCTACACGGCCCAGCCCGGCGAAGAAGGCACCAAGTGCATCGACGTCTCGCTGAAGAACCCGGACAACATCCAGGTCCACGAGATCCACAACAACCTCGGCGAGGCCTCGCACCACTTCATCGTCTATCGCAAGTCGACGGGCGTGGAGAACACGACGCCGACCGACTGCGTTCCGTTCGTCGGCACGCTCAACCCGGCCAACGGCGCGCCGCTCATGATCACGCAGCGCGCGGACGAGACGCTGACGCTGCCGGAGAACGTGGTCTTCACGCTCAAGCCCGACCAGCTGGTTCGGCTCGAGATGCACTACGTGAACACGACCGACGCGCCCATCCAGGTGATGGCGACCGCCGAGTTCCGCACCCAGCTCGACGCCACGCTCGAGGCTGACTTCCTCTTCGCGGGCACGCCCGACATCGATCTGTCGACGGGCACGCAGACGCAGACCGTCGGCCCGGTGTTCCTGCCGTTCGTGCCGTCGCTGGCCGACGTGAACATCTTCGCGGTCACCGGCCATACCCACAAGATGGGCACCGACGTGAAGGTGGCCGTGTCGACAGGCCTCTCCGACCCGGGCGAGATGATCTACGAGCCGACGAGCTTCTCGTGGGACGAGCCCGAGACCACCAAGCTCACGCCGCCGATGAACATCCAGCCCGGCGCCGGCGGCTTCCGCTTCTCGTGCGACTACGTGAACACGTCCAACCAGCGCATCGGGTTCGGCGAGAACGCCGACGACGAGATGTGCTTCTTCTGGCTCTACTACTACCCGTCGAAGGGCGCGAAGATCTGCTTCCACACCGAGCAGCAGGGCGGCCACGATCTGTGCTGCCCGCCGGACGAGGGGTCGGACGACGCCGTCCTCTGCGCGCTGATCCAGAACTATTTCCCGTAGCTCAGTTGATCGCGACCGGTCGGCCATCAGACTATGACGCCCTCACAAGGGGGGCCTAATGGCCGAACGCGACGTCATTGCGAATCAAGAACGCATCATCGCCAATCAAGAGGCGGTGCTTGCCAATCAGGCTCGGATCCTGGCCAACCAGGAGAAGATCGCCGGCAACCAGGACAAGCTGGACCAGGTGATCGCCAACCAGGAGAAGATCGCCGGCAACCAGGCGAAGCTCGATCAGGTTCTCGCGAACCAGAAGGCGATCGCCGGTAACCAGAAGAAGCTCGACCAGGTTCTCGCCAACCAGGGCAAGATCGCCGGTAATCAGAAGAAGCTCGATCAGGTCCTCGCGAACCAGAAGAAGATCGAGGGCAACCAGAAGTTGCTCGGTCAGATCGTCGCCAACCAGAAGGCGATCCTGGCCAACCAGAAGAAGATCCTCTCGAAGAAGTAGCAGGCCGGCGCGCCATGGATCTGCTCGAGCGGGCGCGGGCCCTCGCGGCCACGACCGTGCTCGGCGACGTGGCCGCACCGACCCTCATCGCGCTCGCCGAGCGCGCCGTCGTGCTCGAGCTCGAGGCCGGCGCCTCGGTCACCACGCGCCGTCCCGACGGCGTGGTGGTGGTCGTCGTCGCGCGCGGCGCGCTGGAGGTGGGCGGCGCCGGGGTGCGCGCGAGTGCCGGCGAGCTGATCGGCGCGGCGGCCGCGCTCGATGCGGCGGCGCCGGGCGTGACGGCCAAGGCCGCGGAGGCGGCGGTCGTGCTCGAGGTCGGGCAGGACGACTTCGTCGACGTGCTGGCCGAACATCCGGTCGCGGCGCGCGCGCTGGCGCGCGAGCTGGCGCAGACGCTGCGCGAGGCGCGACGGTGACGACATGAACCGCCGCGCGTACATCATCGCGGCGATCACGCTGTTCGGGGCGAACACGGTGGCGGTGGCGCTGCGCGCGCATGCCGAGGCCGCGTTCCTCGGCGGGTACGGCGCGAAGTGGCTGCCGCTCCTGCTCGTCGGACAGGCCGTCGCGTTCGCGGTGGGCACGACGCTCTACGACGCGGTGAGCTCGCGCGCGGCGGCGCTGCGCGTCGATCGCGCGCTGGTGGCGGCGCTGGTGGCGGCGGCCGCGGTGGCGGGGCCGCTGGTCTCGCGCGGCAAGCCGTGGCCGTTCGTGGTGGCGCTGGGCGTCGTCGCGGTCTCCTCGGTCGTGAATCTCGCCTTGTGGAACACGGTGTGCGCGAGCGTCGCGGGGCGTGATGCGCGGCGATGGTTGCCGCGCGCCGGTGCGTGCGTGACGGCGGGCGGTGCGATCGCCGGGCTCGGCGCGGCGGCGCTGGTGCGACGCGCGTCGGCGGATGCCATCCCGTGGATCGCGTGCGGCGTGGCGGTCGTGGTGGTGGGGCTGACGGTGATGGCGCAGCGCGCGCTCGCGGCGGGCGGTTCGCCGGGCGCGACGGCGCCGCCGGGCACGAGCGCGACCGCGATGGGCCCCGACCATCGCGCGCTGCTGCGGTGGCTCGCGCTCGCGGCGGTGCTCGAGGCCGCGGTCGCGACCGCGTTCGAGTTCAAGTTCGGCGCGTCGATGAAGGCGCGCTTCAAGGGCGACGACCTGGTGACCGCGGTGAGCCTCTTCTACGGCGGCACGCATCTCTTGCTGCTGCTGCTACAGACGACGATCGTGCCGCGGCTCCTGACCAGTCGCGCGCTGCCGGTGACGGTGTCGATCCATCCCGTGCTGTCGGCGCTCGGCGCCGGCGTGCTCGCGGTGGTGCCGGGCTTCGCGGGCATCGCGATCGTGCGCACCGGCGACTGGGTGCTGCGCGCGGCGACGTCGCGCACCGGGCAGGAGATCTCGCTGTCGTCGCTGCCGCCGGTGCCGCGCGCGCGATGGAAGGTGCTGCTGCGCGGCGCGGCGACGCCGGCCGGCGCGGCGATGGCCGGTGCGGTGCTCTACGTCGTCGTCGCGCAGAGCGGACCGATCGCGGCGAAGTCGTTCGCGGGGGCGGTGGCGGGCGTGATCGTGGTGTGGCTGGTGATCGTGCGACGCGCGGCGCGAAGCTTCCTGGCGGCGATGGCGGCGCCGCTCGGGATGCGCGGGCTCGCGCTGCGCGGGCGCGAGCGCGAGGGGTTCGATCTCGACGTGTGGACGCGGCTGGTCGCGGCCGCGGGTGATCCCGATCCGCGTGCGGCCGAGCTGGCGCGCGCAGCACTCGCGCGATCCGCGGGCGCGGCCGACGAGATCACGCCGTATCTCGCCGACGAGGATCCCGGCGTGCGGCGCGCGCTGTACGAGCTCGCGGCGCGGCGGCCGCGGCCATCGGCGCAGGCCGAGCTGCGCGCGGCGGCGCAGATCGAGGACGACGAGCTGGCGCTGGCGGCCGCGCTCGACGCGCTGGCGGCGCACGGATCGAAGGCGGGCATCGAGGACGTCGCGGCGCGAGGCATCGACGACGCCGGCGTGGCGCGCGCGGTCGCGGCGGCGCGCGCGGAGGTCGCCGCGGCGGGGGGCGGCGGGGAGCTCGCCCGGGCGGCGGCGGCGCTCGTCGCGCACGACGGCCCGTGGGCGGCGCGCATGATCCGCGCGTCGGACGTTCACGCGACGCGCGGCACCGCGGATACCGGGCGCGGCGTGTTCGACGACGCCGTCGAGGCGGCGCTCCAGGCCGGCGGCGAGGCGCGGCGGCAGGGGTTGCGCGCGGCGGTGGCCGGGGGCCAGCGGAGCGTGAGCGCGATGCTCGCGGCGCTGCGCAGCGGCGATCGCGATGCGGCGGCCGCGCTCGCGGACCTCGACGCGTCGGACGCCGGGCCGATGCGGTCGACGCTCGGCGCGCTGACGGCGACCGATCGCGCGGCGATCGCGCGCGCCCGCGCGTCGGCGCTTGCGCCGGGCGCGATGTTGCTGGAGCTGGCGAGCGACGAGGACGACGACGTGCGCGCCGCGGCCCTGCGCACGCTCGTCGGCCATGCGCGCGGTGGTGCGAGCGTGGACGCGGACCACGCGGCGGCGGCGCTGGATCGCGAGCACCAGATCCTGGTGGCGCTGCTCGCGGCGCGCCCCGGCAGCGAGGCGCCGGCGCTGCACGTCGCCGAGGTCGAGCGCGCGATCAAGCGCGCGCTACGACGCGTCGTCTTCGCGGTCGCGCTCGCGACCGCCGCGGCCGGGCGCGACCCCGCCCCTGCCCTCGGCGCCGGCCGCCGCGTCGTCGACGCGCCCGAGGCGGCGCGACGCCGCGCGCTCGACGTGCTGCAGGAGCTGGCGACCGCGCCGCTGCCCGTGCTCGACACCCTCGAGCGCGCGCTGCGTGCGCCGCCCGGTGGCCGCGTCGAGGGCGTCGCCGACGTCGTCGCGACCGCCGACCCGTGGCTCGCGGGTCTCCTGCGCGGTGATCACGCCGGCGACGAGCCCGCGCTCGGCGCGCTGCGTTCGTGCCGCTTCTTCGACGAGCTCGCGGGCCGCCACGCCGCGTCGCTCGCGCGCGACGCCAGCCACCGCACGCTCGCCGACGGCGATGCGCTCGTCCGCGCCGGCGAGCCCGGCGACGCGATGTTCGTCGTCCTCGCCGGTCAGCTGCGCCTCGCCGACGACGCCGCCGCGCCTCCCATGGCCGCCGGCTCCGTCGTCGGCGAGCTCGCCCTCGTCGACGACGCCCCGCGCGCCGCGACACTCCTCGCCTCCGGCCCCACCGACGTCCTCGTCGTCGATCGCGCCGCCTTCCTCGCCGCCCTCGACCGCTGGCCCGAGCTCGGCCTCGCGCTCCTCCGTACGCTCGCGTCCCGGATGGGGAGCTAGGACAACAGGAAACAGGAAACAGGAAACAGGAAACAGCAAACAGGAAACAGGAAACAGGAAACAGGAAACAGGAAACAGGAAACAGGAAACAGCAAACAGGAAACAGGAAACAG
>DATLEB010000056.1:0-12913 GCA_035525615.1 Kofleriaceae bacterium | reverse complement strand
CTTCTCGTACGACAGCGAGAACGCGCCGTGGTGGATCGGGATGAGGAGGCGCGCGCGCAGATCCTCGAAGGCGTAGAGCGCGTCGAGCGGGCTCATGTGCCGCGCACGGAACGAGAGCGGCAGGAACCCGCCGATCGGCAGGAGCGCGAGGTCGGGCGCGTGATCGCGGCCCGCCTCCTCGAAGCCCGGCCCGTAGGCGCCGTCGCCGCACACGTAGACCTTGGGGCCGTCGCCGGCCAGGACGTACGCGTTGGTGCGCGCGAGCTCGTCGTCGTCACCGCCGTGCGCCGCGCGGCAGGCCGCCACCCGCACGCCCTCGAGCGCGAGCTCCGCGCCGGTGGCGAGCTCGATGACGCGCGCGAAGCCGAGCGGCGACACCTTCGCGGCGCATCCGCGCGGCACGACGATGGTCGCGCTGCGCGGCACCTTGGCCAGCGTCGGCAGGTGGAGATGATCGTCGTGGGCGTGGCTGATGACCACGACGTTCACGGCCGCGAGATCACCGGGCGCCAGCCCCGGCTCCATCGCGCGGTGCACGCCGCCGACCCAGCGGCCCAGCATGGGATCGACCACGATCGTGGCACTGGGATAGCGGACGAGCGCGGTGGCGTGCCCGCCGAAGGTGATCGCGACCTGCCCGGTGCCGACCCGCGGCAACGGCTCGCTGTACGCCGGCCGTGGCGGCCGGAACCACGACGCCGTCCACGAGGCGATCAGGCTGGGCGTGCGGGCGACGCGGACCTGGCGGTGCAGGCGATCGAGCTCGGCCTTGCGGGCCTTCCAGTCCACTCGCCGAGTGTGAGGGCCGCGGCCTCCGGTCGCAACTATAAGACAGGAATCACGGTGGGGTGCCGGGACGGTTGCGGCGGGGGCTCCACCTCCCGTACGGTCCGGTCGATCGTGCCTCCGCGCCCCCTCGATCTCGCGCGCCACCCGTACGCGCTGCCAGCCTGGATCCTCGGGCTCGCGCTCATCTGTCTCCTGCCGGCGATCGGTACGCCCGGCCTGTGGGAGCCGCAGGAGATGTCGGTCGCCGACGAGGCCGCCGCGCGCGCCGACAAGACGTATCAGGCGCCGGTCGCGGCCTCGACCACGTGCAAGTCGAAGCAGCAGGCCGACAGCCCGCGCTCGCTCACGCCGCGCGCCGCGGCCTGGGGCCTCCACTTCTTCGCCAGCTCCGACGGTGGCGCGCGCCTGCCGTTCGCGCTCCTCGGCATCGTCGGCATGCTCGCCGTGTTCGGCACCGCGTGGCGGCTCGGCTCGCCGCGCGCCGGCTTCTTCGCCGGCCTCGTCCTGTGCTCGTTCCCGATGTGGGCGCTCGAGTCGCGCATGCTCACCAGCGAGATCGGCGTCGCCACCGGCGCCACGCTCATGGCCTACGGAATGGCCGCGCTGTCGCGGCCGATCACGAAGCGCATCGAGCTCCTCGCCCTCGACCTCCTCGGCGCGTGCGTCGCGCTCGGCGCCGGCGCGTGGCTCGCGTGGCACGGCGGCGGCGTCCTCCTCGGGCTCATCCCGCCGCTCGCCGCGTTCGCGATCGCCGGCGCGTTCGGCGCGCCGCTCGCCGTCGACGCGCTCGCCACGGTGTGGGCGCAGATCGATCGGCGCCCGGTCCGGCCCGACGAGCCGCGCTGGGTCAACGCCGCCAACGCCGCCGTGTCGCTCGCCGCCGGCGCCGCCGCGATCGGCCTCGGCATCTGGCTGGTTTATCAGATCTTCGACCTCGGCCCGCTGACGGTCGGGACGCGCCAGGTGTTCGGCAAGAGCATCCTGACCAGCGACTGCTACTCGAGCGCGCTCGGCGGCGTGTGGCGCCAGGACGACGACCTGCGCGCGACGTACGACAGCCTCTTCGAGCAGGCCGGCTTCGGCATGTTCCCGTGGGCGGTGATCGTGCCGGTGGCGCTATCGGCGCTCGCGATCGGCGCGTGCGGCGATCGCCGCCGTCACGCGGGCGCGGTCGTGCTGGGCTGGGCCGCTGCGGCGTGGCTCTGTGCCGCGGTCTTCAATCGCAAGGTCGGCTTCGCGCTCTATCCCGGCTTTCCGGCGTGCGCGATCGGCGTCGGCATCTGGCTCGACGCCGTGCTCGAGCGCCGCGACGAGCTGGCGCGCGACAACGCGGACCGCACCGGATGGGCGACGACGCCGTGGGTGCTGATCGGCCTCGTCATGACGGCCGGCGTGATCGTGATGTCGAAGGATCTGTCGGCGTTCCCGGAGCGGCTCACGTCGCTCCTCGTCGGCAACGATCAGATCAAGTACCCGGTCAACGCGCGCTTCCTCTTCCTGCCGATGAAGGTGTGGCTCTGGGTGATCGGCCTCGGCGTGGCCTTGCCGCTCACGCTCTCGGCGTGGCTCTGGCGCCCCACGCGCACGCAGCTGTCGCCGCTGGCCACGCCGGCGCTCGTCGTCGGGCTCGTGTTCACCGCGCTCGCCGGCCTCTACTGGACGCACGGCTGGCACCGCGGCCTGTCGTCGAACCTGTCGTCGAAGCAGGTCTTCCAGGTCTATCGCGACCAGCGCAAGGCGGGCGAGCCGCTCGCGATCATGGGCTCGATGGGCAACGCGCCCCGCTACTACGCCGGCGGGAAGACCGAGACCATCGCCGGCCGCGATCAGCTGCTCGAGTATCTGGCCAGGCCGACGCGCGTGTTCGCGCTCGTCCCGGCGTCGGAGCTGTGTCCGATCCACTCGGCGCGCACCGAGCAGGGCGGCTACTTCGTCCTCGACGACACCAACGCGCGCTACATGCTGTTCTCGAACCAGCTCGGCAAGCTGCGCGACAAGAATCCGCTCGCGACCGCGATGACGCGCACGCCCCCGGCGTGGCTGGCCAAGGCGGGCGAGAAGAACCTGGGCACGTGGGACAACCAGGTGCAGCTGGTCGGCATGCGCATCCCGAAGAAGGTGGTGCGCGGCGAGAAGTTCACCATGACGCTGGTGTTCAAGGTGATCGCGCCGATCGGCGGCGGGTGGAAGGTCTTCGTCCACATCGACGGCGGCGGCTCGCGCATCATCGGCGATCACGATCCGCTCCGCGGACGCTGCGCGACCAACTTCTGGAAGGTCGGCGACTACGTCGTCGACACGTTCGAGGTCGACGCCGGCAACGCGTCGTTCCCGACGCAGAACTACGACATCTGGGTCGGCTTCTTCACGGGGTCGAATCCCAACTGGCGCAACATGACGGTGACCGGCGCGCCCGACGGCCAGAAGGACAACAACAACCGCGTGAAGGTCGGCCAGGTGCGGCTGGTCAGCTCGCGCGGCGGCTGCTGCAGCGCCGGCGACGACGACGCGACCGGCGCGATCGGCGCTGGGCTCCTCGCGCTGTTCGTGATGCTGGGCGTGCAGCGGGGCCTTCGTCGTCCCCGGCGTCGTTTCCCGGCTTGACAATAGTTTCCAAATAAGGAAACTATTAACCCATGAAGCCAACACCTCCCGGATGGCCGCGCATCTCCACGGCCCTCTACTACGACGACCCGCGCACCGCGATCGACTGGCTCATGACAGCGTTCGGCTTCGAGCTCAAGCTCCTCGTCGAGGGTGATGCCGGCGAGGTCGTCCACTCCGAGCTCACGTTCGGCGACGGCCTCGTCATGGTCGGCGGCACGCGGAAGAAGCCGGGCCACATGGAGTACGCCACGCCGCCGGGCGCGGTCGGCGGCGCCAACACGCAGAACCTGATGGTCTACGTCGACGACGTCGAGGCGCACATCGCGCGCGCGCGCGCCGCCGGCGCCACCATCACCAAGGAGCTCGAGGTGTCCGATTACGGCACCGACCACTGGGCCGACCGCGGCTACGAGTGCCGCGACGTCGGCGGCCACCACTGGTGGTTCTATCAGCGGCTGCGCACGCTCGGGCAGCCGGCCTCGTGAGCACGGCTTCCGGCATCGACGACACGCTCGCCGCGCTCGCCGATCCGACCCGGCGCGCGGTGATCGATCTGCTGCGTCAGCGCCCGCGCCGCGCCGGCGAGCTCGCCGACGAGCTGTCGCTCCTGCCACCGGCGATGAGCCGCCACCTGCGCGTGCTGCGCACCCACGGCCTCGTCGAGGAAGAGCACGGCGGCGACGACGCGCGCGTCCGCACGTATCGCCTGCGCCCGGAGCGCTTCGCCGAGCTGCGCGCGTGGATCGACGACGTCGAGCGCTTCTGGGGCGGCCAGCTCGACGCGTTCAAGCGCCACGCCGAGGCGCAGGCCCGGAAGAAGCGCACGTGAGCGCGACCGCGGCGCCACCCGCCGGCGACACCGCGTCGGTGACCGTCTTCGTCGCGGTGCCGCCGCTCGACGCGTTCGACGTGTTCACGCAGCAGATCGATCTGTGGTGGCGGCAAGGCCCGGCGTATCGCATCGCCGGGCGTCGTCGCGGCCAGCTCACGTTCGAGGGCGGCACGGGCGGACGCCTGTTCGAGACCTTCGACGTGAAGGGCGAGCCGAAGACGTTCGTGGTCGGTCGCATCACCACGTGGGACCGCCCGGGCCGCCTCGTCTTCGAGTGGCGCGGCGTGAACTTCAAGCCCGACGAGTCCACCACCGTCGAGGTCGGCTTCCGCCCGCAGGGCGACGGTACGCTCGTGACCGTGCGCCACTCCGGCTTCGCGGCGCTGCGCGACGATCACCCGGTGCGTCACGGCAAGGTCGGCGCCGAGTTCACGCGGTCGATCGGCATGTGGTGGGCGGATCTGATGAAGGGCTTGCAGGAGCACGTCCTCGAGCGATCGCGACCGCCGGACTGATTGCCGAGGTTTGCACGCGACACCCGCGCCCGCGCGTGCATCCTCGGAGGATGGGCCGGTCCTCGCTTCGCCACGCGTTCGCCTTCGTCCTCGGCGGGCTCGCCGTCGTCCTCGCACCCGCCGTCGCTGCCGCGCAGCCCGGAGGCGCGCCCGCCGATGCGTGGAGCGACGAACCGCCCGGCACGCCGACGGCGGCGCCCGCTCCGGTCACCGCTCCGATCACCGCTCCGGTCATCGCTCCGGTCGACGAGTCACCGGAGTGGCAGCACGAGACCGGGTTGCTGCTCGAGGTGCGCTTCGAAGGGGCGCGGTCGAACCGCCTGTACAACCCGTGGAGCGGCACGACCGAGGCGCCCGAGCCGCGCGGCGCGCTCTTCGCCGGCTACCAGCTGCGGCGCTGGTCGTTCGGCGTCGGCCTCGAGCTGGCGCGAACGACGGTCAGCACCGACGACGACAGCACCAGCGACGACGCGGTGCAGAGCACGTTCGGGATCCTTCCCGGCGCGCGGGTCTCGATCGGCCGCTCGCGTGATGGCCGCGCCGAGCTGCTCGGAGTCTTCGACCTCGGCCTCGGCGAGAGCCGGTTCGTGCAGAACAACGGCGGCGAGGACCTCGTCTACGAGCGGTTTCGCCTGCAGCTCGGACCAGGGGTGCGCTACTGGCTCGCGTCGGCGTTCGCGCTCGGCGCCACCGCGGTCATCCGCCACGACCGCTGGCGCAACGTCGTCGAGGATGCCTTCAGCGGCAACGAGATCGTGTCCGAGAGCGCGAACACCGACCTGGTGACGTCCCTGAACGTCACCGGCGTGTTCTGAAGGCCGTCCGGTCGCGAGTCGGGCCGGGCGCCTCACGACCCATTGCGCCCGGCGAGACACAAGGTTATGACCGGCGAGATGGCTCGGACCAAGACCGCCGAGATCGAAGCGCGCGCTGCGGAGCGCCGCGCCGCTCCGCGCGTCCTGGTCGACCTCGACGTCGACTACCGCAGCGAGAACACGTACCTGTTCGCGTCGAGCCGCGACATCTCCGAGACCGGCATCTTCGTGCGCACGATCGAGCCGCTTCCGCCCGGCACCCAGCTCAACCTGCGCTTCGGTCCCGACGACGAGGACGAGATCCTCGAGCTCGAGGGTGAGGTCATGTGGGTGAATCCGTACCGCCCCGACGCCCTCGCCAACCTCGATCCCGGGATGGGCGTCCGCTTCGTCCCGCTGCGCACCGCCATGCGGCAGCGCCTGCTCGAGCTGATTCGTCGCATCGCGTACATCGACTGAGAGGACGTGCATGGCCATCGTCTGCGGTACCGATCTCTCCGACCTTTCCAGGGACGCTCACGCTGCCGCGCTCGCCCTCGCCCGCCGGCGCGCCGACAAGGAACTGGTGCTCGTCACCGTCGTCGATCCCGACGTCGCCGGCAACGACGCCCAGAAGAAGGCGGCCGACGTGCGCCGCCAGCTCGACGGCGTGATCGCGGCGCTCGGAGCGTCGCCCGGAGCCGGCGACGTGAAGGTGCGCGGTGACGTCATCGTCGGCCCGACCGTCGCGTCGCTCGTCGCGGCCTGCGAGACCGAGGGCGGCGACCTGCTCGTCGTCGCGTCCAAGGGCCACAGCAACGCACCGCTCATGAAGCTGGGCGGCATCGCCGGCGGCGTCGCCGCGACCGCGAGCGTGCCCGTGCTGGTCGTGCGCGACGCCGCGCCGTTCGAGGCGTGGGCCCGCGGCGAGCGCTCGCTGCGCGTGATGATCGGCCTCGACGAGTCGGCGAGCTCCGAGCCGGCGCTCGCGCTCCTGCGCACGCTGCGCGGCATCGGTCCCGTCGACATCATCGCCGGCCACGTCTACTACGCCGACGAGGCCGCGCGCCGCTACGGCATGAAGAGCCACTCGATGGTCGAGGGCGACCCACAGATCGAGCGCCTCATCGTCCGCGACCTCGAGCGCCGCCTCGGCAACGTCGAGGGCGAGGGCCAGGTGCTGTACAAGCCGCGTTGCGGTCTCGGCCGCATCGGCGATCACCTGCTCGAGATCGCCGACGCCGAGAACGTGGACGTCATCCTCGTCGGCACGCGCCAGAAGGGCGGCCTCGGCCGCCTGTCGTCGGTCTCGTCGCTCATCCTCCACGACGCCAAGCAGTCGGTGTGGTGCGTGCCGTTCTCGGTGCAGCTCGGCCGCCTCGAGGTGCCGCGCTTCCGCGTCGCCGTCGTCGCCACCGATCTGTCCGACTTCAGCAACCACGCCGTGCCGTACGGCTACACGCTGGTCGGCGAGCACGGCGGCGAGGTCCACCTCATCTACGTGCGCGACGAAGACCACGAGGGCCTCGACGCCGCCGAGATCACGCGGCGCCTGCTCGCGCTGGTCCCGCCCAACCAGACGAAGGTGACCACCAAGGCCGACGTGGTCGCCGGCGACGACACCGCACAAGTCATCGGAGAGACTGCCGAACGCCTGGGCGCGGATGTGGTGGTGATCGCATCACGTGGCAGATCGGGAATCGCCCGAGCGCTCCTCGGATCGGTGGCCGACAAGCTGTTGCGCACGTGCCGCCGCCCGGTCCTGGTCCTGCGTCCACCGACGGAGTAATGTCCGGCCCGATGAGGGCTACCTACGTTGTCGTGTGGATGTTGTTTGGGCTCGGGCTCACCGGGCTCGTCGCCTGTGGCGACAACTTGCAGGGAAACCGCGAGCCCGAGGCGACTGACTCGAACGTCACGACACCGGAGGACACGCCGGTCTCGATCACCGTCAACGTCACGGACCCCGACGGCAACGCGCTGACCTTCGACTTCGGGTCGCCCGAGCACGGCACGATCACGACGGAAGGCGGCACCGTCACGTATCGCCCCGACGACGACTACAGCGGTCCGGACGCGATCCACGTCGACATCAGCGACGGCACCTACGACGCGACGGCGGAGATCACGATCACCGTCACGCCGGTCAACGACGGACCGACCGCGGTCGACGACGCGCTCGCGGCGAACGAGGACGCGGCCACGACCGTGACCGGCACCGCGCTCGCCACCAACGACATCGACATCGAGGACGATGCCCTCACCGTGACCGCCGTCGGCACGCCGAGCACGGGCACGGTCGGCATGGTCGGCGACACCATCACGTTCACGCCGCCCTCCAACTTCACGGGTACGGCGACGTTCGAGTACACCGTCAGCGACGGCGCGCTCGACGACACCGGCGTGGTGACGGTGACGGTCGGTGGCATCAACGACCCGCCGGTCGCGGTCGCGGACGCGCTGACCACCGCCGAGGACACCGCCGGGACCATCACGGCGGCGACGCTGGTCGCGAACGACACCGATGCCGAGAACCAGACCCTCTCGGTGACGGGCGTCAGCAACTTCACCAACGGGACCGCGGCGCTGGCCGGTGGCACCGTCACGTTCACGCCGGCGGCGAACTTCAACGGCACGGCGGGCTTCGACTACACCGTCAGCGACGGCGGCGCGACGGCCACCGGCCACGTCACCGTCACGGTCACGCCGGTCAACGACACGCCGGTCGCCAACGCGCAGAGCGTCACCGTGGCCGAGGACGGCAACGTGACGATCACGCTGACCGGTAGCGACATCGAGAACACCAACCTGACGTTCGCCATCGCGACGGCGCCCACCGCGGGCAGCCTGGGCACGATCACGCCCGTCAACGGCACGAGCGCGACCGTCGTGTACACCCCCAACGCCAACTCGACCGCCGCCGACTCGTTCACCTTCACCGTGAACGACACCGCTGCCACGTCGACGGCCGCCACCGTGTCGATCACGGTGACGCCGGGCAACGACCCGCCCGTCGCCAACGCGACGAGCGCGACGGTCAACGAGGACGGCTCCGTCGTCATCAACCTGAGCGGCTCCGACATCGACGGCGACTCGCTGACGTTCGCGACGGTCACCGGCCCGGCCACGGGCACGCTGAGCACGTACACGCTCGTCCCGCCGACGGGGGCGACGGTCACGTACACGCCCAACGCCAACTCGGCGGCCAGCGACTCGTTTACGTTCCGCGTGAACGACGGCACCGTCAACTCGGCGCCGGCGACCGTGACCATCACCGTGACCGCTCAGCAGGATGCGCCCGTCGCCAACGCGACGACCGCGACCACCGACGAGGACACCGCGGTGCAGATCACCGTGACCGGCTCGGACATCGACGGTGACGCGCTGACGTTCGCCACCGGCACCGGGCCGGCGCACGGCACGCTGAGCGCGTACACGCAGCTGACGCCGACGAGCGCGCGCGCGACCTACACGCCGGCCGGCAACTACAACGGTCCAGACGCCTTCACGTTCACGGTCAACGATGGCACCGCCACGTCGGCCGCCGCCACCGTCGGGATCACGGTCAACGCCATCGACGACGCGCCCGTGGCCATGGCGGGCCTGGCCACCGTCGCCGAGGACGGCAACGTCACGATCACGCTGATCGGCAGCGATCCCGAGAGTCAGCCGCTCACGTTCTCCGTCGTCACCGGTCCGACGCGTGGCTCGCTCGGGCCGATCGGGCCGCCGACGGCGACCACGGCCGACGTCGTGTACACGCCCAACCCCAACAACGACCAGAACGACTCCTTCACGTTCCGCGTGACCGCAGGCGGCGTCGACTCCGCGCCCGCGACGGTCACGATCACCGTGACCCCGTCGAACGACGCGCCGGTCGCGAACAACGACACCGACTCGACGCTGCGCGACACACCCGTCACGCGCGGCGCCGTCTTCTACACCGGCAACGACACGGACGTCGACGGCCCGTCGATCTCGCTCTCGGGCGTCTCCAACTTCACCAACGGCACGGCGTCGCTCGACGTCGGCGCGCAGACCATCACGTTCACGCCGTCCGCCGGCTTCAGCGGTACCGCCGGCTACGACTACACCATCACCGACGGCTCGCTGCCCGCGACGGCGCACGTCACCGTCACGGTGATCAGCAACAACACGATACCGGTCGCGACCGACGACACCGACTCGACCAACGAGGACGTGGCGCTGGTCGTCAACGGGGCGACGTACACCGCCGACGATATCGATCCCGATCCACAGACGCTGACCATCACCAGCGTGCTCAACCCGTCGAACGGCTCGGTCTCGATCGACGTCGGGACCCAGATCATCACCTTCACGCCGACCGCGAACTATAACGGCGCCGCCGGCTTCGACTACGTGGTGTCCGACGGCATCGACACCGCCATCGGCCACGTGGCCGTCACGGTGGATCTGGTCGACGACCTGCCGGTGGCGAGCAACGACACCGCCTCGGTCAACGAGGACGGCGGCACCGTGAACACCAACGTGCTGGCCAACGATTCGGCGCTCGGTGACGGCGGTCTCGTCGTCACGGTCACCACGCCGGCCACGAACGGCACGGCCACGGCGCAGCCCAACAACACGGTCACGTACGCGCCCAACGCGAACTTCGCGGGCAGCGACACGTACGCCTACACCGTGACCGATGCCGACGGCGATCCGGCGACCGCGGTCGTGACTGTCACGGTCAACCCGACCAACGACGCGCCCGTCGCGCAGGGCCAGAACCAGACGATGAACGAGAACACCGTCCTGACCGTGACGCTGACCGGCACGGACATCGACGTTCCCGGTCAGCAGCTCACGTTCGCGATCGTGACGCCGCCGGACCACGGCTCCCTCGGCACGATCAACTCGAGCGGCCTCACGACCGCAACGGTGACGTACACGCCGGCCGCGAGCTACGTCGGCGCCGACTCGTTCACGTTCACCGCGAGCGACGGTACCGCGACGAGCGCGGCGGCGACGGTGAATATCACGGTGAACAACGTCGTCGTGTGCAACGACGGTCTCGTCGAGCTGCCCGAGACGTGTGACGACCAGGGCAACGCGCCCGGCGACGGCTGCTCGCCGACCTGCCAGGAGGAGACCGGCTGGGATTGCATCGGCGCGCCGAGCGCGTGCGACCCGATCTGCAACGACGGCATCCTGATCGCCGGCGAGGAGGAGTGCGACGACGGCAACGCGACGAACACGGACGGCTGCACCACGCAGTGCCAGACCGGCGCGGTGTGCACCGTCGCCACGTTCGCGGGCGGCGATCGCTTCGCGACCGATCCGGCGACCGGCCACTGCTACGTCTCGTTCGACACCGAGCAGACCACGTTCGCCGACGCGCAGACCGCGTGCGTGACCACCACCGGTCACCTCGCCAGCATCACCAGCGCGAGCGAGCAGACCGTCGCGGCGTCGGTCCAGAACCCGCTGGAGAATCCGTGGATCGGTCTCACCGATGAGCTCGCCGAGGGCTCGTTCGGCTGGATCACCACCGAAACGCTCGGCTACACCAACTGGGCGTCGACGCCGATCCAGCAGCCCGACGGCGGCGAGCCCGAGGACTGCGTGAACTTCTTCAGCACGGCGCTGGGTGGCCCCGGCACCTGGAACGACACGGCGTGCGGCTTCATCGGCTTCACGGCCGGCCGCATCTGCGAGATCGAGACGAATCCGTGCGGCAACGGCACGGTGAACGCGGGCGCCGGCGAGGCGTGCGACGACGGCAACAGCAACAACTTCGACGGCTGCTCGAAGACCTGCCAGGTCGAGGCCGGCGCCGTCTGCAGCGGCACAGCGCCGACCACGTGCGCCAAGCTCGTGATCAACGAGATCGACTACGACCAGCCGGGTGCAGACAACACGGAGTTCATCGAGATCGTCAACATGGGCACCGCGAACGCAGACCTCACGAACATCGCGCTGATCCTCATGAACAACTCCTCGTCGCCCGGCACCGAGTACTGGTTCGATTCGCTCACGGGTGCCGGCGGTATCGCGAAGCGCATCCGTCTCAACGCCGCTGGTGTGCCAGGAAACGCATTGCCGCCTGGAGGCATCATCGTCGTCACGTCGACGGGGCTCGGCGCACTGCCGGCGGGCGTGTTCCGCATGAACTTCACGGTGCCGAGTGGAGGATTGTTCCAGAACGGTGCGACTAGTCCTGTAACGCCGGACTCGATCGGGCTGTTCAACGTCGCGACCAACACGATGGTCGATTCGCTCCTCTACGAAGGAGCGTCGGGCACCGGCAACATCTTCAACGCGACAGGCGGGCCGTTCACCTTCAACGAGGGCGCGGGCCACCCGACCGGCGACCCGGCTCCGGCCGGCGCGACGTTCGAGTCGTTGCAGCGCTTCCCGAACGGGCGCGACACACAGAACAACGCGACGGACTTCACGCTGCGTACCTCGACGCCGGGCCTCGCGAACTAGGCCGCAGCCGCACGCCCCCTGAGGCAGATCGTCACGCCAGCTCGTGTGACGTTTTGACCTCGGGTGGGTGTCGCGTATGGTGGCCGCTCGATGAGCACCGAGACGGAGTTCCTGAGCGGCCACGAGCTCGACTTCCTGATCCGCCTCCTGGCGTGTCTGGTGTCGGGCACGGTCATCGGCATCGAGCGCGAGCTGCGCAGCAAGCCGGCGGGCATCAGCACGCACTGCTTCGTCATCGCGGGCGCGTGCATGTTCACGCTGATCTCGGGCGTCGCGGATCCCAGCAGCAAGGCGCGCATCGCGGCGCAGGTCGTGTCCGGCGTCGGCTTCCTCGGCGCCGGCATGATCATCAAGGGCACCGGCGACAAGATCCGCAACCTGACGACGGCGGCCGCCGTGTGGTTCGCGGCGGCGATCGGGCTCGCCATCGGCATCGGCTGGCTCGCCATCGCGGGCATCGCGACGCTCTATGCCGTCATCGTCCCGCGCATCCCGCACACCAAGAAGTGGCTGAAGGACCAGGGCGAGGACGAGTAGCCCCGCGCGCGCGCGTGCGCGCGATCAGACGCGCGGACCGACGGGGATGCCGTCGGGGCCGAGGGTGCCGGAGCGCCAGAGGTCGCCGCGCGACGGAAGCCAGAGCACGGCGCCAGGGAGGCAACGGCCGTGGACCGAGATCTCGAGGGCGTCGGGGCGCCAGTGCACGAGGTGCACCGCGCCGCGGCCGCCGAGGTCGAGCGCGGCGACAGGTGCGCCGGGAGCGCCGTCGAGCGGCGGCAGGAGCGCGCCGGTGCGCGCGTCGCGGCGATGCACCACGCCCGCGCCGTGACCGGCCGCCGTCGCGGCGGCCCACACCAGCTGCGGGGCGCCGCTGCCGTCGAGATCGACCAGCATCGGCGGCGCCGACACGGAGCCGAGGAGCG
>DATLEB010000196.1:0-43436 GCA_035525615.1 Kofleriaceae bacterium | reverse complement strand
GAGGGCGAGCAGCGTCTTGCCGGTGCCGGCTTTGCCGACGAGCGTCACGAGCTTGATGTCGTCGTTGAGGAGGAGATCGAGCGCGTAGTGCTGCTCTTTGTTGCGCGGGCGGATGCCCCAGACGCCGTCGCGCAGCTTCTTGACGGGGAGCACCTTGCTCGTCGCCTTGTCGAACTTGCCGAGCGCGCTCTTGCCGCTCGTCTCGTCCTTGAGGAGGACGTACTCGTTCGGGTAGAGGCCGCCTTCGACGTTCACCGCGACGCCGCCTTCGGCGTAGAGCGCGTCGATCGCGGCGCCGTAGACCGCGACTTCGCGGTTGCCCGGGTACAGCTCTTCGATGCTGATGCGCTCGGGCTCGTAGTCGACGCAGGGCAGGCCCAGCGCGTCGCCGCGGACCCGCATGTTGACGTCCTTGGTGACCAGGGTGGTCGGGACCGATGGGTCCTCGTCCCGGATCTCCATCGCCAGCTCGAGGATTCGCTGGTCCATCGAGCGCGAGTCGTAGCTCGGGTTCTTGGGCGGGTTCTTGGCGAGCGCGACGCGCACCGTGCCGCCGGTCTCCTCCATGCGCTGAGGATGCGAGAGCCCGCCCTCGTTGCGGTACTTGTCGAGGATGCGGGCGATCTGGCGCGCGTTGCGACCGAGCTCGGCCTGATCCTTCTTGAAGGTGTCGATCTCCTCGAGGACGTAGATCGGGATGATCACGTTGTTGTCGGCGAACGCGAAGACCGAGCGCGAGTCGTGGAGCAGCACGTTGGTGTCGAGGACGTAGTTCTTGACCGTCACCCCTCGATGTTCCCGGTGGGCGATCGTCGAGGCAAGCTCAGGCATGCCGCAAATCGTCCGGGAGCGGACGCTGGCGGCGGTGGCGCCGCACTGCGGCGAGAAACGCGCTAGGCTCACGCCCCCGGTGCGCGCCCTCGCACACCTCGTTTTGGTCGCCTTGTTGATGGGCGCGCTGCTGGGCGCGGCGTGCAAGACGTACGGGGATGATCCCGAGCCGCCGGCGCCGGCGGGTTCGCCTGGCGTGGATCCGCGGCTGGTGATCGCCGTCGATCGCCGCGTCGAGCTGATGAGCATCGTGGCGCGGCTCGCCGAGTACGAGGAGTACGCGGAGCCGGCGTCGACGCCGTACGCACGCGCGGTCGACGCGCACTTCGCGACGTGGCGCGCGCATCCGGTGGTGGCGCAGATGCGCGGGCTGCGGCAGTCGCACGGGCTCGGCTACAACGCGGTGGTCGGGTTCGGCATCTATCTCGACGAGGCGCTCCAGCCGTTGCGGCCGCTGCGCGCGCCGCTGCCCGGGCTCGACCCGCGGTGGAACAGCGTCGATCTGGATGCGTTCCTGTTCGAGCTGCAGGACTTCGCGACGGTGTCGGGGTATGGCGCGTTCTTCGCGGCGCAGGCGCCGTACTTCGCCAAGGTCGAGGCGCGCGTGCGCGGGGCGCTCGACGGCTATCGCATCGTCGACTGGTTCGAGGCGATGTTCGGCGCACGCGCGGCGACGTTCCACGTCGCGCCCGGGTTGCTCACGGGTAATCACGCGTACGGCCAGTTCGCCGTCGACACGGCCGGCAACGAGCACATCTTCCAGGTGCTCTACCTGCCGCCGGGGCGCGCCGACGGGTTGCCCCATCCCGATCGCGCGACGATCTACACCCTCATCCACGAGTTCGCCCACAGCTACGTGAATCCGGCGCTGGACGCGCGTCAGGACGTGTACGTCGGCGCGCTGCAGCCGCTCTTCGATCGCTACAAGGTCGTCATGGAGAAGCAGAAGTACGGCGCCATCAACACCGTCGCCAACGAGTCGGTGGTGCGCGCGCTGGTCGTCCTGTACGCGCGCGATCGCGGCGCCCGAGGCGCCGAGGCGCGACGGGTCGCCGGCGAGCTACGCGCCGCCTTCTTCTGGACGCCGCAGGTCGTCGACGCCGTCGACGCCGCGCGCGCGAAGCACGGCGGCGCGCTCTCCGCCGACGACCTCGCCGCCGCCGCGCGCGACGCCTTCGCGGCCTATCACGCGGCGCATCCATAGCGCGCGTCGCTCGGTGCGTCGCTCAGTGCGTCGTCGGAATCTCCGCGCACACGTATCCGGGCACCGGCATGTCGATGAAGCAGATGCGCTTGGCCTCGGACCACGCGCTCCACTTGCCGCTCGCCTCCCGGATCGCCGTCGCCGACGCCGCGGGCGGCGTCTCCGGATACGTCGTCTTCGTCCCCATCATTTCGCGACCGTCCCCGATCGCCGTCCACCGCCACGTCTCCGGATCCACCCGCCACGTCCCGTCGACGGCCAGCGTCCCATCGTCCTGCCACTCGATCGCTGGCAACGCCGCCGCCGCGTCGGCAACCGCAACCCGCGAATCAGCCTTCACCCGCGGCGCCGGCGCCTTCGACGAGCACGCCACCGTCACCGCGACAAGAAACGGGGTCACTCTCCTGGGTCGCAACCACTCGACATTACCGCGGTTTTAGACCCCATTGTGTCGCCGCTGACACGCGTCAGCCGTGACACAATGGGGTCCAAAAACGCAACGATGTTCACGTGTTGCGACCCAAGAGAGTGACCCCTCCGTTCCGCCGTTCCGCTCAGCTGGCTTTCTTGGAGCGAGCGGCGGTGAACTGGGCGTAGGTGACGACCTGGTTTCGGCCCGAGTGTTTGGCGTGGTAGAGGGCGTGGTCGGCACGCTCGATGAGGGTCGCGCGATCCTTGGCGTCGTCGGGGAAGGAGGCGACGCCGACGGACATGGTGACGCGGAGGGGGCCTTTTTCGGTCTCGACAACGAGCTTGCCGACTTCCTGGCGGAGGCGATCGCCGACCTGGCGGGCCTGCTCGGCGGTCGAGCTCTCGAGGACGACCGCGAACTCCTCGCCGCCGTAGCGCGCGGTGATGTCGATCTTGCGCGCGACCTGCTCGAGCACGCGCGCGACGCGGCGCAGGACCTCGTCGCCGACAGGGTGGCCGTAGTTGTCGTTCACCTTCTTGAAGAAGTCGACGTCGCACAGGAGCAGCGCGGCGTGGTGACCGTGACGCTCGGCGCGCTCGAGGAGCTGACCGAACCGATCCTGGAACGTGCGATGGTTGGTGAGACCGGTGAGGCCGTCGGTCGTGGCCATCGTCTCCATGCGCTTGTAGAGGAGGCCGTTCTGCAGCGACACGGCGACCTGCGTCGCGATCACGCCGAGCATCTCGCGCACGTCGGCGGTGAAGCGCTTCTCGGCGCGCGCGGCGAGCATGATCGTGCCGATCGCCTCGTCGGCGGCGACCAGCGGCAGGACGAGCAGCGAGCGCGCCTCGTCGAGCTTGATGCGCTTGGTGTAGATGGGCGCCGTGACCTCGCGCGGCTCGCCGCCCGCCGGCAGGTAGTGGCGATTCTTCACGACCATCGCGGCGAGGCCGGCGTTGTCCTTGAACTCGAGGCCGGTGAGCGCGGCGACGTCGAGGAGCGGCTCCGTGCCGGGGCGCAAGCGGACCGCGGCGACGCGGTGACGCGACTTCTCGCGGTCGTAGAGCGTGACGGCGGCGGCGTCGCACTCGACGATGGCGGCCGCCGCGTCGAACGCGGTCTCCATCACCTGCTCGGGCGTGAGCGCGCGGCCGAGGAGCGCCGTGGCCTGGAAGAACCGCTCGTGCTCGTACTTGGCGCGCTCCACGGCGCGGAAGACCTGCTCGGCCTGCACGGCGCGCACGAGCTGCGCCGCCGCCTCCGTGAGGAGCTCGCGCGCGTCGTCGGCGAACGGCGTCGGGCGGTCGGCGCAGAGGACGCCGCGCAGGTGCGGCCCCTCGAGCACGGGCACGGCGACCACCGCGGCGCCGGCGCCGACGCCGGGCGCGTCGTAGTACGGAAGCTGTCCCGACTTCGCGGCCGCGAGCACGACCGGCGCGCGATCGCGCACCACCGCGCCGAGCACGCCGGCGGCCGGCAGCCGCGTCTGCACCAGCTGCTCGCGGTCGCTGACCATGTCCTTCAGCTTCAGGCGCTCGCCGTCGTCATCGAGCCACGCCAGCGCGACGGTGCGCGCACCGAGCGAGCGCTTCACCGTCGCCAGCACCCACGCCGACGCGTCGCCGACCAGCGACACGCCACCGGCGGCGAGCAGGCGCTCCTCGTCCTCGCGCGTGCGCGGCGCACGGCTCGCCGGTCCGAGCGCCGCCGAGATCAGACGATAGTCGCGCGCCGCCTCGGTCATGGCGCGCACCTCGCGCTCGAGCCGCACCGCGCGGCGGCGGCGGTGACTGGCGACGAGGCCGCGCAGGAAGAGCGCGTGCGCGGCCGCGGCCGCGACGAGGAACACGGCGTGGAGCGCCACCGTCACCGCGAGCGCGCGCGGATCGTCGGAGCGCGCGACCCACGCGGCCTCGATCGCGACCGGCGCGACCAGCGTCATGGCCGCACCCGGCGTGGAGAGCAGCGTCAGGCCGAACGCCGCGATGCCATAGATGAGGGGATGCACCGGCGACATCACGCCGCCGGTCGCCGCCAGGACGGCGTACCCGCCCGCGGTCACGGCGAGCGCGAGCTCGACGTCGACGAGGCCGGGCGCCACCGCCAGCCAGAACGACACGCGCTGCGCACGCGCGCTGGGCGCTTGATAATGAAGGCGCCGCACGATCGCCGCGACGAGGACCGCGGCGATCGCCGCGAGCGCGAGCACCTCGGTCGCCGCCGGCGCCGCGCCGTCGAGGTGAATGGAGCCGATCGCCCCTGCACCGACGAGCGCGCACGCCGCCAGCGCCATCATCGCCGGCGACATCACGGTCGCTGCACGCCGCATCGCGCGGAAGCGCATGGTCACGGGCTCTCCAGGCGGAGCACCAGCTCGTTGGGATAGACCATGCCGAGCTCGTCGCGCGCGTGCTGCTCGATCGCCTTGGGGTCGGTGCGCAGCGCCTCGACCTCGGCCGCCATCTTCGCGTTCTTCGCGCGCAGCGTCACCGCCTCGGCGCGAAGCGCGTCGAGCTGTGCGCGGAGCTTGGTCGCGCGATCGTCGTCGCCGGCGGGCACCCACGCGATGAGCGCGGCGACCACCGTCGCGAGGACGAGCCTGACCGACCAGCGTCGCAACGCCGGTGGCACATGCATGTCGGCGAGGACGCGCGCCACGTCGGCCGATAATGGGGAGCGCTCGCGACGGC
The DNA here is from genome assembly GCA_035525615.1 of Kofleriaceae bacterium. Lineage (GTDB taxonomy): Bacteria > Myxococcota_A > Polyangia > Haliangiales > Haliangiaceae > UBA2376. Next base: position 38,299 of record DATLEB010000196.1, on the reverse strand, counting down.
GGGCAACTTTCGGTGGCCGCGAAGCGGCCGGCAGCGCGCAGCGCGGCCCGCCGGCGCAGCCGGCGACCGAAAGCCTCGCGCCCGCGTTACTTCTTGGCGAACGCCGGCTGCTCACACAAGTGCGCGGATGTGCTCCGGGTTCTCGCGTCACATGATGACCGTGATCGCCGTACGCGGAACCTGGCTCGGGAGTGATAGCGTGCCCGGCATGGGGAAGCGTCGATCGTCGTTTGCTCGATTCGCGTGTCTCGTGTTCGCAGTCCTGGCCGCCGCCTGCGGCGGTGACGATGACGGCGGCACCACCACCCTGACCTGCGGCGAGGGCACGTCGTCCGCGCTCTCGCCGAACGGCACGGTCGAGGTGACCGCCGACTCCGGCGCCGACCTCCGCGGCGCCGCCGTGCACGCCCAGGCCGCGACCACGCCGCCCTCGGCGGCCATCACCATCGCCTGCGCCGACGACATCGTGCCCGACGGCTTCGTCGCGCTCGGCCCCGCCGTCACCTTCGGCCCGGTCGGCGCCGCCTCGGACCGCCCGTTCGAGATCACCCTCCCCTACAAGGCCGCCCGCCTGCCCGAGGGCGGCCTGCGCCGCCATGTCCGCATCGTCGTCAAGCGTGCCACCGGCGAGCCGTTCTTCGCGCCGGTCGCCAACCGCGACATCGTCGACGACGATCGCTACGCGTCGCGCTTCGGTTTCCGCGCGCACGAGCTCGCGACGTACCAGGTGGTCGCGCCCGCCGACGCCGGCGCCACCGAGATGCGCCGTTTCAACTACCGCGCCATCGTCGGCATCTCGATGGGCGGCAACGCCGCGCTCTCGATCGGTCTGCGCCACCGCGACCGCTTCGACTTCATCGGCGACCTCGTCGGCGAGCCCGGCCCGTCGATGAAGTACTCGCTCGCCATGTTCCGCGACTACATGTTCGGCGGGTTCTGCACGTCGTCCCCCGACGACGGCGGCGAGATCGGCCAGCTCTGCCGTAACGATCAGCGCGTCCCGCAGGCCGATCAGTTCGAGGTCGGCAGCGACTTCGAGCACATGCTCTATCAGGAGGGGGACGGCGTCGGGCTCACGCTGCGCCGCGACCTCTACATGAAGGCGTCGCGCGATCTGTCGCGCGCGCTCTCGAACCCGGCGCTCTACAACCCCGACCCCGCGGCCCACGGGTACGCGCCGCCCGGCGTGGACGACACGTACCTCGCCCGCACCGCCGCCGATCGCTGCGCCAACCCGCGCGTGCTCCAGAACTTCTTCGATCGCGAGTTCAACCCCACCGGCGCGACGCCGGTCATCACGTTCTGCGACGGCGGCGACAGCCCGACCATGGGCCTCGGCGTGTTCGACCCGGCGATGACGCAGGACAACCCGGCCGAGGTCCTCCTCGCCGTCGACGTCAACAACAACGGCCGCCGCGACGTTGGCGAGCCGGTCATCACCAACGCGTTCGAGCCGTTCGACGACGTCGGCACCGACGGTACGCCGTCCACCGCGGAGGCCGGCTACAACGCGCAGACCAACGCCGATCCCGCCGGCGACGACTACCACGCGCTGCGCAACCCGCTCGGCACCGAGCGCGACAACGACCGCCAGATGGGCGAGCCGTTCATGGACATCGGCCTCGACGGCGTCGCCAGCACCTGCCAGTGGGGCCAGACGCCGCCGCAGGGCACCGCCGCCTGTTACGACTTCGGCGAGGGCGACGGCACGTGGACGCTGTCGCCCAACGTCGAGCGCTGGTACTCGAACGACATCACCAAGATGCTGTCGGCGCTCGACGCGACGGAGCTGCGCCGCGTCGGCATCTGGTCCGACGCGGGCATCCGCGACTTCCTGAACGCGAGCGTGTCGGCCAACGCCGGCTACGGGTCGCTCATGGCGCAGTTCGAGCTGTCGGCCGGCATCTACGACGGCTTCGGCAAGCTCGGCGGTCTCCCCGAGGACAACTACGACTTCACGTTCGTCCCGATGTCGGACTTCCCCGACAACGTCTACATGCGCTACGGCGATCCCGACGCGAGCGCGCGCGACATCATGGCCGGTGACGGCCGCCACGTCGGCACCGGCCCGCAGATCATCAACCGCGTCTCGACGGCGTTCGCGTGGCTCAACACCAAGTGGCCGGACGGCGACAAGGTTCCCGAGCTGACCTCGGGACAGATCCTCAAGCAGCAGATGTTCACGCCGCCGACGACGGGCCGCCCGACGCCGTACGCGCTGTTCCTGCCGCCGGGCTACAACAGCCCCGCCAACGCCAGCCGCCGGTACCCGGTCGTGTACTTCCTCCACGGCTACGGCCAGGAGCCGGACGACCTCGTCGTGCTGTCGGCGGTGTTCGAGACGTACATGCTCGACAACGACGCGCTCACCGAGGAGCAGAAGTTCCAGAAGTTCATCATCGTGTACGTCGACGGCCGATGCCGTCCCAACGTCGAGGGCGTGCCCGTGCCGGCCGGCGGCGACAACTGCGAGGGCGGCACGTTCTACATGGACGCGCCGGCCGGCGGCTACGCGCGCATGGAGACCAACCTCCTCGAGCTGATGGACTACATCGACGACAACTACCGCACGCGCGAGCCCGACATGGTCGAGGTCGTCAAGTAGGTCCGAACCACGTGGTCAGCGCGTCGCGGAGCCCCGCGTCGGGTTCGGTGCCGGCGCCGTCGCCGACCCACGCCACGTAGCCGTCGGGGCGCACCAGCACCGCCTCTGGCGCCGCGACCGCGCCGAGCACCGGCAGCTCCCACGCGCCGGTGTAGCGAACGTCGGCGAGCGGCACGCGCGCGGCCCACGGCTCGTGCGCCGCGTCGAGCGCACCGGGTGCGCCGAGATTCAGCAGCACCGGCCGCGCCTCGTGCAGGAACGAGAACACACGGCGCGGCCCGCCGGCCGTGTCGGCGGTGTCGACGTCGAGATCCGGCATGCGCCGCCCGAGGAGCGGATGGCTGCCGGCCCCGGCGCCGAGGTCGTAGTGGACGTCGAGGCCCGACATGATCCCCGCCCAGCGCTTGCGCGGCTCGTCGAGCTTCATGAGGTCGGTGGTGATCTCCCGCAGCGCGTCGATGCGCGGCTCGTTGCGATTGAGCGCGGTGATCGCGAGCGTGGTCCGCAGCACGCGCGCCGCGACCGGGTGTCGCTCCGCGTGGTAGCTGTCGAGGAGGCCGTCGGGCGACGTGCCGCGGACGACCTGCGCCAGCTTCCAGCCCAGGTTCACGGCGTCCTGCACGCCGGTGTTGAGGCCCTGACCACCGACCGGCGAGTGCACGTGCGCGGCGTCGCCGGCCAGGAGCACGCGACGATCGCGATAGGTCGCGGCTTGCCGCGCGGCGTCGGTGAAGCGCGAGAGCCACGTCACGGAGTGCACGCCGAAGTCGGCCCCGTACCCGTCGAGCAGCGCGGCCTTCAGCTCGTCGACCGACGGCGCGTCGCCCTCGCGTGGCTGCGGCTCCTGGAGCACGACGCGCGCGCGTGCGCCGTCGTCGAGCTTGCCGATCGCGTTGTTGCCGTTCGGCGTGCGACGGAGCCCCCACGCCGGTTCCCCGGCGAACGAGCACTCGGCGATGAGATAGCTGGTCGACGCATCCCATCCCTCGAACGCGATCCCGGCGTGCTTGCGCACGAAGCTGCGTCCGCCGTCGCATCCGACGAGATATTGCGCGCTCAATGTCCGGCCGCCGGACAGCGCGACCTGGACGCCGCCGTCGTCCTGGGCGAAGCCGGTGACGTCGACGCCGCGGTACGTCGGCACGGCCAGCTCGGCGGCCCACTCTGCCAGGATGCGCTCGATGTGGTTCTGGAACAGCGCGAGCCCGTAGTTGCGCCTCGTCGGGAAGTCGCTGATGTCGAGCGGCGCCATCGCGAAGCCCGCGACCTGCATCGGTGTGCCCTGCGAGACGAATCGATCGCCCACGCCGCGCTGATCGAAGATCTCGATGGTGCGCGCGTGGAGCCCGCCGGCGCGCGAGCCGGCGAGCTCCTGGGTCTCACGACGCTCGACGAGCGCGACCTCGACGCCCGCCAAGGTCAGCTCGATCGCCAGCATCAGCCCCGTCGGGCCCCCGCCCGCGATCACGACCGCATGTGTTGTCGTCATGCGGCCACTGTGCGGGACCAGTGGGGGCTTCCAGCAAGTCCCCACCTGTGGCATACATTGAAGGTGGAAGGAGGGCGGGTGGCGGGCCGACTCGGCCGCGTCCGGGTCGCTACAGCACGCGACGCCGGCGCGCGAGCACCAGCGCGGTCAGCGACAGCAGGAGGAAGAACCCCGTGGGGTCGTCCTTCGACGTCGAGCAGCAGCCACCCTCGGGGTCGCCGTTCGGATCATCGGGGTCGGTGCCGTCCTCGTCCACGCACGTCGCCGAGCAGCCGTCGCCGTCGACGTTATTGCCGTCGTCGCACTGCTCGCCGGCGCCGACCGTGCCGTCACCGCACGACGCGAGCGACGCGCTCCAGCCGACGATGCACACGTCGTCCATGGTCCAGCCGCCCATCTCGAGGCCCTGGTCGCTCTTGATGTTGAACGCCACCTGCACCTTGCCGTCGGCCGCCTGCGTCGTGATGTCGACGTCCTGGAAGCGCCACTCCTTGTCCTTGTGGTGCGTCGAGGAGTTGTTGCCGTTCATGCTGTCCTTGTTCGCCCACACCGGCGCGCCGTCGACCGAGATCGACGCGTCGTCGAAGAAGGCGTCCTCCACGCCGAGCCAGCGGCGGTACTGGAGCCGCACGCTCTCGTACTGACCGACGTCGATCTCCGGCGTCTTGGCCCACAGGTCGACCGACGGCTCGTACGTGCCGTCGTTGCTGCCGCCGCCGAGGTCGTTGCCGAACACGCGCGCGCCGGAGAACGCCGCGGTGGGATCGTCGCCGGCGCCGGTCGGCATGCCGAACGCGAAGTCGTCGGTGCCGGTGGTCGCGCCGTGCGTCCAGCCCGCGGGATCGGTCTCGAAGTCGGTGCACCAGATCTTCTCGACCGGCCCGACCCAGAACTCGTACAGCGGATCGGCGGCGTTGTCGGGATAGACGATGTTCGTGCCATCGCTGAGCGTGACGGTCACCTTGTACTGGACGACGGTGCCGTTGGCCTGCGCCGGGATGGCGCCGCTCCACGCCGACGCGCTCTCGGTGAGCGCGACGTCGCCGCCGCTGCCGGCCATACCGCGCACCTGCCAGTTGACGGTGGCGCTCTGCACGTCGGCCACCGGGCAGTCGCCGGGCGGCTCCTCGATGGGCACGTTGACGGTGAAGCCGTCGCGCACCGGCATGCCGACGCCGATCGTCACGCCGCCGTCGCCGGAGGCGAGGCCGTGCGCGGCGAAGACGTTCTGGATCACGCACTGGTTGGGCGTGCCGTTGGCGAGGTTGCCGTCGTCGTCATCGGCGGCGACCGCCTCGACGTAGGTGGACGGGATGTCGCTCGCGCGCTGGTTGATCGCGTAGTAGAGGTCGTCGGCCTTGGTGACGCCGGGGCCGGCGCCGAGCGCGGCGATCATGCCCTTGCGCAGATCCCACAGCGTGCCGGCGATGATCTCGCCGTCGTCGTGGACCTCGCCGGTGCGGTCGTCGGGCCAGCGCTTCTCGGTACCGGCCGGATCGATGTCGCGGAGCGCGTCCTGGTTGCGGAAGAAGCCGCGGCCCATCCCGTTGTCGTTGGTGATCGTCGCAGCGAGGTAGTCGGAGATGCCCTCGGAGAGCGCGCCGTCGAACTCACCGGCGCCCTGGATGATCGACTGGTTGTGCAGTGAATGTCCGAACTCGTGATACATGACGTCGGCGATGCGGCCGGTGTTCTCGCACTGCGAGCTCGACCGGTAGAAGTGGATGTCGTCGCCGGTCGAGTAGGCGTTGCAGTTGCCGCTCTCGTTCACGCGCGTCGAGACCGCGCGATCGAGCCAGCCCAGATTGGCGTTGAGGTTGGCCTTGGCGTAGCGGTTGACGATCGTGACGTGGATGAACGCGGTGAGCGCGGCGTCGTTGGTCTCCGACGTGGATTGGTCCCAGACCGCGGTGCCCGACGGCTGGAGCGTCAGCGAGCCGGTCGGCACGCTGCCCGACGCCGTGGTGACCGCGGCGCACTGGCCGGTGACGACCGGCGTGACCGTCGCGGCGGCGGTGCCGCTCCAGGTGATGACGCCGCTCGCGTCGGTGGCCGCCGTCGACTGACCGATCTTGGTGCTGGCGAAGATCGCCGGGTAGTCCATGCGCGCCGCGCTCGGGTTGCGCACCGGCACCTTGTACTTCACGGTGCCGGTCGCGAAGCGCAGCTTCTGCGTGCGCGCGAGCGGCGCGCCGCTGGCGGCATCGACGTAGACGTCCCAGCGCGCGATGGGATCGTTCGAGTCGACGTCGACCGCGCGCGCGACGCGATACTCGATCGCCTGCGTGCCGTCGTCCTTGTCGCGGATGATGGGGAGCACGACCGGTTCGCCGACGACACCGCCGACGGTGCGCGCGGCGTACGCGGTGTCGACCCACGCGACCGCGGCGGTGCGCGCGGCGTCCTCGCTGACGGAGCGCCCAGATGTCGGCGGCTTCACGTCGGGCAGCGCCTGCGAGCCGATGACGATCACGCGATCCTTCTTGAAGAGGAAGCTGACCTGCCCGCCCACGACGCGCATGCCGTTCCAGCGCTGGTAGAAGCCGACGGTGCGCATCGAGTCGTGCTCGCCGTGCAGCACGTTCGAGACCAGCTCGAAGTCGTCGACCTTCGCGCCGGGCGCGAGCAGGCCGAGGTGCATCGCGAGCAGATCACGCGCGGCGCGCTCGGCGATCGCGGGTGATGCCATCGAGCCGGGCACGGCGATGCCTTCGCCCCAGATGCGCAGCGGCACCTCGGTGGTGCGGTCCCACTGCGTGCGCCACGTGCCGCCGTGCGTGGTGAGGAACGACGCCCACGCCTTCTTCGCGGAGCCTGGCGCGCGATCCCACGTGACGTCGCGGAACGCGCGACCGCGGCCGCCATCGGCGGTCTCGAGCGGACGCTCGTCGAGATAATCGGGGCTGCGAACCGCCGTGGCGGTGCCGACCAGGGCGACGAGCGGGACTGCGACGGTTGCGAGCGCGCGCTTCCTCATGAATGCCTCCGCGCCCATCAAAGCGGCAGCGGCGCGTGCCGGACAACGTGTCAGTCCTCACACGAGCCAACGCTTCGTGCGTGCTGACAGCCGCATGTCGGCGCTGCCAGCTGCGGTGAGGTGCCGATGTACGACACCGACGTACGCAACCAACGTCAGCGCGCGATCAGGGCGTGACCATCATCAACGAGCGCGGTCCGCGCGCCCAGACGCGACCGAACTCGTCGATGGTCACGTCGAGGACCGTGTTCTCGACCAGGCCGCGACGCACGTCCATGCGACGCACCTTCTTGCCGTCGTAGATGGCGATGCCGCGCTCGGTCGCGAGCCAGAGGCGCGCGTCCTTCGCGAGCGCAAGATCGTTCACTGAGAACCGCAGCTCTCCAGGGAATCGCCAGCGCTCGCCATCGTACGTGCCGACACCATCCGGCGTCGCGACGTAGACGAGGCCGCCCGGAGACACCGCGACCGCGCTCAGGAGCTCCGACTCGAGCGCCATGTCCTCGTTCCACACGGTGACGGTGTCACCGACGAGCCGCACCGCACCCTCGAGGCTTGCCATCCAGATCTGATCACCGCCGTGGAAGGCGGCGTCGACGACGTTCACGGGCACCGGCAGGATGCCCTTCTCGCGCTCGCTGCGATCGCCGCTGGCGTGGTGATACGCGACCGCGCCGAGGCCCAGGTCGACGATGGCGACGCCCCACGGCTGCGATTCGTCGTCCTTGCCCTCGTGATAGCGCAGCCCGACCCAGAGCTCGCCGCTCGGCGCGAAGCGCGTGAAGCTCACCTCGGGGCGATTGCCCGGCGTCGTGAGCTTCACGCCGGTCGGCTCCCACGCCTCGCCGTTGATGCGCGAGATCTCGATCGACCGCGCGCTGGCGGCTCGGTGCAGCCCGTAGAGCACGCTGTCCGGTCCCCGGACGACCGCGAGCACGTACTGATCGGGTGGGCCCGCGGGCTCGAAGGTCTCACCGCGCCAGCGCCACGCACGCGGCGCCCCGGTCGCGAGCCAGCAGTCCTCGCTCGCGACGCAGTGCACGGCGAGCGTGTTGGCGCCGTCGAGCATCTCGGCGCGCCGCAGCCAGCCCACGGGGTTGGGCGCGTCGAGCGACATGCGCGCGACGCCGATCTCCTTGGTCGCGACGAGGAGCTCCTTGCCGTTCGCGCCCAGCGAGAGCGCGCCGGCGGGCAAACGCGCCGCGACCCTGTCGACGCGAGGTGCCTCGGTGACGCCGACCTTGAGCGGCATGAGGCGCGTGCCGTCGCGCGTGAGCGGCCGCGGCTTGGCGCCCTTGCCGCTCGTGATCTGGAGCAGGCTGTCGCCGGCGAGCGCGACGATGCGATCGTCGAGCGCGACGGCGTCGGACCAGCGCGTGCTCGGCGACACCTTGAACGACGTGAACGACGTCGTGCGCCCGAAGGCGACGCGCTGACGGCCGCCGGTGTCCTCGCCGACGACCATGATGCCGCCGGTTGGAGCCGCGACGACGAGGCGCGTGGTGACGACCTCGTTGCCCTGCGCGGGACCGATCGTGAAGGTCTTGCCGTCGGGCGCGCGGCCGATGAGGCCGCGATCGGTGCCGATCCACAGCCATCCGGCGTCGTCCATCGCCATCGCCTTCACCGGATCGGTGATGGGCGTGGACGTCCAGGCGCCCGAGGCGGTCGTGTAGAAGAGGCCCTTGGCGTGACCGAGCCACACGCCACCGTCGGCGGCGCCGACGACGGACATGGAGGCGGGGACGGCCGCCGGGCCGCCGCCCAGCCCGAGCTCGGCCATGATCGGCGACGCCGGGACCTCGCGGAAGACCTCGACGCGCGCGTCGTAGTAGCCCACGCCGCCGTCGGTGACGATCCACAGCCAGCCGCGCGTCCTGTCGGTGCCGAGGCCGATCACGCGATCGCCGGGCAAGCCGTGATCGGCGGAGAGCACGAGCACGTTGTCGCCCTCCCACCGCTCGAGCGAGTGATCCTTGGCGGCGAACACGTAGGGGCCCGCGGTCGCGATGAGGCGAACTCCGGACGTCTCGGTGAAGGAGCGCATCCGCACCTTCCCCTTCTTGGGCGTCTGCGTCGACGGCCCCACCGGACCCGACGGCGGGCAAGCGGCCAGCATCGCGACGGCGAGGCCGCAGGCGACGCAGGTCACCGGCCGGGAGGTGAATGCCACGCAGTCGAACGGTAGATCAACGCCGCCCTTGGCGCCAGCGAGCCCCGGTCCGATAATCGCCGCGATGGCGTCCTCTTCTCGTTCAGGTTCGCGCGGTTCGCGCGGATCGCGCAGCTCGCCCGGGCCGCGCGGCACGCTCGGGACGCTGCTGCGCACGACGCTGGCACAGGCCGGCGTGGTGCGCGAGGTGCTCGAGCGAGGCGCTCGCGAAGGACGCGCGCGCCTCGACGACGCGCGGCGTGGGCGCCGGCGCGATCAGGCGCTGGTCAGGCTGGGCGAGACGGTGCTCGAGGCCGTGCGCGCCGGCGAGGCGCAGGATCTGTTCGATCTGCCTGACGTCGCCGACGCGCTCGCCGAGATCGACGGTCTCGACGCCGGCGCCGAGGAACCGGTCGAGGACGACGGCCACGACGACGGCGAGCGCGGCAGCGGGCGCGCGGTGTGGGTGCCTCCGGGGATTCGTGACCGCTTCGATCGCCGGCCGCCGCGGCCGCCGCCCATCGAGCCGGCGGATTCGGCGAGCGCCAGCGACGACGGCACGGTCTCGTCGAAGGCGCGCGTGCGCAAGCCCGCCGACGAGCCGGGCGCGCGGTTCGCGGAACGGACACCATCGGCGGCGGCGCCGTCGGCAGCTGCGGTGCCGGCGCGACGCGGCGGGATCCAGTTCTCGCGCGACGAGGACGACGACGAGGATCTGTCGTCGTACATGAACCCCGACGACGTTCCGCCCAAGCCCGAGAAGTAGCCGCGGCGCGATCAGCGCGCGCAGCGATGCGAGCGCGACGGCGCCACGCGGGTCGGGCGCGCGCCTTCGGTCTCGACGGGCACGCGGCGCCAGATGTCGCGCATGAGCTCGCAGTAGGGCGCGCGGAGCGGCGTCAGATCGATCTCGACCTCGTCGCCGAGCTCGCTGGTCGCCTGCAGCCGTTCGGCGGTGACGGAGAGCGCGACCACCGGGCCGTGCACGCGCACGGAATCGAGGCGGAGCCCGCTCGCCAGATCCCACAGGCCGACCTCGCCCGAGGCGAAGCCGAGCGCGACGGCGCCGCTCGGCCCGTCGGCGCGCGAGGTGACCGGGCTGGGCGGGACGCCGTCGAGGCCCGTCGGGGCGGTGACAGAGGTCTTGTCGATGGGGCGGCGCGGGATCCAGCGCGGCGCGCCGGTGGCGACGTCCCAGGTGCGGATGGTCGCGTCGTTCGAGCCGGTGACGACGAGCGTGCCGTCGGCGGAGAACGCGAGCTCGTTGACCTCGCCGCGATGGCCGCGCAGGAGGCGCGGTGGTCCGCCGGCGCGATCGAGGAGCCGCGCCACGTCGTCGGCGCTGGCGACGCCGACGAGCTCCCCGCCGGGATGGAACGCGACGCGGTACGAACGCGCGCCGCGCCACAGGACCGAGCCCTTGCCGGTCGCGAGATCCCACAGCCACACCGCGCCGTCCTCGCCGCACGACGCGAGCGTGTTGCCGTCGGGCGAGAACGCGACGCCGGGGACGACGCCCTCGTGGCCGCGCAGCTCGAGCTGCCACGCGCCGGTGGCCACGTCGAACAGGCGGATGACGGAATCGGAGGCGCCGGCGGCGACGCGCGTGCCGTCGGGTGAGAGCGCGACGCCGTCGACCGTGCCGCCGGCGACGACATCGATGGCCCGCACCGCGCCGCTCGCCGGTTGCCAGAGGTAGACGCGGCCGTCGGTGGCGCCGGCGGCGATGGTCGAGCCGTCGCGCGAGACCGAGAGGTCGTAGACCTGTCCCGACGTGAGCGTGAGCGGCGCGACCGCGACGATGGCGTCGCCATCCCAGAGGCGCACGGTGCCGTCGGCGGAGCCGGTGACGATGCGGCCGTCGGGGAGGAACCGCGCCGCCCAGATGCGGCCGCGATGGCCGCGCAGGATAGCCGTCGTGCGGCCCGATGCGATGTCCCACCGCCGCGCCTCCTGATCGTAGCTGGCGCTGACCGCGGCGGTTCCGTCCGCGGTGATGTCGACGCCGACCACCGTCATGGAGTGTCCGGGATCCGGACGTCGTGGGCGCACCGAGAGGTCCCACGCGCGCACCGTGTCGTCGGCGCCGCCCGAGACCAGGATGCCGTCGGTGACCGCGATCGTCGAGACGTCGCCCTGGTGAGCGACCATGCCGAGCTCGTCGCGACCGGTGGAGAGATCGAAGCTGTGGATGCGCCCACGCGACGTGCCGACCAGCACGCGATCGTGCGTGGGGTCGTACGCCAGATGCGAGATCTCGGCCTCGAGGCGGGCGAGGCGGCGCTCGCCGTCGGCGGACCAGACCCGCACGGTGCGATCGCGGCCGCCCGACACGATGCGATCGCCGGCAACGGTGAGCGCGGTGGCGCGCTCGTCGTGACGGCCGACGATCGTGGCCGCGCCTTCGCGCCAGCGGCGCACGGCGCCGTCCCAGCTCGCCGTGACGATGGTGCCGTCGGCGGTGACGGCCATCGCCGACATCGGCGCGCCGCCGTCGCTCCACGTGACGCCGGGTGCCCCGGTGGACGGGTTCCACGAGCGCAGCTCGCCGTCGGAGCCGATCGACCACAGCTCGTCGCCGAGGAAGGCGAGGCCCTCGACGATGCCGCGATGTCCCGACCACGCGACCACCTCGTGATCGGCGAGGGTCCACACGCGGATCTGGCCGTCCCACGCGCCGGCGGCGACGCGCGCACCATCGGGCGACCACGTCGCCGCGAACATCTGATCGGCGCCGCCGGCCAGCTCCTCGACGGCGCCGGTGGTGCGATCGACGAGGAGCACGGCGCCGTCCTGGCCGACCGCGGCGATGCGCTCGCCGTCGGGCGACGGCGCGAGCGCATAGACCGCGCCCCGCGTGCTCGCCGTCCACAGCAGCGGCTGGCCCGAGATCCGCTGCCACAGCGCACGCGCGCGGAGCGAGTCCTCGACCTCGAGCGCGGCGCGGGTGTGAGCGCGCGCCGCGAGCAGATCGCCGCCGGTGAGCGCCGCGGCGGCCGCCTCGACGTGCGCGATCGCGGCGCGATGTCGCGAGTGCCGTTCCTCGCGCGCGATGCGTACCGCGGCGAGCGACGCGATGATCGCGATCGCGGCCAGCCCGCCGACCAGCGCCGCCAGCGCGCCGCGACGGCGCCAGCGCCGGCGTCGTGCGAGCGCCTCGCTCGCGGCGAGCAGATCCTCGACGGGCGCAGGCGGATCGCTCTGCCGGGCGAGGATGCGCCGCGCGTCGGTGAGCGCCTCGCCCTGCCACAGCTCGTCGTCGCGGCGGCCCCGGTCGTGCCACAAGGCGGCGGTCTGGAGCGCGTGCTCGACGAAGGCGCGGTCGTCGTGGCCCTCCTCGATCCAGCGCGCGAGCCGATCCCACGCCGTGATGAGCGAGTCGTGCGCCAGCTCGAGCTCGGCGCCGCCGCCCGGCGCGCGCCGCGTGATCACGAGGCGGGCGTCGACCAGCCGCTGCACCAGCTCGTCGGCGACCGGCGGCAACCCGGCGATCGCCTCGGCGCGCGCCACCGTGCGCCGCGTGCGCGCCGGGCTCACGAGCCGCAGGAGCAGCTCGCGCACCACGACCTCGTCGGCGGCGGTGAGGCCGGCCATCACGCCGTCGGCATGCGCGGCGAGCGCCCCCGCGACCCCGCCGAGCTCGTCGTACGTCGCGCGCGTCAGCCGGCGATCGTCCCGATCGCGCCGTCCCCACATCTGGCGCGCGGTGAACGCGAGGAGCGGCAGGCCGGCCGGCGACGTGGCGACGGCGGCGACCATCGCGTCGACGAGGCCGTCGTCCCAGCGGTAGCCCGCGGTCTCGGCCGGGCGCACCAGGATCTCGCGCAGCGCGTCGGCGCCGGGGCTGCGCAGGAGCGTGACGCGCGACATCGCGCTGCGGATCTCGTCGACCTCCGCGACCTTGCCGAGGAAGTCGTCGCGCACCGTCACGATCACGCGCACCGGCTCCGCGGGATCCTCGGCGGCGCCGGCGAGCGCGCGCAAGAACGCGCGGCGCTCCTCGTCGTCGACGCCGCCGGCGTGGAGCTCCTCGAGCTGATCGACGACCAGCACGACGCGCGTGCGGTGGATCTCGGCGAGCGAGCGCAGCTCGACGCCGAGCTGTCCCGGCCGCTGGCCGAGCAGCGCCGCGAGCTCGTCGCCGTCGACGCGCGGCGGGCGCACCGGCCGATCACGCGCGATGCCGTCGCCGGTGACGGTCGCCGTCGTCCAGGGCGCGCTGCCGCTCGGCCCGCCCAGCACGCTGCCCGTCGTGGTGTCGTCGCTGCGCAGCCGACGCGCCAGCGCGAGGAGCGGACGCCGGCCGGGACGCGTCGCGACCACGGTCCAGCCGCGTTCGCGCAGCCGCGGCACCACGCCGGCGTGGACGAACGAGCTCTTCCCCGCGCCCGACGGACCGACGACGGGAAGCACGGCCTGCTCGCGCACGCGCTCGAGGAACGCGGCGACCTCGCTATCGCGGCCGTAGAACACGGCGGCGTGTTTCTCGCCGAACGGCGCGAGCCCGCGAAACGGGCTGTCGGTCTCGTCGAGCGCGGCCGAGCGCTCGAGCATCCGGCCGATCTGCGCCTCGACCGCGACCGCGCTCGGCCGCTGCTCGGGCCGCTTGGCCAGACACTCGGCGACGAGCTCGGACAGCGCAGGCGGCACCGCGCGCGTGGTGCGCGGCGCGGGCACGGGGGCGAGCGAGCCGACCTCGGTGCGCAGCCCGACGCGATCGAGCCCGTCGTACGGATGATGGCCCCACACCAGCTCGTGCAGCAGCAGGCCCAGCGCCCACACGTCGCTCGCCGGCGTCGGCTCCTCGCGGCGCCACTGCTCGGGCGCCATGTAGCGCGGCGTCCCGGCCGCGTCCGACTCCGCCGCCGCCGCGGGCTCGCGGTCGGGGACCTCCGGCATGCCGCCGGGCGGCGCGTGATCGGTGAGGCGGAACCGCGGCGCACCCTCGGGCACGCGCAGATCGGGCGCGATGTCGGGCGTGGTGTCTCCGAAGCGGCGCGCGAGTCCGAAGTCGACGACGCGCGCGCGACCGTCGCGACCGAGGATGACGTTGGCGGGCTTGAGGTCGCGGTGCAGGATGCCCGCGGCATGCGCGGCCGAGAGCGCGCCCGCGATGGCGCGGCCGATGGCGAGCGCGTCGCGCAACGACGGTGGATCGTCGACCATGCGCTCGCGCAGCGTGTCGCCCTCGATGTACTCGAGCGCCACCCACGGCGTGCCGTCGAGCTCGCCGACCTCGAACAGCGTCACCACGTTGGGGTGCGCGAGGGCCGCGGTGGCGGCGGCCTCGCGCTGAAACCGCTCGCGCGCGCCGGCGGCGGCGAGCTTTTCCGGATCGATCAGCTTGAGCGCGACGCGACGACCGAGCCGTTGATCGCGCGCCAGCCACACCACGCCCATGCCACCGCGGCCGAGCACGCGCACCACGCGGAACGGACCGACCTCACGGCCGGGTCCGATGGGCGTGGAGGCGTCGGCCATCCGGTCGATTATGACCCCGCTCCCGGAATCATGGGTCGATGCGAGCGCTGGCGCTGACCGACGGCGTCAGGTCCGCACCAGGTCGTGGCGCGCCGCGAACAGGGCCGCCGCCGCGCGCGTCGACACGCCGGTCTTCTCATAGATGTGCTCGATGTGGTGCTTCACGGTGCGCGGCGCGATGCCGAGCGCGCTCGCGATCTCCTTGCTGACGAGGCCGCGCGCGAGGTGGCCGAGCACCTCGGCCTCGCGATCGGTGAGCCCGGCGGGCAGCGCGGTGCGCACGCGCGCGTGGCCCGCGGCAGCGAGGACGAGCGCGACCGCATCACGGCAGAGACGACCGGCTGTCGCGTCCGCGGCGAGCTCGCCGGCGGGATCGTGGTGCGGCGCGCGGTGGGCGCGGCGCTCGGTCATCGCGACGTACGCGTCGGCGGCGGCGAGGATGCGGGCGGCGCGCGCCAGCCCGTCGGCGCGACCGCCGCGGTGGTAGCCGCTGCCGTCGAGGCGCTCGTGGTGCGCACCGGCGAGCGCCGCGATCGACGCGGTCGGCAGCGCGCGCGTGAGGATGCGCTCGGTGTGGTACGCGTGCAACCGCACCTGTTCCCACGCCGCGGCGCCGAGCGGCCCGCGCCGATCCCAGACGCCGTTGGGCACGCTGACGCTGCCCAGATCGTGCAGCAGGCCTGCGAGCCGCACGCGCTCGATCTCGTCGGCGGCGAGGCCACCGAGGCGCGCGGCCTCCGCGGCGATGCGCGCCACCTCGGGTGAATGACCGACGCTGTGCGGCGTCTTGAGATCCGCGAAGCGCGCGAAGGCGAGCGCGACGTCGGCGAGGCGGGCGCGCGGAACCGTGAGGCGCGGCCCCGGCTCGGCGGCGAGCGCGGGCTCGAGCGCGGCGGGCGCCTCGAGGATGCTCCAGAGCGCGTCGGTGTCGCGCTTCGCGGCGTCGCAGATCGCGGGCGCGAGCTGGCCGCCGCGGCGACGGTGCAGCTCGGCGAGCGCGGCGTCGCGGCCGTCACGGCGATGGAGCGCCTCGATCACCTGCGCGGCGTGGACCAGGCGCGCCACCGGCGCGATCGCGTCGCCGCGCAGGCGGTGTGGACCGCCGCGTCCGTCATGCCGCTCGTACATCTGGGCCAGCCCGGCGCGCGTCGCCTCGGGAAGGCCGAGGTCCGCGGCGAACGCCTCGGCCTGCGCGCACTGTGCCGCCATGAGTGCCTGTCCGGCGCGCGGACGGGCGAGCGTCGACGCGACCGCGCGTACGCGGCGGCCCGTCGAGGCGTTGCGGGCGAGGCCCTGGATGGCGCGCTTCGCGACCGCGGTCTTGCGCGCGTCGTCGACGCCCTCGAAGGTGCGGATGAGGTCGTGATCGTCGCCGGCGATCGCGGCCGCCTCGTGCGACCACGCCGTGCATCCGAGGTGGCGCATGACCCCGGCGTAGTAGACGGCGCGCAATTCATCGCCCGCGAGGCCGAGGCGCGCGCCGAGATGCGTCGCGACGCGGCACGTACGCAGCGAGGTCTCGAGCGGGAGCCCCGCGCCGAGATCGGTGGCGAGCGAGAGGGCGCCGAGGAGCTCGGCGAGCGAGAGCGCGTCGTCGCTCAGTTGCCACCCCAGAGATCGAGGCCGAGCGAGACGCCGTACAGCTCGGCGCCCCCGAGGTTCTGGTAGGTGAGCGCGAGGAACGGGCCGCCGCCGGCCACGACGCTGCCCCAGTACCGGCGGTCGCGCCCGAAGCGTCCACCGACGAGCGCGCTGGCCTCGTCGGCGACGCCGAGCGCGTCGTCGACGTAGTCGTCGCCGCCGAGCCGCCACGCGAGGCCGGCGCGCGCGAACACGCGCGTCGGGCCGACCGGCATCTCGAGCGAGACCTCGAGCGGGGCGCGCGTCGCGTCGGCACCGCGCACGCCGCCGATCCCGATCCCGCCCGTGATCGAGAGCAGCGCACCGCGCGCGCCGCGCAGCGCGATCCCGAGCGCGTGCGCGTCGACGTGATAGTAACCACCGTCGAGGCGACCGCCGCGCACGTCGAGCCCGCCGACGTAGCCGGCACCGAGCGCGCCGCGACCGACGCCGATGCGGCTGCGCATGCCGCCCGTGAACGCGGTGGGCGCACCATCGGCGCGCGGCTGCTCGCCGCGCACGTCGAGCTCGATCGACACCGCACGGCCGTGCTGGTCGCCGCGCAGCGCGCCGGTCGGCTGCGACGACGTGAACGTCACGGGCGCGCCGCCGCTGTGCGCCTCGATCCACGCGATGATCTCGCCGGTCACGCGCTCGCCGGCGCCGTCGGGCTCGCGCAGCAGATCGTGAAAGAGCCCGTCATGGATCCGCAACGTCTTGTCGCTGCTCCCGGCGCGCGCGACCAGATCACGGCTGCCGGACGGCGCGGTCAGCCGATCGGCGGTGCCGTGCTCGACGAGCAGCGGCACGCGCATCCGCTCCGCCGCGGCCCACACGCGCTCGGCCCCGTCGGTCGCCGCGCGTGCCGTGCGTGCCGGCCCCTTGCCCTGCTCGATGAGCGGGTCGCTGTTCATCTCGCGCACGATCTCGGCGCGGCGCGAGAAGCCGGCGTGATCGGGCGGCACCGCGGGCAAGTTGCGCGCGATCACACCGAACACGGCGATGGCACCGGCCTGCACCGGCGGCGCGTCGAACGCGAGCGCGGGCGCCGCCAGGACGAGGCCGGCCAGCTGCGGCTGTCGCTCGATCGCGTAGAGACACGCGATGAGACCGCCGAAGCTGTGGCCGTACAGGAAGAGCGGACGTCCGGGCTCCTGCTCGCGCACGAGGCGCAGGAACGCGTCGAGATCGTCGAGCATCACGTCGATGCTGTCGAAGCTGATGCGCGGCCCGGCCGAGCGACCGTGCCCGCGCATGTCGAGCGCCCACACGGCGTAGCCGCGCTGCACCAGCTGCACGGCGAGCTCGCTGTACCGGCCCGAGTGATCGGCGAGGCCGTGGTGGATGACGACGACGGCCCTGGGCTCGACGCCACCCGTCGGCCGCCAGCGCTGCGCGTAGAGCTCGACGCCGTCGCCGCGAAACGTCGTGTCGAGACGCTCCACGCCGTCGGGCACGGCGGGCCGCGGCCCCTCGAGGCGCAGCCCCGGATCGCGCGGAGCGCATGCGGCGAGGATCACGAGGAGAGGCAGGAGGACGGTGCGCATCATCGGTACCAGTCTCGCCAGAGGAACGTTCACGCGCGATGGGTCGTTCGACCCATGCCCGCATGATTGCATTGCCACCCCCGTCGGGTCACGTTGGCGACGTGGCGCGCAACGTCGATCGGTCCCTCGAGCGCTGGCTGATCCTGGGCGCGGCGGCGGTGCTGCTCGCCGTCGAGGTCGCCGCGAGCGCGGACCTGCGCGCGATCCTCCGCGCGACCGCGCGGACGTCGGCCGCGTGGTTCCTCCTCGCGTTCGTGGCGCGTCCGCTGGTCGTGCTCGGCGTGGCGCGGCCCGGCAAGTGGCTCCTGCGCAACCGGCGCTACCTCGGCCTGGCCATGGCGATCTCGCACGGCGGCCACCTCGTCGCGATCGTCGCGCTCGCGCGCGCCGAGGGCCGCATCTTCTGGGACAAGGTCTCCACGTCGACGCTCGTGGGTGGCGGCTTCGGGTACGTGCTGCTCGCGGCGATGGTGGCGACGTCGTGGGACGGCGCGCAGGCCTGGCTCGGTCGACGCCGCTGGCGCGCGCTGCACCTGACCGGCATGTGGACCTTCTGGCTGATCTTCACGCTGTCGTACCCGCCGCTCCTCCTCGCCGCCGGGCTCAGAGTGTGGGCTCGACGGGACATCGTGTGATGAGGCGCGAGGCGAAACGCGCCGAGGAGGAACGCTACGGCTCGAGCTCGAGCACGCGCGACGCGCCGATCTGCACGATGCCCGTGCGCTCGTCGAGCTCGACGGTCGGCTCGGGACGCGGCAGGCCGCGATCGGGGTCAGACACGACGACGTCGTCGCGGTTCCGGTCCCTCACGGTCCAGCAGTCGGCGAAGCCGAGATCGGGCGTCTTGCCGAAGAGATGACGCGGGCCGCACTCGACCTCGAGGCGACACTCCTGGAAGCCGGACTTCGGCGACGGCTCGACGCGCACCGTGCAGGTCGCGGTCGCCGCGCCCCGCTCGCGCGCGCGCCACGTCCGCGGCGCGGTGATGCCGGCCTTCCAGCTGCGCGAGCACGCGAGGATCTCGATCGGCCCGCCCGGGGCGTCCATGATCGCGTCGATGATGGGATACGCACGCGGATCGGTGCCGCGCGTGCGCGCGTACGCTTCGACCCGGACGTCCCCGCTCGCCTTGGAGCCGCGGACCAGCAGGTGCGACGCCTGCCGGCGGTTCGCCTTCGTGCTCGGCTGCCAGCCGAACTGGACGCGCTCGATCGGCTCGCCCAGCGCTTCGCGGGCCAGCCCGCAGCGGCGCGTGCGCGCCATGATGAAGTCCTCGTAGCCTTCGCGATCGGGCGCGAGCGCACCGACGCCGATGATCGCCGCGACGTACGCGACGGCGGCGCCGATCGCGATGTAGTAGGACGGGATGCCCCGCTCGAGCGCACCCGGCGCTGGCGATGGCGGCGTTGCTGCGGTCGCGGGCAGGCGGAGGCCGGCGACCTTCGCGACGAGCACGAGCGCGCGCCGCACGTTCGCCGGCGGCGTGGCGCGCTCGAGCACGAGCCGGACGAGGACCGGCGTCACGCGGAGCTGGATGATGTCGCCGACGGCGCCAAGCTCAGCGAGCGCGGCCTCGTCGAGCAGCTCGGAGCTGCCGTCCTTGCCCCACGCGGCGAGCCCGGCCGGCAACGCGAGTGACACCGGCGCGAGCTCGTTCACGTAGTCGGCGGTCGGCGCGCCCGCGAGCTGGACGACGAGCGCCTTGCCGGGATGCTTCGCCTGCGCCTGGACCAGCCAGGCCGGGCGCCGCACGCCGTCGGGCGTCTCGAAGGAGCCCGCGTGGGCGGCGATCCAGCCGCCGACGTCGCGATGCACGCCGGCGACGTCTGCCTCGAAGCCGAGGTCGGCAAAGTACGCGGCGCGTCCGCGCAGCAGCCATGCGCGCAGCAGCACGACCGCTGCGATCGCGAGAAGCGGCACGACGATGACCGCGACCACCACGAGCTGCTCGGTCGGCGTCAGCGCCGGCCAGTCGAGGTCGGTGACGAGCCGGAGCACACCCCACGCGAGCAGCGCGCCGAGACCGACGATGATCGCCGCCTTGATCGACGCGCGCAGCACGCCGCATTGTAGGCGGTCAGGGCCGGGCGGGCTTCTTCTTGGGCGCAGGCGGCTTCGGCGCCGGCTTGGCCGGCGGCGGCGGCGTGACGTTGACGACGCGGAAGTTGGCGAACATCGCGCGGCTCGGGTCGACCTCGAAGATGGTCTCGCGATTGGTCGCGGCGAGGTTCAGGTCCGTGAACGTGAAGTGATTCACGTTGCCGCCGGGGTCGATGATGATCGACTCGCGGACCTGCGACGTCGTCGGGTCCACGACGAGGTACAGGTTCTCGTACGCGGCGGTGGCGTGCTTGGGAAGGAGCAGGACGACGACATCGCCGGCAGCACCGTACGCGCCGCTCACGTCGAGCTTCGCGCGAAAGTCCGCCGCCCACGCCGTCTTGCCCGAGAGGAATGCGACCGCGACCGGCAGCAGCTGATCTCTCACGCTCTGCTTCACGAGCTGCTGGTTCTCGAGGTCGATCATCCAGAGCCACGCGCCGTCGAACACGAAGCTCTTCACGGTCTTCGCCGGCTTACCGTGGATGCGGGGCCGGATGTAGTCCCAGCGCATCTTGCCGGGCCGCTTCAGCCACAGCTTGCCCTTCACGATGCTGGTCTTGCCGAAGGTGACGTTCGTGACCTCCTGCTCGAACGCCGCCGTCATGTCGTTCACGCCGGCGTACGTCTTCTGCACGTCGGCGATGACCTGCGCCGCCGTTCTGGTCTGCGCGTCCGCGACACCGGCCAGCGCGATGACGGCCAAGGCGACGACGATGCCTGCCACGCTTGCTTTCAGCACGCCGTGGAGTCTAGCGCGCCGACCTCACCACGGCAGCGAACGTCGCGGCGCCGCCGACCCCGGCCCGGCCGGCTTCGTCGAGGTCGCCGTGCCCGTCGAGGTTCGCAGCGGCGGGCTGCGATCGTCGATGGCCGCGGCAGGCAGCGCGCGCAGCCACGGACCGTCCTGCTCGGCGGCCTCGACGGCGTGCGCCGTGAAGCAGTGCGAGATCATCGCGCCCGCGAACACCGCGCACCGCCGCGGCGAGAAGCCCAGGTCGAGCATCAGCGCCGACAGCGGCAACACGATGTTGGGCTCGATCCGATCGCGCGCCTTCACCGCGTCGCCGACGCGCTGCGCGAAGCGCCAGTACCGCCGCCGCGTGGCCGCGTGCCCGCGCAGGCACGCGTGTAACCCGACGATGCGCTCGTCGAACGGGCGCAGCGGCACGCCGAACCCGCAGAAGCGACGATTCAGGCGATCGTGCTCGTCGAGCGCCGCGGCCAGCGCGTCGTCCGGCGGATCGTCGCCCACGCGCTCGTGCAGCCAGCGCAGCGACGCCGCGCACGACGCGTGTGCGCCCGGCCCCATCGTGACGCCCGCGTTGAGCAGCTGCGCGCCGTGCAGGCCGGCGTGCGCGTTGCCGAACGACGCGAGCGTGCGCGCGAGCTTGAGCGGCCACACGCGCGCATCGGGCGAGGTGAGCGCCAGCGCGATCGCGCGCACGACGTCACGATCCTCCGCCGACATCCCCGACACGCCGCACGCGCGCGCCACCAGCTCCGACGGATCGACCAGCGTGCGCGCGAGCTCCCCGAACACGGCCGCGCCGCAGTAGCGATTGTCGACATCACCGATGTGGCCGGCCCGCTGCAGCGGGCGTTCGTCGTGCAGCATCGTCATGGGGCCGCTCCTTCCTCGTCGACGTAGCGATAGTCCGGCAGGCGCGTGGGATAGTCGCGGAAGTCGCCGGCGCGCGCATGCGCGGCCTCGGCGATCACCGCCGGCAGGCGCGCGATCGTCGCCAGCGTCACGAACGCCAGCTCGTCCGCGGCGCCGAGCCGCACCAGGATCGCGTGCGCGCATGCCACGCGCCGCAGCATCACCTCGGGCAATCCGCGCCCGGTGCCGAACCACTCGCGCATGCGCACGTCGAGATCGGCCTGCGCGATCCGCCAGCCCGACGCCACCGTCGCCGCGCACGCCACCTCCGGCACCGGCCCGCCACCGCCTTCGAGCCACACGCGCCATGGCGCCAGCGCCCGAAACTCGTGCGCCGCCTGCTCGGTGCAGCCGATCGCGCCGATCGCGACGGTCGTCGCCGGCGATCCGCCGCCCATGCGACCGAGGTACGCGGCGTGCGCCGGCGCCTCCCCGATGTGCACCGGCGCGAGCAGCACCATCGCGGCCGCAAGCGCCGCGCGCTGGGTCGCGGTCGGCAGGTCACCGCGCAGCGCGAGCCACGCGGCCTCGACGGGCCCATGGTGCCGCGCGAGATCCGCGGCCACCGCATATCCGTTGATGCGCCGCTCCTCGGGCTCGGTCGCCCCGTCGCCCGTCCCATCGCCCATGCCATCGCCCAGGCCATCGCCCAGGCCGACGACCCGCGCGATGAGGCGCGATGGAAACGGCACGCGCTCGAAGGGTCCCGCGTAGCGCGCCGCCGCCGCCTCGGGCAGCTCGAACGGATCGACGATCATCGTTGCCTCCCGCCCCCGTGCCCCGCCAGGCTCTGGATGCGCAACGCGAGGATCGGTGACGGCACCGTGCGATCGACGCGCACGTCGACGACCACCGGGCCACGCCGCGTCATCGCAAGGGCGATGGTGTGCTCGAGCTCGGCCTCGGTCTCGACGCGCAAGCCGGTCGCGCCCTGACTCTCCGCGAACGCCGCGAAGTCGGTGCGCGGCAGCTGCGTCTCGACCGGGCGCATCCCCAGCGCCGACATGCCGTGCTCGTTGAGCCCGAGCTGCGCGTCGTTGAGCACGATCCACAGCGCGTCGGCCTGGTACGCGACGGCCGTGTTGATCTCGTTGGTCATCAGCATCGCGCCGTCGCCCACCACGGCCACCGCGCGCCGCCCCGTCGCGAGCGCCGCTCCCACGCACCCCGCCGTGAAGTGCCCCATCGAGCCCCACGCGGCGCTCGTGCGATAGCGTCCCGGCGTGCGGAAGCGCAGCGCGTGGTTGCACCACGTGAACGCGTTCCCCGCCTCGCTCATCACCACCGCGTCGGTCGCGTCGACGATCTGCTCCTGCACCACCTGCATCAGGTAGGGATGGCGGACGTCGCCGTCGCGCGCCTCGAGCCGCGCCGGGCGCTCGACGTGCGGCATCGCCATCGGCACGCGCGCACGGGACGCGTACCAGCCGGTGGCGCGGGCGCGCGCGTCGAGCGCCGACACGAACGCGCGCACCTCGGCGGTCACGCCCATCCCGGGCACGCCCGGGAACGCCGCGCCGAACGCCGACGGATCGACGTCGACGTGGATCCACGCGCGCGACGGCGTCGCCGCGCTGCTCAGGAACGACGTCACCTCGCCCAGCCGGCTGCCGAGCACGAGCACGGTCTCCGGCCGCGCCTTCGCGAACAGCTCGGGCACCGTCACGTGCCCGCCCGCACCCGACACGCCGACGAACAGCGGGTGCTCCTCGTCGAACACGCCACGCGCGCGCGGCGACGCGATCACCGGCAGCCCCGCAGCCTCGGCGAACGCACGCACCTCGCTCGCCGCCTGGCGCGCGCCGTGTCCGATCCACAGCGCCGCCGAGCCCGCCGCGAGTCGCTCGAGCGTGGCGTCGACGGCGTCCGCCGCCGCACCGGCCGCCGCGACGCCCCACGGCGCCACCACCGGCGCGTGCTCGAGATCGACGAGCTCGGTCTGCAGCGTCCACGGCAGCGCGAGGTGCGCGACGAACCCGCCCGGTCGCGACCAGCCACACGCGAGCTGCTGCAGGAAGTGCTGCAGCTCGACCATGCTCTCCGGCTGCGCCGCGAGATGGAAGAGCGGACCTGTCGAGGCGAGGCCGGGCGGTAGCGACTGCGCCGTCGTCTCTTGCACGGCGCCGCGGCCGCGCTGCGTGCGCGACGTCGCGCCCGACACGAGCAGGAGCCGCGCCCCGTCCGCGCGCGCGGCCATCGCGCCGTTGAGCGCGTTGTAGAGCCCGGGCCCGGTCGTCACCACGACGAGCGACGGCCGATCGCTCGCGAAGTGCGCCTCGATCGCGGCGAAGGCCGCGCCCGACTCGTGGCGCGTGTGATGGATGCGGATCTCGGAGCGCGCCAGCCCGTCGGCGAACGCGGCGATGCCGCCGCCGAGCACCGCGAACGCGTGGCGGACGCCGAGGCGGAAGAGCTCGCGGCCGATCCAGCCCGAGGCGGTGAACGAGGTGGGCGCGGACCAGGAGGCCTGCGCGCCCCAGCCCACGACCTCGCCGGCCGTGGCGCTTGCGTGCTTTGCTTGCATGACCCGGTAGTGGTGACTCTCCCGAAATCGTTCCGGACGGTGAGAAGTCCGCCGATCCCGGGTGTTACGCTCGGCCGCGATGGCAGACGACGACGGGGCGCTGCTCGATCGCTGGTGCGCCGGGGACGCGACCGCAGGTAACGCGCTCTTCTCCCGCCACTTCGAGGCCGTCTTCCGCTTCTTCGATCACAAGGTGACGAGCGACAGCGACGCCGAGGAGCTGGTCCAGGAGACGTTTCTGGCCTGCGTGGGCGCGCGCGACAGCTTCCGCCGCCACTCGAGCTTCCGCACCTTCCTGTTCGCCATCGCGAAGAACGTCCTCTTCGGCTACTTCCGGAAGCGGTCGGGTCGCTCGCCGCACGACGACATCTCCGAGCAATCGATCGCGGCGCTGTCGACCAGCCTGGGCGCGCGCGTCGATCGCCAGCGCGATCAGCTGCGCCTGCGCGCCGCGCTCGAGGAGCTCCCCGTCGAGCAGCAGCTCCTGCTCGAGCTTCACTACTGGGAGGACCTCGACGCCGAGCAGCTGGCCGAGGTGTTCGGCACGGCTCCGGCGACCAGCCGCAGCCGCTTGCACCGCGCGCGCGCCGCGCTGCGCGAGCAGCTCGCCGCCCGGGCCGAACCCGACGCATCGATGACGGACTCGGGCATGGGCCCGCACGGTGACCGCCTGCTCGCCGAGCTGGCGATCCGGAACGATCTCGAGACCAGGACCACTACCGAACCATGAAGCGTCTGCTCGTCACGCTCTCGTCCTTGCTGGCGCTCCTGCCCACCGCACGCGTCGCCCACGCCATCTGCGGCTTCAACTGCGGTCTCAACACGGCGGAGATCGCGAACGTGCCCATCCGCGGCCTGAACCTCGCCGGTGTGCCCAACGCGGAGAAGGTCGCCGTCGTGCCCGGTTCGGTGAAGCTGGGGGCGACCCAGACCGAAGACCGCAACACGCGGCAGCGGTGCCGCGGGCGCATCCCGCAGGCCGCCGTCTACAACGGCAAGCTCGACCTCCAGGTCGCGAACGGTCAGCTGACTGCGTTCGGCGTCCGGCGCTGGTTTCAGCTTCCCGCGTTCTTCTTCGGCGACTGCATGAAGCGCGCGCAGTTCGACGTCGACGTGCCCTTCACGCGCGAGGAGCCCTTCGTCCCGGGCACCACCTACGACGTCCTCCCGCTCACGGTGCGGATCATCGATCAGGCGGTGACGACGACGTGGATGGCCAAGGAACCGGAGCGCACCTGGGTGCCGGCGTACCTGCTCGAGTACGGCGCGCGTGGCTCGTCGATGCGCGACAACGTCTGTCCCCAGGGCGAGCGCTGGATCGAGGACTGGCAGGCCGCCGACCTGCGCATGGAGCGCGCCGAGGCGCCCGGGCCGGTCCCCCGAGGCTTCACGCCGCAAACGCCGCCGGGCGGCGACGGTTACGCGCTGATCGTCCAGGGCGAGACGTACGACCACGAGACCGGAGACCCGCTGATCAGGCGGGATCGCATGTGGTTCAACATCGCGTGCGCCGGCGCGGCGCTGTCGAAGATGCGACTGCTCGGCGTCGACCCGATGCAGGAGAACCCGCAGGGCCTGACGCGCACCACGCTCAAGATGATCACGGCGAAGTACCGTGGGCGCTGGAGCGGCACCAAGACCGGCACGCCGATCCACTGGGAGCGTCCGCAGCTCGGGACGCGTTACCTCGGCGCGCCCGACGAACGCCGCATCGGGCCGCGTGAAGCGCTGTGGACGGCGAAGGGCGCCATCTGCGCCGATCACTTCCGCATCTGGCACCGCAATTTCCAGCGCGGCAACACGCCCGTCGCCCCGCCGACGCCGCAGCTCGAGCCCGCGGCGGGATCGCTGTACAAGTCGGAGAGGGACGAGCGAATTGGGCTCGCGCTGTCGCCGTGCTCCGAGGACATCGCGGTGACCGACGATGTCCTGTGGATCACGCACACGGTCGATCACGTCGAAACCGATTGAGAGACCAGGTCAGTCTCCGGGCCTGGTGACGTCGACGTCGAGCTCCGCGAGCAGGTCGCGGGCGCGCGTCAGGCCGCGTCGATACTCGGCGAGCTCGTTCCGCGCCGCGATGTCCGAATAGCGTGCGACCGCGGCGCGGGCGTGCTCGCGAGCGAGCGGCGCGCGACGCAGACGAGACGCGGCGCGCGCGGCGAGGATGTGCAGATCGCCCTCGACGCCGGCCAGCCACCAGTGGCCGAGCGTCGCGGCCTCCGACAGGCCCGCGGTGGCCTCGCGGAACGCACGCGCATCGTCGCCTTCGAAGGCGGCCAGCTGCGCCGTCCCCACGCGGGCCGCGACTCGAATATCGGGGTCGGTTGCGTCCAGGAGGCCGCCCAAGATCTGCAGCTGTCTGGTCGCAGCGTCGGTCTGCCCCTGCGCGACATGGAGCTCCGCGAGCTGCTGCGCGCAGGAGAAGCGCGCTTGCTCGTCGGTCGCGTGATACGTCGCGTATGCGTCGCACGCGTCGCGCGCGAACGCGGTCGCGGCCGTCACATCGTCGGTCAGGTGCGCCCGCAGCGAGAGGACGTTCAGCGTGCTCGGGTGATTCGGGCCGAGCACGCGGGCCAGGAGCGCGTGCGCCTCTCCTGCGAGAGCTGCCCGTTCGGCGGGCTGGGCCACGACCAGGGCGAGGTTCGACGGAATCACGGCGAGCTCGATGTCGGGAAGCTTCACGTCACGCAACGCGTCGTGCGCGCCGCGAAACCACCGCACCGCTTCGTCGCGCTGGCCGCGCGACATGCTGGCGACGCCGAGGTTGTTGAGGAGGAGCGGCCGCGCGAACGTCGCGCAGCGTGGCGTGCGGCTCAACGCCTCCACGACGGCGATCTCGCGATCGCGCGCCGACAGGTCGCGGCCGAGCTGTCCCTCGACGAAGAGGCGGCGCGCGGAGGCCTCGACCGCGGACGCCAGGTCGCCTTCGCTCAGCGCAACCTCCTCGGCGCGTCCGAGCGGTCGCAAGGCGGCCTCGAGCTCGCCCTGCCCGCGCGCGATGCGCGCGATCGCGATGCGGCCGGCGGCGAGCGCGGACTCGACGATCGCGGGCGAGTACGCGAGCGGCTCGGCCGCGGCGAGGGCCTTGGCGGCGAGCGCGGCGGCCTCGTCGAGGTTGCCGGCGCGCTCGAGGGCGGCGGCCTGATCGAGCTGCGCGCTGATCGCGGCCACGGCCTCGCGGCGTGCGGGCTCGGCGGGCGGCTCGGCGGCGGCCGCGAGGATCTCGGGGTCGTCGCACCAGGCGACGGGCGGCATGCGGGCGACGACGTCGATGGCGCTGGGGAGCGTGGCGTCGTCGGAGCGCTCGATGACGTCGAGCGCAGCGCGCTGCTCGCCGAGACGGCGCGAGAGGCACGCGAGCTGGCGATCGTACGTCGCCACCGTCGAGCCGCCGCGGCGGTGGGCCTGGCATGCGTGCAGGTGGATGTCGCTCCACGCCTTGCTGCGCGCGTCGATCGTCCCGCGCACGCGCTCGCCGACCTCGCGGGCGTACGGCGAGCCCGCGGCGAAGCGCTTCGCGAGGGTTTCGGCGCGCGTCGGGCTCCAGACCGCGGCGAGCTCGGTCGCGCCGCCGTCGCACGGCTCGACCGCTGCGCTCGTCGACGAGGAATCACGCGTGAGCGCCAGCGCCGCAGCGGCGGCGACCGCGGTCGCGGTGAGCGCAGGCCAGCGCCACCGGCGAAAGCCGTGCTCGCGCTCGAGCTCGTGAGCGAGCGCGGCGAGCGATGCGTGTCGATCGCCGGGTCTCGGCGCGAGGCCGCGGTCGATCACCGCGCGCAGCCACGCCGGCACGGTGCGCTCGCGATCGCCCCGCTGCACGTTGCCGGCGCGGATCTCGGCGAGCAGCTGCGCCGGCGTCTCCGCGAGGAACGGACGCACGCCGTACACCGCCTCGTGCAGGCTCGTGCAGAAGCTCCACTGATCGGTGATCGCCGACGCGGGCGCGCCGCCGAGCTGCTCCGGCGCCATGTAGGCCGGCGTGCCGACGATGGCGCCGGTCTCGGTCAGGTTCGACGCCAGGTTCGACGGTCCCTCGCCCCCCTCGCCCGCCGCCGCCGCACCTGCACCGGCGCTGGCCAGTCCGAAGTCGAGCACGCGCACGCGGCCGTCGTCGCCGACGATCGCGTTGGCCGGCTTGAAGTCGCGGTGCACGATGCCGAGCGTGTGCGCGGCGTGGAGGCCGCGGGCCGCCTGCGCGTAGTGCACGACGATCTCCCGCCACGAGCGCACGCCACTCGTGGTCCACGCCGCCAGCGTCTGGCCGTCGACCAGCTCCATCACGATGACGAGCTGATCGTCGACGGTGACCACGTCGTGCACCGCCACGACGTGGGGATGCCGCAGCCGCGCCAGCGCGCGGGCCTCGACCAGCATCCGCTCGCGCGCCGCCGTGCTCGCGCCCGCCCGCGCCGACAGCAGCTTGAGCGCCACCTTCCGATCGAGCTGCGGGTCGTACGCCGCGTACACCACGCCCATCGCGCCGCGCCCGATCGAGTCGAGCAGCACGAAGCGACCGACGCGCGCCGGCTGCGCGATCCGGAACAGCGCCTCGCGCGAGCGCTCGCGCGCCAGCTCGACACGCGCGACATCCGCCGCCGGGCGCGCGTCGAGCATCGCCCCGCTCCGGCCATCCTCGGTCGAGCCGGTCGCGTCGACGGTGACCCCGTCGGTGTCGAGCTCAGTCGTCATTCACCCGCGTCACAGTACGCGGACTTTCGCCACGCCGCCTACTCGACGCCCGGCACGGCGCGCGCGGGTC
Source organism: Kofleriaceae bacterium (assembly GCA_035525615.1). Lineage (GTDB taxonomy): Bacteria > Myxococcota_A > Polyangia > Haliangiales > Haliangiaceae > UBA2376. The sequence continues at coordinate 9,379 of DATLEB010000196.1, read as the reverse complement.
GATCGCCGTCGACGCCGCCGGGGTTGTCCATCGACGGCCGGAACACGGCCGGATTGGGCGGCTCCACCGGCGGCGGCGGCATGGGCGCAGCCGGATCGGGCGGCGGCGGATTCACCGCGGACACCGGCACCGTTCCCGGCGGCAGCGACCCCGGCGTATCCGCCGTCGACATCCACGGCCGCGTCTCGACCGGCGCCGCCGCACTCGCCGCCTCACCGGCGCGCCCGCTCGGCGACGCCGCCGTCTCGGACGCCGGCCGCGCATCGTCACCGTTCAGCCCGAGCAGCGTCAGCGCCGCGAGCGCCGCCGCCGCAACGAACAGTCCGCCGATGATCCAGAGCTTCATGGGTGCTCGCGTTCCAGACCTGATCCTACAATCCCGCGCCGAAAACCGCGGGAGGTAAACACCACATATACTCGACCCCGAAAACGGCGACCCCCACAGGGTTCATCCTGCGGGGGTCTGGTTGGTGGAGATAAGCGGGATCGAACCGCTGACCTCCTGAATGCCATTCAGGCGCTCTCCCAGCTGAGCTATATCCCCAACCGTCTTCGGTAACCCGAAGCGGCATGGTGATTACCGCCCCGTCCCCGCCCTGTCAAGCCGGCGTTCGATGGTACTAGGAATCGTGCGGCCCAAGATCGGCCAGGTCTTGATGGAGTCGGGGCGGCTGAGCTCCGCCGACCTCGAGCGTGGTCTGGCCGCGCAGCGCACCAGCCAGCTGCGCCTGGCATCGACCTTCGTTCAGCTCGGGCTCATCACGGGAGACGAGGCAGCCCGCGCGCTCGCGCGGCAGCATGGACTCCCGGCCGCGCTCGACCGGCACCTCGCGGGGCGCGATCCGGGGCTGGCGTCGCGGCTCACGGCGGAGGTGGCGCGCACGCTGTCCGTGCTTCCCGTGGCGCTCTCGCGCGGGGGCGAAGGCCTGAACCTCGTCATCTGCATGCGTGACCCGACCCCGCCGATGATCGCCGACCTGCGCGCGGTGACGGGCATGCCCATCATCCCGTGCGTTGCATGCGAGCTGGTCCTGCGCCGCGAGATCGACGGCGCCTATCCGCGCGCGCAGGGCGAGGCGAGCGACGAGTCGATCGACATCGACATCGACGCATCGTCGCAACCGTTCCCGCAGATCGGTCAGGTGGACGAGATGTCCCTGGTCGACCTCGACCATCAAGGGGTCGTGAAGGACCACTCGCAGAACACCACCGTCACGGGCTCGGTGCCGGTCATGGACCGGTTCGCCGATCGCCGCTCGGGCGTTCAGCCGGCGGTGCGGCCCGGCGACGTTCCGACGCGCGCCAACGTGGACGTCGCGGCGATGTCCGTGCCCGCGCCCGGACCCGGTCGCGTGCTGCGCCTCGACGAGGCCATCAAGGGGCTCGCGACGGCGACCGAGGCCGAGCGCGTGGCCGACATCGCGATCGATTGCCTGCGCGGGCTGTGGAAGGGCGGCCTGGTCATGCAGGTGAAGGATCGCGAGAAGCTCGCGCTCGGACAGCACGGCTTCGGCGGCAGCGTCACCGAGGGCAACGTCGAGGCGATCGTGGTGCCCCTCGATCAGCCGTCGGTGCTGCGCACGGCGCACGACGATCGCCGGCCGTTCGCCGGCGACGCGACGATCAGCTCGACGGTGCAGGACCGCTTCCTGCGCCTGTTCTCCGACCTCGGCTCGAAGACGCTGTCGGTCGCGCCCGTGCTCGTGCGCAACCGGCCGGTGGCGCTGCTCTTCGGCATCGCGCCCATCGGCAACCTGCCCGAGACCAGCGCCGCGCTCGCCACGCTCGCCCACGCCATGGGCGAGGCGTACCTGCGCATCATCCTCGCGTCGAAGTAGCCGGCCGCACGCGCACGAACGGCAAGAGCGGCAGCGCCGACACGGCCGCGAACACCATGAACACCTGGAACATCGCGTCCCAGCCGTAGGTGTCGCTGATCCACACGGTGAAGAAGCCCTGCACGATGCCGCCGATCGAGCCGACGCCGTTCACGACGCCGCACGCCAGCGCCGACGCGTGCGGACCGCCGATGTCCTGCGACGCCGAGCCCGACACCAGCGAGTCCGCCGCGAACAGCGTCCCGCCGATCAGGCACAGACCGAAGATGTTCCACACCAGCCCCTCGTCGCCGATCACGCGATAGAGCGCGAGCGCGCCGCACAGCGCGAAGCACCAGATCGCCGCCGTCGCGATGCGCCGCCGCCCGAGCAGTCGGTCGGCCATGAAGCCCGCGAAGATGACGAGCGGGATGCCACCCGCATCGAACGCGATCGACACGTAGCCCGCCTTGGCCGCGTCGAACTTGTACGCCTCCGCCAGGTAGAACGGCAGCCAGTACACGAACGCGTACCTCATCATCTTCATGAAGAAGTAGGTGATGCCGAGGCACCACACGCGGACGTTCTTCAGGACCACCGGCCACGCCGCGCGCCGCAGCTCGTGCAGCTGCGCCTTCGTGAGCGACGCGTCGATCTCCGGGTTCGCATACCCGAGGTCCGACGGACGATCGCGCACCACGAGCCACACCGTCCCCGCGACGACGACCACCCACAGCGCCGGCCCGAGGAACGCGGCGCGCCACCCGTAGACGAGGAGCGCGGTGGCGAGCAGCTTCGCCGCGACACCGCCGGCCTGGTAACACGTCGACCACACGCCCATGCGCTCGCCGCGCGTGTGCGTGTCGAACCACGACGCCATCAGCTTCCCGTTGGCCGGCCAGCCCGTCGCCTGCACGAAGCCGTTCACGGCCCACAGCAGGATGAAGATGGAGAGGATGCTGTTGAGGCCGAAGACGACCGACACCACCGCGCTCGCCGCCATGCCGAGCACGATGAGCCGGCGCGGGCCGAGCACGTCCCCGAGCGCGCCGTGCACGAACTGCCCGATGCAGTACGCCGTCAGGCTGGCCAGGTCGATGTAGTTGAGGTCGCCCTTCGAGAGGCCGAGCTCCTTGGCCATCGGCTTCTTGGCGACCGAGAAGTTCGAGCGCGTGAAGTAGTACGAGAAGTACGACAGCCACGAGACCCAGAACACGCGCTGCTCGACCGACGGCGGCGCGCGTTCGCTGCTCATGCGGCGGAGACTACCTCACGGGTGCCACCCCGTGCCGGGTGTCCCACCCTATCCGACCTTGCGTTTCTCTCCGGCCGGGTGCAAAACGTCGCACCCGTGCTCGATTCGATCGCTCATACGATCCAGGACTTCATCCGCGAGGTCGGCTACCCCGGCCTCTTCTTGATGATCGTCCTCGAGAGCACGATGGTGCCCATCCCGTCGCTGCTCGTGATGCCGTTCGCCGGCGCGCTCGCCGCCAAGGGCGTCTACTCGCTGCCCGTCATCCTCGCCATCAACGGCACGGGCGCCATCACCGGCTCGCTGCTGTCGTACTGGCTCGGCGCCGCCGGCGGTAAGCCGCTGCTCGAGAAGTACGGCAAGTACGTCCTGGTCAAACCCGCGGACCTCAAGAAGACCGAGGAGTTCTTCGCGCGCCACGGCGCGTGGACGGTCTTCATCGCGCGCTTCGTCCCCGTCGCACGCCACCTCATCTCCATCCCTGCAGGCGTGGCGCGCATGCGCCTGCCGGTGTTCGTCCTACAGACGTTCATGGGCGCGATGATCTGGGGCGGCGGGTTGATGGTGTTCGGGTACGTGCTCGCCGATAAGTGGGAGTCCATCGCCAAGTCGGCCAAGAAGGTCGACATGGTCATCGCGGTCCTCATCGTGCTGACCACCGCCTTCGTCGTGTTCCGGTGGATCCGCAAGCGACGCGCCGCGCAGCGCGCCGGGAGTGCGACCTCCGCCACGGAATCCCCGTCCGCTGCCGAATAGGCGACAGCCATGCGAAAGGTGGTAGCTTCGTGACGATGTCGTTGTCTGCCGAAGCGGTCGCGGTCCACGTGCTCGATCGGCACGAGACCGAGGTCGTGGACCAGGCGCTGCGGATCGTCGCCGCGCGGGCGCCCAAGGACGCGCAGATCCTCCGCGATCTCATCGACCAGCTCCGCCAGACCACCGCGCTCCTCGACAGCACCCGCGCCCTGCGCTCGCCGACCGCGCTCGGCGGCGAGGGCCGCAACGAGCGCACGCTCATCGATCACCTCGTCACGCTCGACGGTCTGTCGGGTGATCTGACCCTTCCGCTCAAGGCGACGCTGTCGCGCACCTTCCTCCTCACGAAGATCATGTTCCTGCGTGGCTTCATCAAGGCCACGACCGCCTGTCACGACGGCAGCGCCACGGACATCCGTGCGCTGGTGCACGATCTCAACGAGGAGCTCGCGCAGTCGATCTACACGCTCCTGTGCGAGGAGCTGTTCCTCGCGCTCCTGCGCAAGCCCGACATCAAGATGCCGATCAAGCGGTCGGCCGCCGACCAGCTCATCTCGATCTGGGACGACGCCACCATCGAGATCGACGACTTCGCGCCGCTGCTCGAGTCGGCCTGGCACGCGCGCAACCGCGTCACCAGCCACTACGGGTGCTTGCTGGGCGCGTCGGAGACGTTCCGGCTGGCGAGCGAGGACTGCAACCCCTCGGTCATCGACTTCTTCGCGCGCGAGGACCGCTCGAAGGACGAGGCCCAGGCGTTCGAAGAGTTCCTCTTCAACATGACCACCGAGGAGCTGTCGACCCTGCGCGCGGCGATGCGCGACGCCGGCCTCACCGCGGTGAGCCCGTCGTGGGCGGCGCAGATCGTCGGCCGCCAGCTCGAGGAGCTCGAGCACTCGCGCGAGATCGACCCGATGGCGCTGTACCGCTCGTACAACCGCCGCCAGCTCGCCGCCGACTACCGGCTGGTGTCGGGGCAGCCCGGCCCGCGCCGCACGGCAGAGGGCTATCTGATGGTCCACCTGCTCGATCAGCAGAAGACCGAACCGTCCTGACCCGCGCGGGTCGGTGACGGTGATCAGGCCTGCTCAGGCCTTGGCGACCGGCGACGACGCCGGCGCGGCGTTCACGTGCCGCTCGATGAGCCGCGCGAGGTCCGGGATGGCCTCGATGACGTTCTTCTTCGCTCCGCCGCGCATCTTCTCGTAGGCCTTCTTGGCCGTCGTGTGCGACGTCTTGGCGGCGCGCTCGTCGGTGACCTGGAGCAGGTCCTCGGCCACGTCGTCGCTGCGCGCGATCACGAACTCGGTGAACGTGCCCTTCGCGCCGTCCGCCGTCCACTTGTCGTGGTGGGGCTGGAGCTTGCCGAGCCAGTCATCCAGGAGCGCGTCGACCACGCCCGGCACGAAGCCGCGCTTGATGGTCTTGATGGTGGCGTACGCGCCCTTGATCGCCATGCCGGAGAGGCCGCCCTTGGCCTTCACCTGGGCGTCGATCAGCTCGACGCAGTCCTCGATGACCTTGGCCCGGATGGGCTCCACTCCGATACGCTCGACGAGGCTCTGCGGCATACGACGGGCGTGTATATGACGTCAGGGAGTGAAAGTCACCCCGAAGCGCTCGCAACGCGTCACCATCTGGGTGCGGTCGAAATCGGGTAGCGACGCCCAGTACTTCTGCGCGGTCTCGCCGTCGCCGAGGATGCACGACGACGACACCACCACGCGCAGCATGCGCACCGTGCCCGGCTGCCGCTCGAGGAGCTTGAGCGCGAGGGTCCGCGCCTCCTCGTAGTTGTGCCGGTCGTAGAGCTTGTTGGCCTCGAGCATGGCCGCGTCCAGGTCGGGGTTCACGGCCGGATCGGTGCCGCCTTCGACCTCCGCGCCCTTGGGCGCCTGCCCGTCTGCCGCGAGCTTCTCGGCCAGCCGGCGATCCAGGTCCGGCGTCTGCGGCGGCTTGATCGGCCCGCGGACCTTGGCGCCGGCGTTCACGTCCTCGATGCGCGGCGGCCGCTCGCTCGAGCCTGCAGAATCCGCACGCTCGGGCCGACCGGACGCTTCGGCGATCGCCTTCTCCGACGGCGCCGACGCTCCGGACGACCGCACCTCGATCAGCAAGTACACACCGCCGATCGCGACGAGCGCGGCCAGAGCTCCGAGGACGACGGTGCGAGCGCTCATACCGGGTTCAGAATCGTTCTAGCACACGTGGGCTGTCGCACAGTGTCGCTGACGATCGGTGTTGACTCAGCCTCGGGAAGTGGAGGAAAAGGGCCAGTTAGATGAAGGGCTTTCCACATTTGCTTTCGCTCCTCGGCATCGCTGCCGCCGCGGCCATTGGGCTCGCAGGCTGCGGCGGAGACGAGGTCACCTGCGGTGACGGTACGATTCGCGAGGGAGACACGTGCGTCCCCGAGGCGACGTGTGGCACCGGTACAACACTCATGGGGAACGAGTGCGTTCCCGACGGCTCCGTGATCTGCGAGCAGGGCACGCGCTTCGACATGGCGACCGGCACCTGCGTCGTCGATCCGTCGGCGTGCGCTGACGGTACCGTGCTCGTCAGCGGCGAGTGCGTCCCCGAGGACGAGACGCTCACCGCCGATCACGACGAGGCCGCCGAGCCCAACGACGAAGCGGGCGCCGGCGAGTTCGACGTCCCGGCGCTCAACGCCGACGTCACGATCCACGGCTGCATCTCGCCGCGCGCGGGCGTGCGTGACGAGGACATCTGGGTCATGACCGCATCCGCGCCGACCCTCATCGAGGTCACCGCCGACGGAGTCGGCGGCCTCGCGGCCGGCTTCATCATCCAGGACAACGGCATCGCGTCGCTGCCCAACTACTTCCGCGCCGGTCTCAACCTGACCGGCGACACGTCGAAGCGTCAGGTGTACCTGCCCGCCGCCGGCGTGTACCTCCTCGTCATGGACGACTCGCGCGCCATCCTCGTCGACGAGGTCGCGGGCGGCGCCGACACTTGCTACTACACGACCATCAAGACCGTCGCGATGCCGGCCGCCACGACGCTCACCACGCCGACCCAGACCGGTGAGGACTCGGGCAACGTCCGCGTGCTCACGTACACGTCGACGGCCGACGCGGAGATCCTCCAGGCCACGTTGACCACGACCAGCGAGTCGCTCTCGCCCGGCTTCGTGATCATGCGCAACAACGCGCCGACGGGCGTGGGCGCGCCGATCACCAACACGACGACCGGCGCGGTCCAGCCGCCCTCGTCGTTCCAGGGCCTCGGCACCGCCGAGGTCGTGACGGTCGTCGTCGACCACCAGTACAACTTCTCGCCGAACCCGACGCCGTACACGATCACCTCGTCGGTGCTCGCGCCGCAGGCCCTTCCGACCGCGGGCGGCAACGTCGCGGTCACGACGCGCCGCGCCGGTGCGGACGGCACGACCGATCCGACGAAGATGAACTACCTGTACTTCGACGTCCCGACGGCGGGCGCGCTGGTGCAATTCGCCGTGACGTCGACGACCGCGGTCGACATGGTCGTCCTCCGCCAGAACCTCGGTCTCTACGCCGCGACCGGCTTCAGCTTCTCGAAGCAGGGTATCGCCAACGACTTCGGCGCGACGGGCGCGACGTCGGTCGCCGCCTTCGATCGCTTCCTCACCGCGGGTCGCTACTACCTCGCCGTCCAGAATCCATCCACGGCTGGGGCCGTGGTGCCGGGCGCGACCATCACGATCACGTCGACGCTCACGCCGATCACGCCGACCGCGCTGACGTACGGCACCGCGGTGACGGCGCAGGCGCTGCCCGCGTCGTTCGCGTCGTTCCACACGATCGACCTCACGAACCCGACCTGGGTCGAGTTCGCCGCCACCGGCACCAACTGGGGCACGAACATCAACGTGAACCTGTACGACCTCGCGGGTGAGGGCTTCGTCGGCAGCACCGCCTACCCGGCGGCGATCGCGACGTCGAAGATCGCCAACGGCACCGATCCGGCCGGCCGCATCATGATCGGCGACACGCGCGACTTCCTCGTGCGCGTCACGCCGTCCACGGTTCCTGGCGCGAGCCCGACCTACGACCTCAACATCCGCACCCGTCCGCACGTCGCGCTCGGCGCGATCACGCCGGGGACGCCGATCAACCGCACGGCCGACGCGATCGCCGCTGGCTCGGACGCGGCCGGCGCGCAGAGCGTCACGCGTTACCTCGTGACCGGTCTCAGCTGGGGGCGCGTCTCGCTGGCGGTCACGCCGGCCGCCGCGCAGAGCTCGAACATCAACATCCGCTGGCGCAACGCCGACGAGTCGGTCAACGGTCCGGTCGTCGACGCCGGTGGCGATGGTGCGGTCGAGACGATCAACGCCAGCTTCGGCGCGCTGCCCGCGAACTGGGCGGCCTTCACGGTCGGCAGCAGCGACACCGAGGCGTCGACGGTCGACGTCGTGACGACGTCGCTCGATCCGCAGTACGCGTCGCAGAGCACGGCGCTCACGTTCACGGACGCGTGCACGAACGGTGGCGCCGTGGTCGCGATGACCGCGCCCAACGCGGGCCTCATCGGTGACGAGGAGCAGACCGCGCTGATCAACCTGCCGTCCGGCTGGAGCTTCCCGTTCTTCGGCGCGGCGCAGACGCAGTTCTACATCAACAGCAACGGCTTCCTCGGTTTCGGGACGCTGCCGCCGTGCACGGGGTCGGGCTCCTTCTGCAGCTTCGCGAACGGCGCCGCGCTCAACGCGAATGACCTGAACGGCTGGGTCGCCCCGTACTGGGACGACATGCTCGACGTGACGGTGTGCCGCAAGGACAACGCCACCAACAACACGATGACGATCCAGTGGACCGGCCTCGCCATCGCCGGCGACGTCCAGGTGCAGGCGATCCTGCACATGACCGGCCGCATCGAGTTCGTTTACGGTCCGGACCACACCGCCAGCGGCCTCCAGGCCACGGCGGGCGTGGAGAACCTGACCGGCACCGCGGCGTACCAGAGCGTGTTCAACGCGGCCAGCATCACGCCGGGCAGCGGTCGCTTCTTCATGCCGCAGTGAAGCCCTCCGCACCATCCGGGCGCGCCTGAGGGCACCCCGGACGCGGTAGGATCCCGCCAGCGAATGACGCGCTGGCGGGATTTTTTGCGTCCGCCCTCCGTCGACGGCGGGGAGGCGTCGGAGCAGGCGAGCACGGCGTACGTGCTGCTGCTCGCGGGGTCGGGGCTCCTGGCGTTCGCGCTCGTGCTGTCGTTCGCGCTGCGGCCGCGGCCGCTGGCCGGGCACACGGCGTACGCGCTGATGCTGGCGGTCCACGTGGTCACGCTCGCGCTCATCCGGCGCGGCGTGGCGCGTGCCGCGATCATGGGGTTCGCGGTGGCGTATCTGGGGATCGTCGCGATCGCGGTCGTTCGCGCGGGCGGGCAGCTCGCGCCGACGGGGTTCGTGTTGCCGCCGCTCGTCATCTTCGTCGGGCTCACGCTCGGTGGGCGGAGCGCGCTCGTGACGTCGCTCGGTGCGTCGGCGATGGTGCTCGCGCTGATCGGCCTCGACCGCGGCGGCTACCTGCCGGCCGCGAGC
>DATLEB010000052.1:0-13988 GCA_035525615.1 Kofleriaceae bacterium | reverse complement strand
CAGCGTGGCGAGCGCCTCGCCATCGACGTCCTCGGCGATGATGAGGAGCGGGCGACCCTGCTTGGCGACCTGCTCGAGGAGCGGGAGCAGCTCCTTCATGTTCGAGATCTTCTTCTCGTGCGTGAGCACGTAGACGTCGTTGAGCACGACCTCCATGCGCTCGCCGTCCGTGACGAAGTACGGCGACAGGTAGCCGCGGTCGAACTGCATACCCTCGACGACGTCGAGCTCGCTGGTCAGCGTCTTGGCCTCCTCGACCGTGATGACGCCTTCCTTGCCGACCTTCTCCATCGCCTCGGCGATCATGTCGCCGATCGTGGTGTCACCGTTCGCGGAGATCGTGCCGACCTGGGCGATCTCCTTGTGGTTCTTGGTCTCCTTCGACTGGGTCTTCAGGTGCTCGATGATCTTGCTCACGGCGGTGTCGATGCCGCGCTTGAGCTCCATCGGGTTGTGACCCGCGGCGACGAGCTTCGAGCCCTCGCGGAAGATCGCCTGGGCGAGCACCGTGGCGGTGGTGGTGCCGTCGCCGGCGTTGTCGGAGGTCTTGGACGCGACCTCCTTCACCATCTGGGCGCCCATGTTCTCGAACTTGTTCTCGAGCTCGATCTCCTTGGCGACGGTGACGCCGTCCTTGGTGACCGTCGGCGAGCCCCAGCTCTTCTCGATGACGACGTTACGACCGCGCGGGCCGAGGGTGACCTTGACCGCGTTGGCCAGGGTGTCGACGCCCTTCATGACGGCAGCGCGCGCGCGCTCGTCGAAGATGATTTCTTTGGCAGACATATTCAGTCCTTTGCTTCGTGAGGTGAGAGGTCAGCTCGAGAGCTACTCGAGAACGCCGAGGACCTCGTCCTCGCGCAGGATGATGTGGTCGATGCCGTCGATCTTGATCTCGGTGCCGGCGTACTTGCCGAACAGGATCCGATCACCGGCCTTCACGTCGAGAGCGATGAGCGTGCCGTCCTCGAGGCGCTTGCCCGAGCCAACGGAGATGACGTTGCCCTCGAGCGGGCGCTCCTTGGCGGAGTCCGGGATGATGATCCCGCCCTTGGTCTTCTCTTCTTCCTGAACCCGACGGACCAGCAGGCGGTCCTGGAGCGGACGAACGATCATGATGTTCCTCGTCGTAAGGGGTGCGATGCGTTGCGTTTGTTAGCACTCACCTCGAACGAGTGCTAACGGCGGGCATCCTAAGCCCGGACCTGGCCAGCGCAAGGGGCTACCTCGCGGAATTCGCTCGCGACTACACCGGATCGTGCAGGTGGCTGGCACCTGCACGAACCCACACTCTCGCACCGTGTCCTGGCGACACCCTAAGCACCGGAAACCACGCAGAAACTTGCACTGGCGCGGGAGTGCCCGATAACCAGATCATGGGCATTGATGTAGTACCGCACGCCTCGGTCGATGCCTTCTTCCACGAGGTCCTCACCGACGCCCTGGAGTCGATGCGGATCGACGCGACCGAACCGGCCGGCTGGTACCTGGTCAGCCTGCTCGGGGATTTCACGCGGGCCCGGCTTCCGGATGAGCCGCTCGCGGTGAAGCTGGCTCAGAGCGTGGCCGCCGACCCCGGCGAGCGCGTGAAGACCCTCAAGGAGGTGGGTGACACCTCCTTGTACGTGGCCGGGTTCTTCGCCGAGTCGCTCTCGCGCAAGCTGGTCGACGCCGACTACTACATCGGCCTGGGTCGCGGCGCGTACGCCGAGCTGGCGGGCCGCATGGGCTCGAGCTCGATCACCGAGGTGTATCGCGAGCTCTCCGAGGGCTTCCCTGGCTTTGTCGAGGTGCTGGCCGAGGTCCGGCGGCGCGTCGACTTCGCGGGCGCCGACGTCATGAAGCTCTACGAGCAGTGGCTGCGCACGCGCGACGCGTGGATCGAGAAGAAGCTGCGCGCGCTCGGCGTACTCGTGGATCCGGGGGCCAAGGGCATCCAGTGACGGACTCCGTCCTCACGCGGCTGCAGCGGGGGCTCGAGGGGATGTATCGCGTCGCGACCGGTGTCGCGGTCGGCGACTTCATGATCGACGACGAGGCGCGCGTGGCGCTCGGTGTCGCGCGCGCGCCGCGCGAGCAGCTGCTCCTGCGCGAGGAGGAGGGCGCGCTCGACATCGGCCTGTTCGTCGATGCCGGCGTGCTCGCCAACCTGGCCACGCACGATCCGTCGGCGAAGCTCGACGAAAACAACGTCGCCTCGTTCCTCTACGCCGTCGAAGGTGTCAGCCACTTCGTCTACGCGATCGTGTGCGCGCACGCGGCGCGCGCGGTGTCGCCGCTCGAGCTCGAGCTCCAGGCCGAGGTCGACAAGTACGTCGTGTGTCTGCTCGCCGACGGCGGCGCGCCGGCCGCGAGCCCGCGCTGGCGGCGCCGGCTCTTCGAGCAGTTCGAGCTCGAGCCCGACCTCGACGCCGAGGAGCGCCATCGCTACCGCGCCGCCAACGACGGCGCGCGCCGGTACAGCGCCTCGCTCGAGCGCCGCTTCGTCGCGCGCGGCGGCACGCTCGACATGCTGGCCGAGCTCCGCCGCTTCTACCGCCTGCCGCTCGCCAGCAAGCTCGACCACATCGCGAAGGCCGCGTAGCTCGCTAGAAGCGGCCGCCGAGCACGAGGCCGCCGCCGTCGCGCGAGATCGTCGGTGCGATCGCCCAGCTGCCGGCGGTGGCGCGTTCGCGGAGGCGAGCGTTGTAGCGGCGGGCCTGGCCGGGCGCGGTCGCGATGTCGAGGACGGTGCCACCCACGTACGCGCCGGTGCCGAGGATGAGCATCGCGATCGCCGGCCCCTCGTCGTCGCATTCGCTCTCGAAGCCGCAGTCGCCCAGCGCGATCATCGCGCCGACGAACACGGCGCCGATGCCGGCGGCGCGCAGCGTGAGGCCATCGGTCCACACCTTGCCGGCGTACCAGTGGCCGGAGGTCGGCATCAGGAACACGCCCAGCGCACCCAGCGTCGCCAGGCCGTCGTTCTGCCCCTCGTCGGCCGCGACGATGAGGACGTACGAGGCGATGGTGCCACCGAGCGACAGGGTCATCGCGATCCCCGGGCTCTTCTCGCCGGGCAGCGGACCGGTCGGCGCCGGTGGCGCGGGCGCGTACGGACCGTACGCGGGCGCCGTCACCGGCGTGTTCCCGGGTTGCGCGCGCGCGTCTCGCGCGACGAGCAGCACCAGCGTGACCGCGACGACCACGACGACGACGACAGAGCTGCCTCTTCGCACAGGAGGATTCTGCACTAGAAGCGGCCGCTGATCGCCAGCCCCGCGCGGCCGCTGCCGAATGACGGGCGAACCGTCACGTTCTGGACGCGCCCCGCATCGAGCCGCGCGTTGTGCTCGCGCGCCGCGCTCGGCGCCGTCGCGATGTCGTGCACCATGCCGCCGACCACGGCGACGCCGCCGCCGATGGCGAGCATGACGCCGGGGTGCATGTCGTCCTCGCAGCTCGAGCCGATGCAGTCGAGCGCAACCCACATGATGCCGAGCGTCGCCGCGCCGGCGCCGGCGAGGCGCCACTTCAACCCCGGCGTCCAGCCCTTGCCCACGTACCAGTGGCCGAAGCTCGGCGCCAGCCACAGGCCGAGCGAGCCCGCGGAGGCGAGCCCGCCCAGATCCTCCGACGAGCCGCCGATCGCGATGAGCGCGAAGGAGCCGACGGTGCCGCCGAGCGAGAGCGCGAGCGCCGTGCTCGGGCTCTTGTACGTCCCGCTTTCGGTCGGCGTGTTGACCGGGGCGTTGACCGGGGTGTTGACCGGTGTGTTGGACGGCTGAGCGGCCGCGACGGCGGGGGCGATCACCATCGCGAAGCAGACGAGGAGGGCGCGCATGACGAGACGTAGAGCACGGCCCGGACCAACCGCGATGCCCATCGCGATCAACGGGTTGCGCGTGCGGGTGGCTGGCACCGCGACGCGCGCGTCCTGGTTTTCGGGATCCGTCACAACTCGGGGCCCTCGGACTCAACCTGCGCGGAGGCCACGAATGAACGGTTATGTCCAGACCAGCTGTCCCCGCTGCGGCAACGCCGCCTGGGGTCACCCCATGCAGGCAGTCCCGTGCAACTCGTGCGGACAGCAGGTGCCCCCGATGGCGCAGCCCCAGGGCTGGGGCGCCGCTCCCGGGCTGGGCTCCTTCGGCGCCGCGCCGGGGATGCAGCCGCAGCAGCAGCAACCGCAGCAGCAGCAGCAAGCGTGGGGCGCGCCCCCCGCGGTCGCCGGCCAGCCGCCGGGCATGGGCGGGTTCGGTCAGCCGGCCCCCGGCTTCGCGCAGCCGCCGCAGCAGCAGGCCGCCGCCGGTGCCGGCCCCAAGATGAACGTGAACCTCCCCTACGGGATCAAGCTGCCGATCAACATCGGCGGCAAGCACATGAAGCTGAAGATCATCGGCGGCGTGATCCTCGCGATCGCGGTGGCGGTCGGTGGTGTGATCTTCAAGAAGACGCGCACGCCCAAGGGGATGCTCAGCTACTCCTCGCTCGGACTGTCCGGGAAACCGGACGCTGATGCCGCGTACGCGAACCTCGCCAAGGACGCGGGCAAGTGGAAGAAGGACGCGATCCTCTGGTCCGTGAACTTCCAGGCCGTGCGCGCTGACGGCACCATCGACGTCGGCCGCGGCGCCGAGGTCGTGTACGTCTCGCCCGACGCGTCGGGGTCGCACGCGAAGAGCGTGCGCTCGGACTCGGTGCGCAAGTACGGGCTCACCGCGAGCGGCGTGAAGCCGTCGAAGTACGGCTGGAACGACGTCGTCGAGGGCCTCGAGGCGCACCCCGAGCCGGCGTGCAAGATCAAGGACGTCGTCGAGCTCCTCAAGAAGCAGGGGCTCTCGGGCGACAAGACGGTGCGCATCACCTTCGACCCGAAGTTCGCCGACTTCTACGCGTGGCGCGTGATCGGGAGCGACCCGAAGATCGACGCGCTGTTCGGGTGGTCCGACTGCCAGCCGATCAAGTAAGCAGAGCGTGTGAGCCCGCTTGCGGGAGCTACGGGTGTCATGGAGATCCCACACGATTTCTCTTGAGCGGCGCACCACTCGCACCTACGTTGCGTCCTTCCTGTTGGGGGCAACGGATGGATGACACCGATCAGATGCAACGGGTGACGACGCCGTTCTTGCGGCCGTCGCTCGACGAGCTGGGCCAGGTCGGCCAGCTCGACCTGACGCCGACGACTGCGCCGGGTAACACGCCGGGCACGCCCCGCCGCCGGCTGGCGCGCGGCACGCTCGCGCCGCCCGCGTCTGCGGTGGAGATCCTGAAGCTCGAGGCCACCGCCCTGCCGGTGCGCCTCATCGACCCGCCGTCGCGCTGGAGCTACCGCGAGCGCGTGGATCTCCAGGTTCCGCTCGCGGAGTCGTTCTACGCGCTGAAGCCGGTCGCCGGCGAGATCGACACAGCGCCGGTTCATCGCATCAGCGCGACGCCATGGGGCCTGATGATCGGCCTCTCGCTTTCGACGGCCGCGGTGCTCGCGGCGATCTGGGTCGTGCTGGGCGCCGGCTCGGCCGACCAGGTGCCCGCGCGCGCTGTCGCTCCGGCGACTCCCGCGACCGTCGTGGTCGCGCTTCCCGAGGAGCCGGCGGCGGAACCCGCCCCCGCTCCGGCGCCGCAGACGATCGTGCTTCCCGCCGACCCCGCCGACGATCTCGCGGCGATCGACGCCGCGGCGGCCACCGCCAATGCGGCGGACGTTGCCGACGAGATCGAGATGCCCGCCGACGAGGTCGCGATCGCTGCGGCCGCGCCGGCTGCGCCCGCGACCGCTGCCCACGCCGCACCCACGCACGCGACGCTCATGATCGGCTCGAAGCCGCCGTGCCGCATCCTCATCGACGGACGCGACACGGGCCTGACCACGCCCAACCGCGCCGTGCGCGTGCCCGCCGGTCGCCACACCATCACGCTCGTCAACGACGACCTCGGCATCCGTCACGCCGAGACGCTGAACATCACCGGCGGCCGCAAGGCCAAGATGATCCGCGACCTCACCTCGAAGCTCTGACTCCCGAACGGGGTCACTCTCCTGGGTCGCACCTATCGAGAATCACTCTCGAATTCGACCCCATTGTGTTCGGGATCCCTGCACACATTGGGGTCGAAAATCGCAGCATTTCCATTGGCTTATGACCCAGGAGAGTGACCCCTCTCAGGGGCGGAAGACGCGGTTGTCGAGGAGGCGCGTGGTGCCGACGAAGACGGCCATCGCCATCACGGCGGGACGGGTGACGGTGTCGACGGGCGTGAGCTCGTCGGCGTCGCGCAGCTCGAGGTAGTCGATGCGCGCCGACGGCGCGGCCGCGATGGGGGCGCGTGCGAGCGCGAGGAGGGCCACGGCGTCGCGCTCGCCCGCCGCGAAGGCCGTCTCCGCCGCCGCGAGCCCCGTCGACAGCGCGAGCGCCTCGCGCCGGTGCTCGGGCGACAGGTACGCGTTGCGCGAGCTCATGGCCAGACCGTCCGCTTCCCGGACGATCGGCATGCCCACGATCTCCACGCCCTGATCGAGATCGCGCGCCATGCGCCGGATCACCGCCAGCTGCTGGAAGTCCTTCTCGCCGAAGAACGCGACATGCGGCTGCGTCAGGTTGAAGAGCTTCGTCACCACCGTCGCCACGCCGGCGAAGTGGCCGGGCCGCTTCTCGCCGCACATGGGCCGGGCGAGCTCGCGCACCTCGATGAACGTCTGCGCGCCCGCCGGATACATCGCCTCGACGCTCGGGCAGAACGCGAGATCGATCCCGCACGCGCGCGCCTTGGCGAGGTCGCCCTCCTCGTCGCGCGGATAGCGCGCCAGATCCTCGTTCGGCCCGAACTGCGTCGGGTTCACGAAGATGGTGAGGATGACGACGTCCGCCTTCGCGCGCGCCGCGCGCAACAGCGACAGGTGCCCCTCGTGGAGGTACCCCATCGTGGGTACCACCGCGATGCGCAGCCCGTCGCGCCGATGATCCTCGACGCGCGCGCGCATGGCCCGCGGGTCGCGGATGACCTCGAACGGGAGGCGCGACGGGATCACTTCGCGGCGCCGGACGAGTACAAGCTCATGGGCTTCGCCGGCTCGCCGATGGTCGAGAAGCTCTCGGCCTGCGACGGGAACGCGCCGCTGCGCACGTCCTGGATGAAGCGGCTGGTCGCATCCTTGATGGTCGCGCCGACATCCGCGTAGCGCCGCACGAACTTGGGCTTGAACGCCTCGTTCATGCCGAGGAGGTCGTAGATGACCAGCACCTGGCCGTCGCAGCCGGCGCCCGCGCCGATGCCGATGGTCGGGATCGAGAGCGCCGCCGTGATCTCGGCGGCGACCTCGCTCGGCATGCCCTCGAGCACGATGGCGTACGCGCCCGCGGCCTCGAGCGCCCTCGCATCCGCGACGAGGCGCGCCGCACCGGCGGCGTCCTTGCCCTGCACGCGGAACCCGCCCATCTGGTGGAACGATTGCGGCGTGAGCCCGATGTGGCCCATCACCGGGATGCCGGTGGCGACGAGGCGCGCGACCAGCTCGGCGTGCTGCGCACCGCCCTCGAGCTTGATGGCGTGACAGCCGCCTTCCTTGATGAGTCGCCCGGCGTTGCGCACGCCGACCTCGACCGACTCCTGATAGGTCATGAACGGCATGTCGCCGACGATCTGCGCGCGCTTGGTTCCGCGAGCGACCGCGCGACAGTGATAGATCATCTCGTCGAGCGTGACGGGCAGCGTGGTGTCGTGCCCCTGCACGACCATGCCCAGTGAATCGCCGACGAGGAGGATGTCGGCGCCGGCCTCGTCGAGCAACCTGGCGAAGGTCGCGTCGTAGGCCGTCAGCATCGTGATTCGTTCGTTCCGCCCCTTGGCCGCACGTAGGGTGTGGATCGTGACTCTCTGACCGCTCATGTTGTCCTGGGTCGCCGTCCGTGGAGTGGATCGACGCCTACAGACATCATGGGGTCGTTCCTAGTCGTCCGCAACCACCGGTATGCGCACGTTCGAGTAGGTGTTCGCAGGAGGGCGAGGGAGGCTCAGCGTCAGGCCGAGTTTCTCCAGACATTCCAGGGCCTGGTGACGCGCGCTATCGGCGACGCCGGGCTCGAAGACGATGGGCTCGGCGAAGACACCGGGCTGGAGCAGCGTGGTCGAGCGCTGCGGGACGATGACGGGACCGGGCGCGCGGTAGTGCGCGCCGCCGCGCTTGGGCAAGAGCACCGGCCTGGGCGGCGGCAGCGGCTTCACCGGGCCGAGCTGCGTGACGCGCAGCTCGAAGTAGACGTCGGGCACGCTCGCGACGCAGCGGCGCAGCGCCGGCATCGCGGCGCGCACGCTCTTCTCGACGGCGGCGCGATCACCCGTGCCCTGGATCTCGACGTGCGACGCGAGGTCGACGGCGAGCAGCGCATCGACGTGCTCCTGCGCGCGCGCACGCCACGGCGTCTCCGCGCGAGCCTTGGCGAGGTACTGGCGGAAGAGCGCGAGCGCGCGGCCCGGACGGCTGCGCCAGCCGTACGCCTGCAGGTACAGGCCATCCGACGCGGGCACGAACTGCGTTTCCGACATCCTGGTGACGTTCGTGACGTCGCCGGCGGCGTCGAGCACGGCCTCGGCGTCGCCCGGGCGGCGCGCGCGGTCGTACGCGAGCGCGAGCAGCCAGCGCACGCGCTTGTCGCTGATGCGATCGTTCTTCGCGTTCTCGAGCGCGGTGATGGCCTCGCCGAGGCGGCCGGCGGCCATGTAGACCTCGCCGAGCCGAAGCCACAGATCGGGTGCGGTCACGCCGCGCGCGACGAGCACCTCGAGCGCCTCGGTCGCGGCGTCGATGTCGCCGGTGCGCGCGAGGCACGTCGCCCAGCCGAGCTCGATGGGCGCGCTGGCCTCGGCCCGCGTGAGCGCGCTGGGATCGGACTTGCTGGCGAGGAGCGATGCGGTCCACGCCGGATCGATCGCGTACGCCTTGCCGTACGCATCCGCGCACAGCTTCCAGTCGGAGGCCTTGGCGTTCTGCCCGCCGGTCATCGCGAGCTTCTTGGCGGCGACGCCGAGGTAGCCCCACGCGTCGACGAGATCGGGCCGCAGCGTGGTGGCCTCGAGCATCATGTCGCGCGCGCGGTCCCACGCGCCGACGCGCATGCGCAGGATGTCGGAGGCGGCGGCGACCAGCTGGTCGTAGCGCTTCGCGCCGGGGCGCACGACCTCCTCCCAGAACTCGCTGCGCGCCTCCTTCTCGGCCTCGGCGTCGACGGGTGGTCTGGGGTGGCGCGACGACTGCGCGGCGGCAGGGGCGAAGGTGGCGGCGACGAGCGCGACGGCGAGCGCGAGGCGCGCGCTCACGGCGTCGGCCTCCCGTAATCCGGGCGCTGGCGCAGATCGACGGGCGGCCGCTTGCTGCGGCGCTCGACGATCGCGGCGCGGTTCGCGCGCGCGCGTGGCGCGAACTGCGGATGGGCGCCCGTGGCGAGGAAGAGATCGTAGTAGCGGAGCGCGACCTCGTCGACGCCGATGGCCTCGTAGCCGAGGGCCAGGTAGTAGTAGGCCTCGCCCTCGGGGACATAGAAGACCTCGCGCCGCGTGATCTGCTCCTCGAGCGTGCGCACGCCGCTCAGGCCGAACGTGCCGAGGAGCGACCGCGCCAGGTGGCCCTGCTCGTCGCGATCGAGCGCGACGGCGAGCCCGAAGTACAGCGACACCGACTGCGATAGCTCCAGCGTGCGGCGGTACTGGATGATGGCGGCGTCGAGATCGCCGAGCATCATCTCGGTCTCGGCCAGGTTGCCCGAGGCGAGCGCGCCGTAGCGGCTGTGCTTGATCGAGCCGCGCGCGAGCAGCTTCTTGTAGTCGTCGCGCGCCAGCGCGAGGTGCTCGGGCGTGGAGATCTTGGTGTGGAGGATGGCGCGCTCGAAGAAGATGTCGTCGACCAGGCGCGGGTCGCGCGGCGCCTTGGCCTCGAACGCGTCCCAGTGCCGGATGATCCGCTCCATCTGGCGCTGCTGGTTGATCGGGTTGGCGCCGGTGACGCGGCAGAGCGCCGCGCCCTCGCCGGTGCTGCACTCGATGTAGAAGGCGTGGAGCGCGGCGGCGGCGCGGAAGTGCGGCTCGGCCATGTCCGGGCGGGCGCGCGCGGCGAGCTCGTACGCGGTGATCGCGTTCTCGAGGTACTTCTTGCGGCGCGACGGGACCTGCACCTCGGCGACCGCGAAGTCGATGTTGCTGTCGCCCTCGAGCATGCGGGCGTCGTACTCGCGCTGCGCGACCTCCTGCTCGGGGTCGCGGGCGAGCGCCTGCCAGAAGTCGCCGCCGCCGCCGGCGGACGCGGGCGCGGGCGCCGAGACGAGGATCGTCGCGAGCGCGGCGAACGCGAGCACCGGAGCGAGGACCGGCGCGAGGACCGGAGCGAGGAGACGTCGGCGCGCGCTCACGGGCGCCTCGCGGGTCGGTCGGCGCGGCGGCCGGGGCGGCGCTCGGCGAGGATGCGCTCGACGGCGTCGAGGTGCGCGCGCGCTCGCGGCGTGGCGGCGGCCGACGGCAGGCGCACGTACGCCGCCCATTCGGCGCGTGCCTCGTGCGTGAAGCCGGCGGTCTCGTACATGAAGGCACGAGCGTAATGGATCTCGGCCGCGGGCACAGGGGGCGCGAGCGACAGGCCGGCCTCCATGCGTTCGGCGTAGGAGCTGGTGAGCGCGGTCTGCGCGCGCACCACGAGATCGTACGCGAGCGACACCTGCTCGTCGCGATCGTAGAGGAGCGCGAGGGTCAGGTACTCGAGCGCCTCCTCGACGTCCCAGTTCCCGGACGCGGCCTCGACGCGCGGGCGCATGACGTCGATCGCGTCGGCGGTGCGGCCGGCGCCGTCGAGCGCGTGGGCGAGGTACACGGCGGCGATCGTGGTGGTGCGGCGATCCGCGCGCTCGCCCAGCGCCTGGCGCAGCGGCACGATCGCGTCGGCGGGGCGGCCCCGGCGCATCGCGAGCTTGCCGAGCCGGACCAGCGCGTCGCTGCGCGCGGGACCACGCGCGGCCCGTTGCGACGCCTCGGTGAGGAAGCGGACGGCGTCGGCGGAGCGGCCGCCTTCGTCGGCGAGCGCGCCGAGGAAGTAGACGACCTCGACGTCGCCGGGATCGAGCGAGCGCGCGTGACGCGCCACGCGGGTCGCGTCGGCGATCACCCGCTCGCGGTGTTCCGGGTTCCAGTCGGCGGAGATGACGGCGAGCGCGTCGCGCAGCTGCTGCTTGATCGCCCGGACCTGATCGTGATTGGGCGAGACCACCTCGCCCCAGAACTCGCCGTGGTCGCGGACATCCGGATCGCGCCGCGGCGCGCCGGTCGCGGCGGTGGGCGCGATGGCGAGCCCGAGGGCGACCACGGAGACGAGCGCGCGCACCACCTGTTGAGTATGCGCGCCGGGATCCGGTGGCACCACCGCGGCGCGCTGTGAGACGTGCGGTCCCCAAACGCGGGTACGAAGTCCCCGGGGCACCGGTGGGGCGCGCCTGTGATTCCGGTGGCTTGTGCAATCGCCGGGCTGGCAGGGACCTTGCTCTATGGTTCGCCCGTGGACAGCGCCAGCGTCATGCGGGCGGCACTCGAGCTCTTCGGTGCCCGGCAGTACCCGGGTGTCGTCGCCGCATGTCACGACGCGCTCCAGGACGATCCCTCCAACATCCATCTCCGATTGATCCGCGCTCGCGCGCTCATGGCGCTCCGCCGTGACGCCGAGGCTCAGAACGAGATCCGCGAGTGCCTGGCCATCGAGCCGGGACTCGCCACGGCGTACCGGCTGCTCGGCGAGCTGGCGGCACGACGCGACGAGAACGAGTCGGCGAAGATTTTCTTGAAAGAGGCGCTGCGCCTCGACCCGGACGATGTCGAAGCACACGAGTGGCTCGCCGTCGTCGAAGCGATGGTTCGGTCAACTGCGGCAGCGGATAAACTCCCGGCGGCCGCTGCCGCAGTTGGCCATCTTTTCTCGTCGGCGCCCTACGCTCCCAAGGAGAGCGAGCGGCGCCCGCGCGCCGTGGGTACGCGCCCACCGCCCGAGATGCAGCGCTCGACGTTGAGCCAGCTGCCGATGGCGATCGGTTTCGGCAACTACCTGGTCGAGACCGGCGTGCTGACGCCGGTGCAGCTGCGCGCGGCGCTCGCGTACAAGAAGTCGACGGGCGTGCGGCTCGGGTCGGCGGCGGTGGTGCTCGGCTTCGCGAGCGAGCTCAAGATCGAGTGGGCGTCGCTCGCGTATCACGGGCAGCACCGGCGCGCGGCGATGCTGTAGCGCGCGACGAGGCTGTAGCCCGCGACGCGGCGGATCCCGAATCGCCCGGTTTCACGTACAGTGACGCCTTCGCGTCATGTACGAGCCTGGGACGGTGATCGGCCAGAAGTACTGGGTCGAGCGGGTGCTCGGCGAGGGCGGCATGGGCGTGGTGCTGGCGGCGACGCACCTGCAGCTGGGGCAGCGCGTGGCGCTGAAGTTCCTGCGGCCCGATGCGCTGAAGGATCCCGAGACCGTCGAGCGCTTCCTGCGCGAGGCGCGCGCGGTGGTGCGATTGCGAAGCGAGCACGTGTGTCGCGTGGTGGACGTGGGCCGCGAGGGCGCGACGCCGTACATCGTGATGGAGCACCTCGAGGGCAGTGACCTGGCGACGGTGCTGAAGCAGGGCGGGGCGATGCGCGTGCCGGTCGCGGTCGACTACATCGTGCAGGCGTGTCTCGCGCTGGCCGAGGCGCACGCGGCGGGCATCGTGCACCGCGATCTGAAGCCGTCGAACCTGTTCCTGACGCGTCGGCCGGAAGGCACGCCGCTCGTGAAGGTGATGGATTTCGGAATCGCGAAGTCGGCGGGGCGCATGGACGCGCGGCTGACGGACTCGGCGGCGATCATGGGCTCGCCGTCGTACATGGCGCCCGAGCAGTTGAAGAGCGCGCGCGACGTCGACGCGCGCGCCGACGTGTGGTCGCTGGGCGTCGTGCTGTTCGAGCTGGTGACGGCGCAGCGGCCGTTCGACGGCGAGACCATCGCCGACATCGCGGCGAAGGTGGCGATCGATCCGCCGGCGCCGCTGCCGCTGACCTTGCCGCGCGGCTTCTCCGAGCTGGTGCTGAGGTGCCTCGACAAGGATCCGGCGCGCCGCTTCTCGACGGTGGGCGCGCTCGCGCAGGCGCTCGCTCCGTTCGGCTCGCCGGGCGCGCGCTCGATCGCCGCGCACGCCGCCGAGCTATCGGGCTCCGGCGCCGGTGCGGCGAACGCCACCGATCCGCTGGCGCGCGTGATGGGCGCCGTCACGCAGCCGCGCTGGAAATCCGTCTTCGCGACCCACACGCGCCGCCGCCGCATCATCATCGCGAGCGCCGCCGCCGTCGCGCTCGCCGGCGCCGCCACACTCGCCGTCGTGCTCGCGTCGGGCTCGTCGGGCACGTCGGGCTCGCCGCCCGCCGCGGGGCCGGCGTCGGGGTCCGGCTCGGTTTCCGGTTCGGGGTCGGTTTCGGGGTCGGGGTCGGCTTCGGGGTCGGGGTCGGGGTCGGCTTCGGCTTCGGCTTCGGCTTCGGGTTCGGGTTCGGGTTCGGGGTCGGGGTCGGCTTCGGGTTCGGGTTCGGGTTCGGGTTCTGGCTCTATCTCTGGTTCTGTCTCTGGTTCTGGTTCTGGCTCTGTCTCTGGTTCTGGTTCTGGTTCTGCTTCTGGTTCTGGTTCTGCCTCTGTCTCTGGCTCTGGTTCTGGTTCTGGTTCTGCCTCTGTCTCTGGCTCTGATTCTGGTTCTGGCTCTGGTTCTGGTACCGCAGCCGCGGCTCGCTCTGCAGCCGGCGCCGGCGCGACTGACGCGGGGATTCCCGCCGACGCGGCTCGCGTGCGCGAACACCACAAGGATCGCCCCACGCGCGATCGTGCTCCTCCGCCGCCGCCGCCTCCGCCAACCGGCGCACCGATCGACGCCGCGCCGTCTCCGCCGCAGCCGCACCCGCCGCATTCACCGGCGATCGACGCCGGCCGCTTCGTCGATCCCGAGGACACGAACGGGGACGGCATCCCCGACCTCCGC
>DATLEB010000047.1:0-11701 GCA_035525615.1 Kofleriaceae bacterium | reverse complement strand
GCGCGAAGCGGCCGCGCGCGTCGGTGATGGTCTCGTCGGTGAAGCCGACACGGCCGAGGACACCGGGGCCGCTCCCCGAGGCGGCCGGCAGCTCCGGCACGCTCGTGAACACGAGCTGGTAGCCGGCGGCGTGCGCGCGCTTCACGATGGCGGCGTCGTGAGCGCCGTGCGGGAACGACATCGTGGCGGGGAGCGCCGGCTTACCGCCCAGGCGCTCGGCGATGACCGTCCGGGCGCCGGACAGCTCGGCGTCGAGGTCGGCGGCGCGGGTCATCGGCGTGTGGGTCTTGCCGTGGGCGCCGATCGCGACGAAGTGCCCGGCCAGGTTGCGGAGCTGATCGCCCGTGATCATGTAGCGCACGCCGTCGTCGAGGACCGGCGCCAGCTCGGCCATGAGCGCGGTGCGTGGCGCGACGTCGAGCTTCTCGACCTGCGAGATGACGGCGCGCAGCGGTTCGAGATCGTCCTTCCCGGCGCGATCCAGCGGCGGCGTGCGCGCGGGATCACCGCCGGCGTCGCGCCACAGCCGCGCGGCGCGCGCAGCGTCGAGGCGTCCGCCCCGCCAGGCGCCGACCAGGCGCTCCTGATAAAACGGCTCGGGCCGGCCGATGACGTCGGCGACGACGAAGAGCACCGACGGCAGGCCGGCGCGGCGCAGGTGCGCGAGCGCGAACTCCTCGTTGTCGCTCCAGCCGTCGTCGAACGTGATGAGCAGCGGGCGCGACGGCAGCCGCGGTCCGCCGTTGCGCGCGGCGATCACGTCCTCGAGCGCGACCACGTTGTAGTGGCGCTTGAAGAACGCGAGGCAGTCGCCGAACAGGTCGTCGCGCAGGCTGTACTCGGGGTCCGCGGTGCGCCAGCGCGGGTCGGTCGGCGCCAGCACGCGGTGGAACATGATCACCGTCAGGCGGTCCCGGTTGCGCGCGCGGTGGTACGCGTCGAGGGCGCCGCTGTAGTAGAGCGCGCGCTTCACGGCGGGCGCGGCGTTGGTCTTGATCGACGCGACGGCGGACATGAGCGTCCCATTTGTAGCAGAATCCCGGCGTGGCCACGCCGCTGGTCTCTGCTGTCATCCCGACCTACAACCGGTCCGGGTTCGTGCGCATCGCCGTCGGGACGGCCATCGCACAGACGTATCCGGCCGAGGCGCTGGAGATCATCGTCGTCGACGACGGCGGCAAGGACGACACCGAGGCCGTGCTGGCGCGTGAGTTCGGCTCGCGCGTGCGCTACCTGAAGAAGGAGAACGGCGGGGTCTCGG
Organism: Kofleriaceae bacterium; assembly: GCA_035525615.1. GTDB lineage: Bacteria > Myxococcota_A > Polyangia > Haliangiales > Haliangiaceae > UBA2376. Next base: position 10,440 of record DATLEB010000047.1, on the reverse strand, counting down.
AGGCGCGCAACTTCGGGATGAAGGCGGCGCGCGGCGCTTACGTCGCGCTGCTCGACGACGACGACGAGTGGCTGCCGACCAAGATCGCGCGGCAGGTCGAGCTGCTCGAGGCGCGGCGCGAGATCGGCATGGTGATCACCGACGTCGAGCGCATGGACGAGCAGCGCAAGGGGTTCGAGATCTTCCGCCGCCGCGAGTTCATCCCCGAGGACGGCTGGGTGCTGCGCCACGTGCTGCGCAATCCCGCGCTCGCGCCCGCGTCGGCGATGCTGCGCCGCGAGGTGTTCGAGACGGTCGGCGGGTTCGACCGGAAGCTGCGCACCGCCGAGGATCTCGACTTTCACCTGCGCGTCGCCTTGAAGTATCAGGAGGCCGTCATCCCCGAGGTGCTCACGCGCGCGATGCGCGGCCACCAGGGGCTGTCGGCGCTCTCGCGCACCAACACCGATTACCTCGAGGTGATCGAGGGCTTCGTGCGGGCGAACCCGGACGCCGCCACACGCGCCGACCGAGACGCCGCGCTGTTCTGGGCGTACACGCGCAACGCGCGCGGCCTGCTGTGGGGCGACGGCGCGCTCGCCGACGCGCTCGCGCTCGCCGGCAAGGCCGCACGTCACGCGCGCTCGCGCACCGACGTCACCGAGCTGGCGCGGCTCGGCGTCGACGTCGCCAAGAACTCCGCCGTGCGCGCGCGCCGCCGGCTACGCCCGGCCCGCGGCTGACGCGGCTGGATCTAGCGCGCGGCCGCGCCTTTCCACCACACGGCGGTCCACTCGGTCTCGCCGAACGTGAAGCTGGTCTTCTGCGCGCCGGGCATCGCCAGGCACTCGGCCTCGACCTTGCGCGCCGCCGGCGAGAAGTACGTCACCACGCAGTGCTTGCCGAGGCGGTCGATGGTCTCGAGGAACTTCGGCCGGTCGCTCATGTAGTAGATGACCTCGCACGCCGTGACCACGTCGAAGCGGCCGCGCTCGCCGACCCACGGCTGAGCGAAGAGGTCGCCCGACGCGAACGAGAACGCCGCGTCGGGGAGGCGGCGCTTCGCGCGCTCGATCGCCTTGGGCGAGACGTCGATGCCGGTGAGCGCGTCACACAGCTCGCGCAGCGCCTCGCTCTGGTGGCCCTCGCCGCAGCCGATCTCGAGGATCGAGCCGACGCGCGGCGCCACCTTGTCGCGGATCACCTGGTTGGTCTCGGCGAAGCGATGACGCTCCTGCTCGGAATCCATGTGCCACGGATCGGCCACGCTGTACGCGAGGTCGAGGCGCTCGTGGTTGTCGTTCTGCTTCACGCCGCGCAGCGCGTACTTCATCCACGTGCGGCGCACGAGCTCGTTGACGGCGCCGCGCACGTCGCCCTTGCGCGCGGTCGAGATGGCGGAGCGGAGGTCGTTGACCGTGCCGCGGATCTGTCCCGTTATCTCTCTGATCATTGTTGTGCCTTCGCGCCGGCGGCGCTCATTGGCGCTGGTACCCGAGCTGAGGAATGGCGAGCTGTGCGAGGAACATGTCGTCGGAGATGTGGCGGTCGACGGCGAGGCGGCCGACATCCAGGCGGTCGAGGCGCTTCCACAGCGGCACCACGCCGCTCGCGTTGGTGAGGCCGCACTGGTAGCCGGCGGCGGCGACGGCCTCGCGCACCTTCGGGAACGGCGCGATGGTGCGGCCGACCGGATACGCGATGACGCGCGACGGGGTCCCCATCTCGCGCGCCAGGTCGTCGCGCGCGCCGTCGAGCTCGTCGCGCAGGCCGGCGGCGTCGAGGGTCTGCAGCACGCGATGGCCGCGCGAGTGCGACTCGATGTCCATGCCCGCGTCGCGCATCCGCCGGACCTCGTCCCACGTCATGATCAGCTCGTCGGCGAGCGCGCGCTCGATGGCGCGCGACCACGGCACGCCGGCGGCGGCCGTGGCCTCGACGAGGTAGCGCTCGAGGTCGAGCCCCGGCTCGTCCTTGATGACCTTCACGAGCGCGGCGCGCGCGGCGGCCTGGTCGCGCAGCGCGATCGTCATCGGCCGCGGATACGCGAGCTCGAGCGACGCGCGCGTGCTGCTCGCCACGATGTACGCGACGCGGTCCCACCAGTAGAGGCGCCGCTCGCTCACGAAGCTGGTCGCGATGAAGAACACCGCGCGCAGCCCGAGCTCGGTGAGCACCGGCAGCGCCACGTCGAGGTTCGAGCGGTAGCCGTCGTCGAACGTGATGAGGCACGGGTTGGGCGGCAGCTTCGCGCCGTCGAGCGCGCCCAGCATCTCGTCGACGCCGATGACGCTGAAGTGCCGCTTCACCAGCTCCATGTGGCGGCGGAACTGCGCCGGCGTGACGTCGGCGGTCTCGGGATCGAAGCGGTAGTCCGCGCCCGGATCGCAGACGTGGTGATACGTCAGGATCGACAGCACGGGCAGCCGCAGCCGCGCGCGCGCCGAGAGGACGGCAGAGAGCCCGCCACTACGGCGCAGCAGGCCAACGAGCTGTTCACGACGTCCCATCGATTGGACGCGACACCTTATCAGAAGGGACCGCATCGCCACGGGTGCCGACGGGGTGACTGCGGCCTGGACAGGGAGGCGGCCATGTCGGTGGCGACGACAGGCGGGCGGCGCCGGCGCACAAGGAGTTCGCGCACTTGCGATCGGCCCGACGGTTGCTGAGAGAGCGGCCATGCGCGCGCTAATGGCAATCGCGATGGCCCTGGCGGCGTCGGCCTGTGCGGTCGACGCCGAGGACGTAGCCGATGACGAGGTCGGCGAGGTCGCCGGCGACGACCCCGCCGCCACGCGAGACGCGAGCGACGGCAAGGACGACAGCGCGACCACGCTCCCGCTGCGCTTCCTGCCCGGCGAGCAGTTCGTGCCGTCGGCGGCGATCCGCACCGAGGTCCGCCGCGTGTTCCGCACCGAGGCCGCGCTCGAGGAGGCGCTCGGCATGGAGAACCCGGGCATCGACTTCTCGCGCGAGTGGGCCGTGTTCTATGCGCCCGGTTCGGCGAACATCGCGGAGCTCGCGCCCGGCTTCATGGCGCGCATCGACTCGGTCCGCATCTCGTCGACCGGGCTCACCGTCATGGTGACCACGTCGCTCGAGCAGAACGGCAACTGCGCGGCGCGCCGCTCGCGGCCGTTCCTGATCGTCGCCGTGCCGAGGCCCGCCACGCCGCCGCCGTACACGCGCTACTACAAGAACGATCGCACGCGCGCGTGCCCGACCGGCGTCACGTACCTCGACGGCGTCGGCTTCACGGAGGCGCAGCTCGCCGCCTCGCTGCGCGCCGCCAACCTGGCGACGCCGGCGCAGCTCTCGGCCGCCGGCATCACGGGCAGCCCGCAGTCGCTCGTCGTCGGCGGGCGCACGTGGACGAGCCTGTCGCTGGTCGCGAGCACGGCTGGCATTGGAGAGACCACGATGATGCGCTTGCGCACGCTCGGCAGCGACTTCTAGTCGTCTTCCAGTCGTCTGGGTGACGCCCGCGCGTCGGCTATCCTCACGCGGTGAGCTACCGCGACGACACCGACGCGCTCTTTGCCCGCAACCAGGCGCTCGAGCACGATCTCAAGCGGCTCGAGGCGGAGCTCGAGGCCGCCCGCCAGGGACGCGCACGCGCGCGCAACCCCGACTCGTGGATCGGCGCGCTCGTCACGAAGCTGCCCGCCGGCGAGCAGGACCTCATCGTCGAGCTGGTCGGTCTGCTCGTCACGCGCCGCGAGTATCCGTCGCTCGAGGGCGTCGCCGCCGAGAGCCTCGAACCGCTGGTCGCGCGACTGCGCGCGCTGTTCAGCGGCCGCGGAAGTTCCCCGGCCGCCGCGCGGTGAACGCGCGCAGACCTTCCTGCACGTCCTCGCTCCCCATGAGCGGCACGAGGTCCGGCATCAGCTTCGCCGCCGCCGCGTGCTCCGCCGCCGGAATCGCTCCGCGCGATGACGCCAGCGTCGCGTAGACGCCGAGCGGTGCCTGCGCCGCGATGAGCTCCGCCATCGCCGCGGCCATGCCGAGCTCGGCGCCGTGCGGCACGACCTCCTGCACCATGCCCATGCGATGCGCCTCGGTCGCCGGGAACTCGTCGCCGGTGAGCAGCCAGCGCATGGCGTTCGACCAGCCGACCTCGCGCGGGAAGCGCAGCGTCGCGCCGCCCACCGGATAGATGCCGCGCTTGATCTCGATCTGCGCGAAGCGCGCCGAGTCGGCGGCGATGCGGATGTCGGTCGAGAGCAGGAGCTCGATGCCGATGGTCAGGCAGATGCCCTGCACCGCGCACACGATCGGCTTGGAGATGCGCGGGCCGGTGAGGCCGAGCGGATCGATACCGTCCGCCGGGATGGCCCACTTGCCCGACGAGAACACCGGCACCCACGACGGCAGATCGAGCCCGCCCGTGAAGTGATCGCCGTGCGCGAAGAGCACGCCGACGCGCAGCTCGGGATCGCGCTCGAGCTCGCCGTACGCGCGGCAGAGGTCGTCCCACAGCGGGAGATCGAACGCGTTACGTTTGGCTGTGCGGTCGAGACCGATGAGCAGGACGTGACCGCGGCGCTCCCGGCTGACTTTTCCCTGGCTCATGTTTGCCCTTCGCGGCTGGTGCTCATGGCCCACAGCCTACCGTGTCGCGGCGCCCACGCCGTGCGCCAAGTGCCCGTTGTGCGCCGGGTTTCACCCTGGCACCGCCGGTGCAATTGCATGGCGTCCATGAGGAAGCTTCCGTTCGTGCTGTTCGCCGCCGCCCTGGCGGTGGCGGCGACGCAAGCCGCGGCCACGCCCCGGCCGGCTGCGCGCTTGTCCCTGGTCGAGGGCGATCGCGAGCCGGCCAACGCTCGCGCCGCGGTCGGCGCCGACGATCTCGCCAAGCTGCGCGCGGCGGTCGCGACCGATCCCAAGGATCGCACGGCGCGCTTCGCGCTCGTGCGGGGGTTGAAGCGCGCCGGCAAGCTCGACGAGGCCGTCACCGCCGCGCGCGCGTGGCGCACGGTCGACGCGTACAACCTCGTGGTCGTGCGCCTGCTCGGTGACCTCTACGCCGAGCAGGGTCAGCGCGCGCAGGCGCGTCGCGCGTACTCGGCCGTGGTGGAGCTCCTGCCCGGCGACGCCAGCGCGCAGCGTGCGCTCGCCAGCGCGCTCAAGCAGTCGGGCGATCTCGAGGCCGCGTACGAGCGCCTCACGGCGGCGGCCACGCTGTCGCCGAACGATCGCCGCCTGGCGTTCGAGCTCGCCGACGTGGCGCAGCGCATGGGGCGCGCCGCGGAGGCGCGCGAGCGGCTCGAGAAGATCGTCGCCGACGACGCGACGCCGGAGGCCGTGCGCTATCCGGCGCGCCAGCGCCTCGCGCAGGTCTATCACCAGCTCGCGCGCGACACGCCGAGCGAGACGGCGGCGATGGAGAAGAAGATCGCCGAGCTGCGCCTCTCGGGCGGCACCGAGAACGACATCAAGATCTACCTGACCTGGGACACCGATCGCAGCGACGTCGATCTCTGGGTCACCAACCCGACCGGCGAGCGCGTCTTCTACTCGCACAAGCAGGGCGCGCTCGGCGACGCGCTCTACGACGACATCACCACGGGGTATGGCCCCGAGAGCTACACGGCGCCGCATGCCAAGGCCGGCACGTACCTCGTGCAGGTGAACTACTTCGGCGTCGGGCGCGGAAACATCTCCGAGGCGCGCGGCGAGGTGGTGGTCGTGCTCGACGAGGGCAAACCCACCGAGCAGCGCCACACCCTGCCCTATCGCCTGTTCGCGAAGGACGACACCGTCACCGTCGCACGCATCGAAGTTCGCTAACAAAGGAGGCTCGCGATGAGCCCGCGCACGAACCTGAAGTCGATCACGTTGCTTGCCGCCGCCACGCTCCTGGCGTGCGGCGATTCCCGCGACAGCCGCACCGCCGACCACGGCGGCAGCGCGCGTACCCACGCCCCGTCGGCTCCGATGCGGTTGCCGGTCGAGCTGCTGAAGGCGCGCGGTGTGGTCCGCGTGCGCACCGGCAACGACCAGGACTGGAAGCCGCTGACCGCGGGGATGACGATGGCGTCGGTGCGCGAGATCGAGGTCACGCGCAACGGCGCGGTGGTCTCGCTCGGCCACGGCGACGCCGCCGGCCGGCTGTGGCTGCGCGCCGGCTCGCACGTGCGCCTCGGCCAGGACGACGGCGGCGTGTTCATCGAGGCGCTCGCCGGCAAGGTCCGTCTGCGGCGCTCGGCGGCGGCGATCCCCGTCACCGTGGCGAGCCGCGACGGCATGCTCGACATCACCGGCGACGTGCTCCTCGGCGCGCGCAAGGACGGCACCACCGCGGTGCTCGCCACCGGCGCGCGCCCCGAGCTCGCCGACTGGAGCCTGGTGCTCGAACACGACGACGAAGGCAGCGGCGTGGGCAGCCTCGAGGCGCGCGCGACCTCCGAGAGCAAGAGCGAGCCGCTCGCGCTGCGCAAGCTCGACGTACGCGTGAAGACGGCCGGCGACCTCGCGATGACCGAGGTCGAGCACGTCTTCTTCAACCCGTCCGCGGAGGCGCGCGAAGGCACGTTCCGCTTCCCGGTGCCCGACGGCGCCGTGCTGACCGGCATGGCGATGGAGATCTCGGGCCGCATGATGGAGGGCGAGATCGTCGAGCGCGAGAAGGCGCGCGCCGTGTACGAGAAGATCGTCGACGAGATGCAGGACCCGGCGCTGCTCGAGTGGGAGCAGGGCAACTGGTTCAAGCTGCGCGTGTTCCCCATCGAGGCCGCGGCCGAGAAGCGCGTCGTCATTCGTTACACGACGCCGCTGGCGCGCGACGCCGACGGCTGGACCTACGATTACATGGTCGGGTTCCCCGAGGACGGCGCGGCGTCGACGACGATCGGCACGCTGACGGTCACGGTGGATGGGAAGATCGCCGCGAAGGAGACCGACGTGAAGAGCGGTCTCGACGTGAGCGTGCCGGTGGCGACGACGATCGCGCCGGTGATGCGCGAGGTGAAGACCGACGGCACGTACACCGCGGTGCGCGTGGCGGCGGATCCGTCGCTGTTCGGCGGCGCGGCGACCGTGGCGCACGGCCCGCGCACGATCGCGTTCGTGTTCGACACGTCGCGGTCGTCGCTCGAGGGCCGGCCGCTGCAGATCGAGCTCCTGAAGACGACGCTGGGCGAGCTGCGCCCGGAGGACCGCTTCGTGGTGCTCGCCAGCGACGTGGGTGTGACGGCGCATGCGGCCGAGATGGTGGCGCCCAGCGCGACCGCCGTGACCGACGCCGTCGCGTTCGTCGATCAGATCGAGCCGGATGGCGCGAGCGACATCGGCGCGGCGCTGGCGGCGGCGGCGGCGCTCGAGCCGACCGACGTCATCTACATCGGCGACGGCGTGCCCACGTGGGGCGAGCTCGGCAAGGCGCCGCTCGCGACCGCGGCGGCGGCGATCCACGCGCCGATCCATGCGGCGCTCGTCGGCAAGGGCGCGTCGAGCGAGCTGTGGGCGGAGCTCGCCGGTGCGAGCGGTGGGCGCGCCATGATGGTGCGCCGTCCGATCGAGGCCGCGCGCTTCGCGCTGGCTGCGGCGCACGGTGGTGACGCGGCGCGCGTGCGGAATGCGCGCGTGGCCGTGGTCACGGGTGAAGCGGGCGGGACGATCTACCCGTCGTCGGCGACGACCCTGTGGGACGGCGACGAGATGGTGGCGATCGTGCACACGCCGGCGGGCGCGCCGGTGCCGGGCGCGTTGATGCTGACGGGCGATGTGGCAGGCAAGCCCGTGTCGCAGAAGGTCGAGCTCGCGGGCGCGGTCGAGACCGTGGGCGTCGCGCGCCGCTGGGCCGTGCACCACATCGCGGCGCTCGAGGCCGCGGGGCTCGAGAAGGACGTCATCGTGAAGGCGAGCCGCGATTTCGGCGTGCTGTCGCGCTACACGTCGCTGCTCGTGCTCGAGAGCGAGGAGGCCTACAAGCTCCACGACATCGAGCGCAAGCAGAAGGAAGAAGCGGAGAAGCTCGCGCTGGCGCAGGCGCCGCAGGTGACCGGCGGCGACCTCGACACGCTCGGTGCGCGCGAGGCGAGCCTGTCGCCGGACGAGATCCAGCCGGGCGACCCCGAGATCAAGATCCCGGCGCCGCGCGACGCGCAGCGCGTGATCGTGACGTTCCCCTGGGGCGAGACCAAGGTCGCCGAGTGGGATCGCGACGTGGACGCGTGGATGGTGCGGTTCCTCATCGACAAGGACACGCCGGACGGCGACTACCAGGCGCGCGTGAGCATCACGCACGCGGACGGCCATGTGGAGGTGCTGCACCTCGGCTACACGGTCGACACGGTGGCGCCGGTGATGAAGCTGACGGCCACGTGGACCGGTGACGGCTACCGGATCACGGCGCGCCAGCAGGCGAGCGCCGACGGCTCGCGGCGGAAGGACGCGGACCGCGTCGAGGTGGTGCTGCCGGGCGGCGAGATCCTGATGCTGGCGCAGTCGTCGTGGGGCAAGTTCGAGGGCGAGTGGAAGACGGGGCAGCTCACGACGGGGACCGCGCTGCGTGTGGTGGTGCGTGACCACGCGCTGAACCAGGCCGCGATGGAGCTGGTGGTCGGTCAGTGATGCTCGCGGCGTACATCGCAGCGGCCGCGCTCGTCGTGCACACGAACACCGACGAGGTGCGGGCGTGCGCACCGGAGAGCGGCGGAGGCGGCGGCGCGCTGGTCGGGACCGGTGGCGGATTGGTGCGCGTGGACGCGCGCGGTCGGCAGACGGCGGTGTGGACGATGCGCGACGGCCTGCCGGGGACGCGGGTGGAGGCGGTGGTGCGCGACGGAGACGGTGGCGGCGCGGGCGCGGGCGCGGGCGCGGGCGCGGGCGCGGGCGCGGGATGGTGGATCGGCACCGACGGTGGCGGTGCCAGGGTGCACGTGGTCGGCGATGGAATCGTGGTGGATCGCCTGGTCGCGGGCGCTGCGATGCACGATGTCGTGCGGCACGGCGGTGCGATGTACGCGGCGACGGGCGGTGGTGTCGTGAAGCTCGGCGCGCGCGGCGCGGGGACGGCGGTGCCGTTCAAGGGCGGTGCGCGCGGGGGAGCGTCGGGCGCGAGGGCGCGAGTCGCGGCGGTGGCGTCGCACGGTGGTGAGCTGTGGGCGGGGACGGCGGGAGGCTTGTTCGTGATGCGCGCGGGGCGGATGGAGGCGGTCGCGCTCGACGACGCGCACGCGTCGACGGGTGTGACGTCGTTGTTCGCGGAGCCCGCGGATGGTGCGGATGCTGCGGGTGGCGCGGGTGCGCGGCTGTGGGTCGCGACGACGGATGGCCTGTTCGTGAAGGACGCGGCCGGCCTGCGGCGCATCGGCGGGGGCCAGCTCACGCACGTCACGCGCGTCAACGGCGAGATCGTGGTGGCGGGGCTCGGCTCGGGCCTGGAGCGCGTCGATCGCGGCCGGCTGGTGCGGCTCGACGGGGCGCCGCGTGGCCTCGCGCTCGCGCAGGCGGTGAACGAGCACGATGGAGCCTCGTGCGCGGGTGGATTGGATGGCTTGTGGCTGCGGCCGAAGTTCGGCGCGATCTGGATCGAGGCCGCGCGCACGGCGGGGCCGCCGTCGAACGACGTGTCTGCGATGGCCGTCGACGGTGACGGGCGCCTGTGGGTCGGCACGTTCGACAAGGGGCTCGCGGTGCGAGACGCGAAGGCGGACGGCTGGCGCGCGGTCGCGCATCCCGAGCTCGACGGACGCATCAACGCGCTGCTCGTCGAGCCGCGCACGGGCGCGGGCACGGGCACGGGAACAGGAACGGGAGCGTCGACGGCGTCGCGCGTGTGGGTCGCGACGGCGGCGGGCCTGATGGTGCTCGACGGTCCCGAGGACAAGGACGTCGCGCGCATGACGCGGCGAGACGGCTTGCCCGGCCGCGGGGTCCTGTCGCTCGCGCGCCTGCGTGACGGTCGCGTGATCGCCGGAACCTCGACCGGCGCGGCGATCGTCGGTGACGGCCGCGTCGTGCCGGTGGGCCCGGCGGGCACCGACATCGGCAACGTGTGGGCCGTCGGCGAAGACGCGGACGGCCTGCTGTGGCTCGGCACGACCACGGGCGTGTGGCGCGGCCCGAGCACCGCCGAGGGCAAGACCGCGCGCGGCGCCGAGTGGAAGCGCATGTCGATGGCCACCGGCCACCTCGACGATGACTGGGTCATGGCCATCGCGCCGCGCGGCCGCGCGGTGTGGATCGGCGGCTACAAGGGCGGCGTCGTGCGCTTCGATCTCGACGACCTGGCCTCGGCCACGCGCGTCGGCGCCGGCTGGGTCAACCCCGGCGGCCTGGTGTGGTCCGGCGACAAGCTGTTCGCCTCGACGCAGGAAGGCCTGCGCGTGAGCGACGGCATGGGCGGCGCGTGGGAGACCGTCGCCGGCTTGCCCGGCAAGGACGTCACCGGCGTCGTGCGCGCCAGCGACGCGTCGTGGGTCTCGACCCGCCGCGGCCTCGCGCGACTCGCGC